>CAZFWM010000141.1:0-18048 GCA_964522545.1 uncultured Thermodesulfobacteriota bacterium
GGACCCACTACATACAAGATGTTGTACCATGCTGAGTCAACCGGATAGGCAGTATTGACGTTAATGTCCTATTGTGCAAGAAAGATATCAGTATCTCTGACTGTGGAGATGCGGGAATTTACAAGTCACTAATCGTCATCAAAATGGAGCCGGGATGTATACGGACGACCAGATCCTGAAAGAAATCCTACGAGTTGCTGCGCTCATCGGCAAGGATTCCGTGAGAAAAGTAGACTTCCAGAAACATGGAATCATTTCAATATCTACGGTCAAATATCACTTTGGCACCTGGAACAGGGCAGTAGAATCCGCAGGTCTCACCCCAATAGATCCCGTTGAGATAGCCCGCAGCCAACCCTCTCTTTCCGAGGAGGAGCTCCTCCTTGATCTTATTCGAATATATAATGAGACTGGTCGCCCACCAACAGAGGCAATGATAAATGCTAAGGGCAAGTTCAGTAAGACACCTTACCGTAAAAGGTGGGGAGGCCATACAAATGCCTTTGCTATTGCACGAAAACGATTTCCAGACAAGTTCAAAGAGCATGCATCACAACCTTCCAAAAACGAACCATGTGTGGGCGACATCAAGATAGTTCCTGAGACCATCAAGCCAAAGAACGTTCGAAAACGACGGGTCGTCTTTGGAGAGCCGATTGATTTCCGGGGCCTCCGGTTCGCTCCGGTCAACGAACAGGGAGTCGTCTACCTCTTTGGCATGATCAGTCATGAACTGGGTTACCTGATCGAATCGGTCAGGACCGAATTCCCGGATTGCGAAGGGAAACGCTGCTTCGACAAGGAGAAAAACCAGTGGGAGCACGTCAGGATCGAGTTCGAGTATAAGAGTTCGAACTTCAAGGAACATGGTCACAATGAAAACGATTGTGACGTTATAGTCTGCTGGATTCACGACTGGGACCAGAGTCCCGTAGAGGTCCTGGAGCTAAGAAGCATCATAAACTACTTGTAAGTGCTGATACCATACAAGAGAAAGAGATTCATCTCGCCCGGATCTATCTCTGCGGGCTCTGCGTCTCTGCGAGAAAAATAAGGGCGGAGAAGGGAGAGCGATTTGATATCGCCTTCACTGCGTTGGAATGAAATAGGAGGAACGATCATGAGTACCGTTAAGCAGAAGATGACGGAAGTGATTCAATCACAGCCGGACGATGCATCGTATGAGGAAATCATGCGCGAATTGGCATTTGAACGCATGATAGAAAGAGGATTGGTAGATTCAAGGAAAGGGAAGGTGATATCGAACGAAGAAATGAGGAAGAGAATTCACAAATGGTAGAAATACGATGGACAGAAGAAGCTGAGGCTTGGCTTAAGGATATCTGTCACTATATTGCAGAAGATAGCCCATCAGCAGCAAGAAGAGTCGTTAAAGGTATCTATGATAAAGCTCAGGTTCTCAAAGATTACCCACAAATTGGATATTTATATCGGAAGGAATCTGAAGGAGAAATTCGAATACTTCTCTATGGACATTATAGAATTGCGTATATGACTAAGAAATCCAATCGAATTGATATCCTTGGCGTATTTCATGGCGCCATGGAAATTGAAAGATACCTTCTCTAAGACGATGAAGTATTCCCGAGAATAGGAGAAAAAGCCATGCTGGAGAGGCTCTTCAAGTTGCGTGAGCAGGGGACGGATGTTAGGACCGAGGCGGTCTCGGGGACCACGACCTTCATGACCATGTCCTACATCATCTTCGTTCAGCCCGCGGTCCTGGCCGCGGCCGGGATGGATCCCGGTGGGGTCATGGTGGCCACCTGTGTGGCGAGCGCGGTGGCCACGCTCCTGATGGGGCTGGTCGCAAACTACCCGATCGCCCTGGCCCCGGCCATGGGACACAATTTCTATTTCGCCTTCACCGTGTGCGGCGCCACGGCCGCCGGCGGCCTCGGCTACGGGTGGAACGTGGCCCTGGGCGCGGTCTTCATCTCTGGGAGCATCTTCATCATTCTCTCGCTCCTCGGCCTCTGGGAGGGGCTGGTGGCCGCCGTGCCGGACTCCCTCAAGCACGGCATCGCGGTAGGGATCGGGCTGCTCATCGCCCTGGTCGGCTTCGAGTGGGGGGGCGTAGTGGTTGCCAAGCCGGGCACGTATATCGGGATGGGCGACCTCACGAGCGCCCCTGTTCTCATCACCCTCGGGAGCGTCCTCTTTATCGGCGTGCTCACCGCCCTCCGCATTCGTGGTGCGATCCTCTGGGGCATTCTCGCTGCGGCCCTCATTGGGCTTCCTCTCGGGATCACGACTTATCAGGGGCTCGTGGAGCTCCCCCCATCCGTGAGCCCCACCCTCTTCAAGCTCGACATCATAGGGGCCCTGAAGACCGGTCTCGTGGAGGTGGTCTTCGTCTTCTTCTTTCTCGACTTCTTCGACACCGTGGGCACACTGATCGGCGTGAGCGACCAGGCCGGGTTCCTGGTGAAGGGGAGGCTCCCCAGGGCGAGCAAGGCCATGCTCGCCGACGCCGTCGGCACAGTGTCCGGGGCCTTCCTCGGCACCTCCACGGTGACGAGCTATGTGGAGAGCGCCACGGGCGTGGCCGAGGGAGGGCGTACAGGTTTGTCAAACATTTTCACCGGCCTCCTCTTCCTGCTGGCCCTCTTCTTCTACCCGCTGGCCCGGATGGTGGGCGGCGGATACGAGGTCGAGCCCGGCATAGTGCTGCGGCCAGCCGTGGCCCCGGCTCTGATCATCGTCGGGCTCTACATGATGAAGGGGGTGGCGAAGATCGCCTGGGACGACTTCACCGAGGCGCTTCCGGCCTTCATCACGATCACGATCATGACCTTTTCAATCAGCATCACCGAGGGGATCGCCTTCGGATTCATAAGCTACTCGGTGGTCAAGGTCGTCAGCGGCCGAGGGCGTGAGGCCCACTGGGTGCTCTATCTCTTCAGCGCCCTCTTTCTCTTGAGGTACCTCTACATAGGATGATGCGGGCCGGACGGTGGGCGTGAGGGAGGAGTGAAGGGATCGGTCCGGGCGTTTACCAGTTGTTCGTGCCGGTCATCAAGTGGGATTCTCTATTTAGATCGTTCGAGGAGTGTAAAGGGCGGGAGTATTCATTCCGGTGAAGTGAGGTCAGCTCATCCCAGGTCAGCAGCTCATTGTATCCACCCACCCGGGTTCTGATGAGGTCCTCCACCTGGAGGAACCGGCTGCGTTTTTCTTCCAGGAGGAAGATCGATCGCTTGTTGTTGCGGATCATCTCCCGGAGGAGTTCTTTTTCTACGAGTGTATAAGAAGAGATCAGTTCTTCCAGCAACAGCTTTCGAAGTCGGAAGGCTCGCTGGAGCTCGATCGTGGTTGTCTCTAATTCGTCTTGGAGTGATTTGAGGGATGGTTTTTGGCTTGTTTTCATCGCATCTCCGTGAGCAGCGTCCATGTAACTCCGAGTTACCTGCACTACGTATAAAGTGACGTTTTCTGAGCTTGCTTTATTACAAAATATTGACAAATAAGGAGCGATCGGATGCTCATTAAAAGCAGCGCCCCAACGCGGATCGACCTTGCCGGCGGGACGATCGATATCTGGCCCCTCTACCTCTTCCACGAGGATGCCTTCACCGTGAATCTGGCAGTGGATATGCGTGCCTGTGTCGAGCTCCGGCCGCGTCCGGACCCTGGGGTGAAGGTCCGATCCTTGGACAGGGGGCAGGAGATCGAGGGCCCGGGATTGGAGGCTCTCGAGCCTTCCGAGTGGCTGGCCCTACCGGTGAGGGTGGCCAGGTACTTCTGCCGGGCTGAAGGCTTTGATCTCGATATGGACTGCGATGCGCCGGCCGGGGCAGGCCTGGCCGGTTCGTCCGCCCTCACGATAGCTCTGTGCGGCGCATTTGCCCGTCTTGCCGGCCTCCGGCTCACCCCGGAGCAGACGATCCGGGTCGCCCGAAACATCGAGGCTCAGGTCATACGGATCCCCACCGGGGAGCAGGACTATTACCCTGCCTTGCACGGAGGTCTGAATGCCGTGCGGCTCTGTGTTGGCGGGGTGGATAGGGAGGCCCTCCCGCTCGGCCGAAAGGCCCTGGAGGATCGTCTGGTCCTCTGCTACACAGGGGAGCCCCGGCGCTCGGCGATCAACAACTGGGAGGTCATGAAGGGCCACATCGACGGCGACCCCTTGGTATTCAGCCTTTTCGAGAAGATCCGGTGCTGTGGTATCGAAATGCGCCTCGCCCTGCGCGACGGGGATCTGGATCGGGCGGCGGGAGCCATGAACAGCGAGTGGGAGGCGAGGCGGAGTTTTTGGAGGGGATTCTCAACCGACCGTATCGACCGGCTCATGGATGTCGCCCGGGCCGCCGGCGCCGAGGCCGGAAAGGTATGCGGTGCAGGCGGGGGAGGGTGCATATGTTTTCTTTCCAAGGCCGGCATGAAGAAGCAAGTCGAGTCCGCCCTCGAAAAGGCCGGGGCCGATATCATTGCGGTCCGAATGGCCGAGGAGGGTTTAGTTGTGGATGATGTGTAAGCAAAGGGAAAGGGGGGAAATGGAAAAATGGAAAAGGGATGAATTGTGTAGGATGCCATCTCGACCACAGGGAGAGATTTCTATAATTTAAAAAATTCCCCCTTTTCCCCCTTTCCCTTTTTTCCCTTGCTTACACATTTTTTCGGTTGCTGCTCGGCCGCGTTAGGTATCAGAGGCTCGTGATGCCCCGAAGGGCCTAATTCTCTTGACTTTCCATCGGGAAGAATATAGCGTCAATAAAAAGTCGGTTCTGAATTCGAACGGGGTAAGACAAGAAGGAGTCAAAGACAGGATGTTCGTTCGCCGAATTTTTATCGCTACCGCAGTAGCCCTCGCCATATCCGGATGCAGCGCTCCGGTTTTCGACATTCTCACACCGGAAAGGAGCTTCGTGACAGACCGGTTCATCTTTGGCGCATTGGATGCCGGCGAGCCCTTGATCTGTTCGGTTCGACTCGTGCGGGGCCTCAGTGGGCTGCTCTTATATCAGAACCGGACGGTCTACGATTATACAGGGTGGCTGGAGAGGGGAGGCGACCGGCGCTGCTTCTATAGCGACAGGTGGCACCGATGGAGAGGGGGCGGTGAGGTGGTGAGCAGGAAGGATTTCGTGGTCGCTCGGTCCTTCGAGGATAAATGGACAATGAATTTCGAGGGGGATGAGCTGGAACTCTATATCCAGAGTGAGCCCTTTTTCTCGGATTTCACATACAATGCCGAAATGGGAGAAGTGGAGCTGAGCATCACTTCCGCCCAAGCGTTCGTGAATGGGACGAATGTGGAGGGAAAGGCCGTTCATGAACTGAGGAAATGCCCGGGGCCGGTGGGGTGTGACCCGGAGGCCGTGAGCGGGGAGGCCTCTTATTCTCCGGGAGGCTGGATCGTGGTCTGGGATCAAGGGGGAGAGGGAGTGTGGCACTTCACCTCGGGCTCGGGAGGAGAGGCAACTCCGTGGCGGGGCATTCGAAAAGATGAATTCGGCCGGATCATCGACTGCAGCGATCTGCAGGTCTCGGTGCGCCAGACAACCGAAGAAGCGGGCGAGGAGGGGCGGGTCGATTTTTCATCGATCCGGTGGAGCCTCAAGGGGACTCTGGAATCGCGCATCACGGGGCCGGCGGGATCGATCCGATGCCTCAAGGGCGTGCTGAATCTGGGCGGCGAGGCTCACCGCGTTTACGGGATAGCGGAAAACCTGTAGCTTCCAACCTGCAACAGGGCGGGCCATGCCCGCCGATTCTATCGCAATGGCAACGGCCACGGGCCGCCCTATATTCGACTCAAATGAAAAAGCGAACTCTACTTCTCGTCATCATTTCTCTGTCGGCCATGCTCGCCGCCCCGGGACTCTACCCTTTGGCCCGGCCGGCCATGGCCCAGGAGGCCATGCTCGATGGACTCCGGGTCTGGGAAGCCGATGGAGAGGTCCGGATGTACTGCAGGGCGGTGAACTGTTTCACGCCGGAGGTGATCCGCACGATCCAGAACGGATTCACCACGACCGTTGCCTTTGACATCAACATGTACAGGTCCCGCCGGTTCTGGTTCAACGAAGGGATCGGCAAGCTCAACGTGGAGAAAACCGTCAAGTACCTCCCGGCCAAAGAGGAATATCAGATCCGGGCCGCCGACGGCGGCGAAGTCCTCTTAAAAGACGTGGATGCGGTGGAGAAGGCCCTTTTCGAGCTTCCGGAGTTGACCGTTGCCCGTACTGATCAGCTCTCACCGGATGTCTCCTATACTCTGCAGGTCCGCGCTTCGGTCTGGGCGGCAACACTTCCCCTGTTCCTCGACTATCTCCTGCTGGGGGCCACCCTGGTCGAGGTGGATACCGGGTGGAAGGAGATGGAGCTCGTCTTTCCCCTCCAGAGCCGGCCGGACGCCAATACCGAGAGAGGGCAATGAAACCTCCAGAGGCCGAATCCCCGGGGAGCGGCTCTGACCAGAAGCGACGCAAGCGGGAACTCACGGCCATCCTCATCATTTCGGTCCTGATCATCGTCCTCACCACCGTGATGGTCAGGCTCTCCAAGACGGGAAGCGAGCTCCCGGTCTCGGTGAACATCCTCTTCTTCGGCCTGATCAACATCAACGTCGTACTCATCCTCCTGCTGATCTTCCTGTCGCTGCGCAACTTCGTGAAGCTCTTCGTCGAGCGCCGGCAGGCCCTATTCGGCTCCAAGCTCCGGACCAAGCTGGTCGTGGCTTTTGTGAGCTTCTCCATCCTGCCTACGTTGCTCCTCTTCTATGTCTCTGGCCTGTTCATCGTGCAGAGTATCGAGCGCTGGTTCTCCATCCAGGTGCGCTCCGCGCTGGAGGAGTCTCTGGCCGTGGCCCAGACCTACTACCAGTCGTCCGCCCTGAACGCCATCTATTACGCCCGCCAGATCAGCGGCGCCATCCACGAAGACAAGCTTCTGAACGAGCAGAACCTGAACGAGCTGGAGATGTTCATCCGGGAGAAGCAGACCGAGTACAATCTCAGCGCCGTCAAGGTCTTCTCCGCCACCCTCGAGGAGCTCTGCCACGCGATCAACCCGGAGATCCCGTACAGCGTCTTCCCGCCGCCCGACTCGGCCATGATGAAGCGGGGCCTGGAGGGGAAGGAGGAGTCCAAGATCGAGTCGGCGGGGGAAGGGGACGAGGGCGAGATCATCGGGGGGATCGTGCCGATCCGCTCCACCTACGACGGCGCGACCGTGGTCGGGGTGGTGATGGTGAACTATTACCTGCCCAAGAGCCTCGTGGGCAAGATGACCGTGATCGCCGAGTCCTTCGAGAAGTACAACAAGTCCGAGATCCTGAAAAAGCAGCTCAAGCTTCAGTACCTCCAGTACCTGCTCCTGATCGCCATGCTGATCGTCTTTTCGGCCACCTGGCTGGGGTTCAAGATCGCCCGGGGAATCACCATTCCTATTCAGCGCCTGGCCGAAGGGACCCATGAGGTGGCCCAGGGAAACCTCGACTACCGCATCGAAGTGATGGCCGATGATGAGATCGGAACGCTGGTGAACTCCTTCAACCAGATGACGGCCGACATCCAGGCGAGCCGGCGCGAGGTGAATCAGGCCAGCCGGGAACTCCGCGCCTCGAACGTGGAGCTCGAACAGCGCCGCCGGTACATGGAGATCGTGCTACGGGACGTGGCCGCCGGGGTGGTGAGCGCGGACGCCGAGGGGCATGTCACCACGGTCAACCGCTCGGCCGAGCGGATGTTCGGCGTCGAGGCCGAAGCGGTCCTGGGGAAGCACTACCGGGAGCTGCTCGGCGCCCGGGAGCTCGAGATCGTCGAGGATTTTTACAAGAGTCTGAAATATGCGCGCGACGGGAGCGTGGACCAGCAGGTGGAGGTCGAGGTGCGGGGGCGGACTCTCACCATGCTGGTGAACATGACGGTCCTCAAGGACGAGGAGGATCAGTACCTGGGCATGGTGGTCGTCTTCGACGACCTCACCGAGCTGATCAAGGCCCAGCGGGCGGCCGCCTGGCGAGAGGTGGCCCGCCGCATCGCCCACGAGATCAAGAACCCGCTCACGCCGATCCAGCTCAGCGCCCAGCGACTGAAAAAGCGCTACTCCCAGCTCGCCGACGACGGGAGCGTCTTCGAAGAGTGCACGGACACGATCATCAAGCAGGTCGACGCAATGAAGCACCTGGTGAGTGAGTTCTCGAGCTTTGCGCGGATGCCGGCGGCCGACCCGACCCTGAACGACCTCAACGAGATCATCGACGAGGCGCTCGTCCTGTACCAGGAGGGCCACAAGAATATAGCCTTCCGCTTCCAGAAGGACACCCGTTTGCCCCAGTTCAAGCTGGACCGCGACCAGATCAAGCGGACAATAATCAACCTCCTCGACAATGCCGTGGCCGCCGTGGACGGCGAGGGGGAGATCGAGGTGGAGACCGCCTATAACGCTCCGCTCCAGTTCGCGAGGATCGAGGTCCGGGACAACGGGCCCGGAATCGCGCCCGAAGACAAGGATCGCCTCTTCGAGCCCTACTTCTCCACCAAGAAGGCCGGCACAGGTCTGGGCCTCACTATCGTCCGGACCATCATATCGGACCACAACGGGTACGTACGGGTCCAGGACAATGAGCCCCGGGGGACGACCTTCACCATAGAGATGCCTGTGCGCGTTTAAAGACTTTCATCGCAACATCTGCGCTTTTTCGTAGATATCGGTACAAGGTCGTTGCGAGAACCTTCAATCCCTCTCCCTCTGGGAGAGGGCCTGGGTGAGGGAATTGGGATTTGGTAGCGGCTCCGCCGCATTAGCGCGAAAAATGGCGTATTTAGAGCTGCTGTAAGCAAATTTTGCCCGTCCGGCCTTGGTCGTGAGACCCCATTAACACCTTCCCTTGGCAGAGAGAACACCGCTTCCCCCCTTTGAAAACGCTCCATTCTATGGCCAAGACGCCTTAACATATTGAATAAAGGACATATTTTAGCTGGGAGTCGATTGACGGGTCTCTTTGTCCAGGAGGCCGGGTGGAATCGGCCCAGGGGGTAGAAAAATGGAATAAATATTGCAAATCAATAAGTTAGAGGAAATTGCGAACGTTAGCCTCTGACGTCACGGATCGGAGGTGATTCCATGTGAGTCCCGGCAGGAGCCCGTTTCGAGCCCTAATCCGGCTGGCCGGGACGGGAGGTATCATACCGAGCATTATCTTTTTGACCTCGCCCTTCTCAATGATCGTCGAGGCAGAAGAAGGGGGATCTTTACACTTAAACTCAAAGCAACCCTGTTCAGAACCCCCGGCCCCTTCTCAATCCTCAGCTTCCCTTACCCATATCCCGGAATTACTCGAATTCGAAAAGTCCTGTCTCCAGGCCCCCCTATCGGCGCCCGGAGACGATCTCCCTCCCATTTCAGGCATGGCCTCGGTCAGACTGAGGGAGGGGGATCCGATTGCCGACGATCTACTCTCCGGGGACCTCCTCGACCTCTGGCTCGCCGGGGGCGACATGGCGGGCTGGCGCTGGGCGACCGGATTCTCGAGCACCACCTTCATCAATGAGCTCTATGAAGACCTGGGCTACGTCCCGAGGTTCTCGGGAGGCACGGTCAAGCTGGGGGACGATCTCGGCTACGACATCGGCCACGACACGCTCTCCATCGGTCCGATCGATGATGTGTTGAGCATCGATCTCGGGGAGTTCAACTACTTGTGGTATCTGCGAAAGGGCAGGGACTATCTCGCCGAGTTTCTCCTCGATTACGACGTCACCATCGAGGAGTTCGACGAGGCGGTGCAGATCGCCTTTGTCGAGCTCGCGCATCACTTCGAGGTATTCGACCTCTACACGGACCCCAGTGCCGGGCCGGTGGGCCTCCGGTTCAAGATCGAGCACATCCCCTTTGACATAAAAAACCTCGACGCCATCTTCTTCGCGCGCTATCCGGACCCCTCTCCGGAAAGGGGAGTCAGGGAGCCCCTTTTCTGCTTTAGTGTAGGTATGATGAACAGGGCCGCCTTTGATTCCGAGATACACGGGGATCTGGGCGTCGAGGGCCTCCTGCGCGGATCGTCCGGGCTTAGAGGAACCGCCGAGCTTACGTTTCGCTATTCCTTCGAGGGGAGCACGAGCAATTTCATCGCCCTTCATCGGGAGTATGACCAGTCCCCGGTCCGGACTTTTTTTCTCGAGGAGTTCGGCTTCAGCTTCGAGATCCAGGACTATTCGCGCTCCCGGATCGACCTCTCCTTCGACGCGGGCGCCGAATTCTCCCTGCTCCGCGGCGGTGCGGCCTGGGTATACTCCATGGAGGAAGAGAGCTACAAAGACGAAGGACCCAAGGCCACGTTCTATCTCGGGGGGAAAAGCAGGGAGCTGAGTCTGGGGCGCCTGCGCACCACGCTTCAGTACCGTATCGGCCTTCAGCTCGCGGATCTCGAGATCGATGACGAGCGCGAGCAGGAGAGGGACCTCCAGATGTTCGACTATGACTGGAGCCGCCTCCTCGAGGGGGAGGATCCCATCAGCGAGGTCGAAGCCGAGTTCGAACATTCCCTCGACCGTGAGTCCGACCGGGTCCATTTTGCATTGCCCTTCATGCTCCGGGCCACTTCGATTCTGATGGACGGGCCCACCGCGTTCCTGAGGATGTTCGGCTCCTATACCTATGCCGACCGGGGCGATCTGAACATGTCCCGGCGGCTCAGTCTGGGGCTGCTCGCGTACCGGAACGGGGGGCCGTCGAAGAGATGGCATAATCCCTTCACCCGGAAGATCCTCGGTTACCCTACGGTGACCCTGCGGGGAACCTATACCCAGCTCCCCTCCAGGGTCTCTTTCACGGGCGAGATCCACCAGTACGACTTCACGGCCCGCGCCTTCATCGGCGAAGTCTCTGTCCAGGGTCTGTCCCTGCTGGACGAGCGCCTCCTGATCATCGATGAGTCATGGTTCCCGGACAAGACTTCGCTCCGGAACCTGGCCTACCTCCGGCATCTCCCCCGCCTCGGCCCCCGCTTCCTGTCTCTTGGATTCAGCGCCACCGAGGACCACTTCGGCCCCATGATCCAGTGGAAGAGAAAAAGCCTCTTCATCGAGGCAACCTACTCGGCGGACGGCTCGCACCCCGGAGGATCGCTGCTGGTTGTCCTGGATGGGTTCCTGGCCCTGGACACAAAGGTGGTCTTCGGGAGATACGAAGACTACAGGGACTACATCTGGGACGTGGGATTCCTCATCTCGCCGGGCAGACAGCTGGGAATCGGACTGCGCTCCACCCTCGAGCGAGTCGACGGCGACAGTGAGTCCTACGTCCAGGTTCGGGGCAGCTATCTGTGGTGACGAACCACCGGCCGCTTCATATTAGAAACCCTGATGACATTTCTCCGAAGAAATGATTAAATGCACTCCGTGATTAAAATGTAGAGGCAGGGGAGTGCTGTCCTTGAAAAAAAGGGGATGAATCGATAGAAAGTGAAGGGAAGGTCGGCATGCAAAAAATTGCGATCGTCGTACTGGCCGTTCTCCTCCTGTTGGCCGTCGGGTATATCGGGTTCGGGAAGTACCAGGAGAGGAACATGGCCATCTATCAGCAGGGAGAGAAGGCAGGATATCAGCGGGCCATAATCCAGCTATACCAGCACGCCGCTGCTTGCGAGCAGGTGCCGATCATTGTGGAGGATAAGAGCCTGAGCGTCATCTCCGTCGAGTGCCTGGAGGGCTTCGTCTCCCAGGACCTTCCGCCCGGGAGCCGCCAGTAACGACCAAGACGGAGTCGATGAAAGGACAATTCAAAAGGGGGTAAGGATGATGAAAAAGGGAATACTTCTTCACGGACTCTTGGTCCTCTCTATCACGCTCCTCTTCGGCATCGCCGCCGAGGCGCAGATGAGCGGAGGGTCCTACTCGGTTCCCTTCAGCGCCGTGGGCGAGGGGGGCGGGGAGATGACCGGCGGCGGATACACGGCGACCGGCCTGGTGGGGCAGGTCGGCCCGGGCACCATGAGAGGGGGCGGTTACTGGAACGGGGGAGGGATCTGGTACTATCAGAGCAAGGGACACATCAACGAGAGCATCGAGGCCAGGAGCGGCTCGGGGAGCTGCTCTACCTGCTCGCCGTCCCTTCCGCCGGGGTACCCGAGCTATTTGGCGCCGCCCACGGACCTGTACCAGGACTACGTGACGATACAGAACACCTCGGGCTTCGCGCTGACCCTACCGATCCAGGCGGATCTCACGGAGATGACACCGGGAGTGACGGCGAGCGTACCGCCGGCGATAGGGACGGGACTGGCCGGGGGAACGTACTGGGAGTTCAGCTCCTCGGACCCGCACGGTCCCGGGGTCGGGGGCACGAGCTTCCCGTCGGGAGAGAAGATCTCAGAGATGTGGGAGTTCGATCCGGCTGAGACGCCGTTCACCTTCTGGGTGGACCTCTATCCGTCCGGAGGGAAGGGGAAGAAATGGCTGGGACGTGAGGTGTTGTGCGCGGGCCCGCGTGACCGGGCGGTGGTGCCGGGAGGCGAGGTGGGCCAATTCACGCTGGACGACGGGAGCGAGGAGATCCACACGGGCTCGATAGGGGGAACGTGCGTGATAGCGAACCGGTTTACAGCGCTCTCGAGTGTGAAGCTCGAAGCGGTGGAGTTCCACACGAGCGGGGCGGCGAGTGGGGACTGGGCCGAGGTGATCGTGTACGAGGACGCGAGCGGGGCCGCAGCGGTGCCGGACGCCTCGATGGAGGTGTGGCGCACGGGAGTGGTGCTCGGGGAGGGAGGCTTCCAGAGGCTGCCTGTGGGTGCCTGTCCGGTGATCAATAAAGAAGAAGTGCCGGGAGCGGCCTTCTTCGTGGCCTTGGCGAACCGGGGAGCGAGGAGCTGCTCGCTCGGGATGGATCTTTCGGGAGCGTACGCAGGAGCCACGTACATCTCGACCGACGGGGGCTCGAGCTTCAAGCCGATCTCGAGCATCCCGATCATAGACGGGAACGCCATGATCCGGGTGGAGGCGGGTCAGGCGCCGGCGTGCTTTGTCGGGGTGGCTGTTGGCCGTTAGCTTTCAGCTTTCAGCGATCAGCTAAAAGCTATAAAAAATCCGGCAGTAAGCTGGAACAACATGGGCCGGGCCCTTCGTGGGGTCCGGCCCGTTGCGTCTGGAGGCAGGAAATCCAATTGATCCCGAAGGAGTCAGGTCATGTAGCCTGGGGTGTCAATCCCAGGAGCAATTGAGCTCATTAGCTCGCCCGAAGGGCGATAATTCAATTGAAATTGGAAAACTCAAGTAAAATGTAGTATGATCGTGGGACCGACGGAGAAGAGACTTCTTCGGGGAACTTCTTCGAGTTCCCCATTGAGCTCCGTCATGGGAAAGGAGCGGGAAAAATGGAAAAGAGAGATCTTATCTCAATGCCTCTGACCGCGATCCTCGTCCTGTCAGCTCTCCTTGGATTCTTTGCCGGTGTTGACGTCGCGGCCGCCCCGGCCGGGGGCGAATCCGAGGAGCCCGTCGGGGAGGTCGCGGATCGTGTGGCCTTTTCGCTCAACCCTTCAGGCGATTCCCACCTGGGCTGGATCTTCGACTCCTCGGGCTGGGTATGCAGCACCCACTCCGGCATCGGGCTCCACATCGGGGACGACTACTACGCCGACGACTGGACCCGCTCCGGCGGCACGGCGGGCGAGAACGCCTTTGCCATGGCGCCGGGCACGGTGATCTACGCGGGATCGAGCCCCCCCGGCTGGGAGGCCTACGGGAACCAGGTCGTGGTCCAGTGCTCGGCCGATGCCAACTTTGCCTACCGCTACGCTCACCTCCAGGACGTCAACGTGACCCTGGGGCAGGATGTATGTTTCAACACCCTGCTCGGGCACGTGGGCGGCACGGGCGGCTGGGAGCCCCACCTCCATGACGCACTGTACAAGAACATCTACGAGATCGGACCGGAGGGACGAGGAATAGACAAGCTTCGCGACGGAGAATCGCCCAGCGGATACATCTCCGGCTCACCGGCCGAGCCCTCCATCTTCGCGGCACCTTTCTACAACGACGCCGACGAGACCGTGGACGTCGACGGCGACGGGTACCAGGACGCGGCCTGCGGCGGAACCGACTGCGACGACACCGATCCCGACGTGCACCCCGGGGCCGCGGAGAATTGCGGTAATGGAATCGACGACGACTGCGACGGCCTCACCGATCTGGCCGACCCGGAGTGCTCCACGGGCTTTGTCCTCGCCCTGGATGCCTCTTACTCTGCGGGCACGCTCTCTCTCGACTACACCCTGCGTACCCCGGAGCCGGCCTCCTGGGCCAACTACCTCGTTCAGACATCCCCGTCCGTGCAGGTGTTTCCTCTCTGGACCATTTCCCTGCCGGTCATCGAACCCGCCATCGACGTGCCGGTCTCGTTTTCCCTGCCGAGCATGGGCATGATCGGGATCTACAGCGGACTCTTCACGGCCGGGGGGACCGAGGCGGTCGAGCTGGAGTGGGTGGAGACCTCCGGGTCCGCTGAAGATTGCGCGAGTTTCGTGGCGGATCTCACCTATCCGGACGGCACGGTTGTCTCGCCGGGCGAGACAATCGTCAAGGTATGGCGCCTCTACAATTGCGGCACATCGACATGGAGCACGGCGGGCGGCTACCAGGCCGTACGCACGAGCGGGAGCTACGGGCCTTCCTCCTTTGCCATCCCCACGGTGGGGCCGGGTGAAAACGGGGATCTGTACGCCGACATCACCGTGCCGAGCACGCCCGGCACGCACCGGGCCACCTACTCGATGCAGGGGCCGGGCGGGACCTTCGGCGACCCCATCTGGGTGGAGATCACGGTCGAGGGGGGCACCACCGACTGTGCGACCTACGTGGGCGACCTCTCGCACCCCGACGGAACCGAGGTGTCGCCGGGCGAGACGATCAGCAAGGGGTGGCAGATGTCCAACTGCGGCACCACCACCTGGAGCACGGCCGGCGGCTACCAGGCGGTACGGACTGACGGGAGCTATGGGCCTTCATCCTTTTCCATTCCCACGGTGGAGCCCGGGCAGACCGGCAACCTCTATGCGGACATCACGGTTCCCACGACGTCCGGCACGCACCGGGCCACCTACTCCCTGGAGGGTCCCGGGGGGATCTTCGGTGAGCCCTTCTGGGTGGAGATCGTGGTCGGGGAGCCCACCACCGACTGTGCGGCCTATGGGACCGACCTCTCGTACCCCGACGGCACGGCCGTTTCGCCGGGGGAGACGATCAACAAGGGCTGGCGCATGTCGAACTGCGGGGACACGACCTGGAGCGCCGGCGGGGGATTCCGGGCGGTTCGAACGAGCGGGAGCTACGGGCCGACCTCATTCTCCATCCCCACGGTCGCGCCCGGCGCATCAGGTGATCTGTATGCCAGCATTACGGTGCCGACCTCGTCGGGAACGCACCGGGCCACCTATCAGCTCGAGGGGCCGCGGGGGACCTTCGGCGATCCCTTCTGGGTGGAGATCACGGTCTCCTCGCCCACATACGACTGTGCGGCCTTCGTGGCCGATCTGAGCTACCCCGACGGGACGATCGTCTCCCCGGGCCAGACGATCAGCAAGGGCTGGCGCATGTCGAACTGCGGGGACACGACCTGGAGCGCCGGCGGGGGATTCCGTGCGGTGCGCACCGGCGGGAGCTATGGACCCTCGTCCTTCTCCATCCCCACGGTCGGGCCCGGCGCCACGGGCGATCTGTATGCCAGCATCACGGTGCCCTCGACCTCCGGCACGCACAGGGCCACCTACCAGATGGAGGGGCCGCGGGGTACTTTCGGCGATCCCTTCTGGGTGGAGATCACGGTCCAGTCCACCACGACCACGGTCACCGTGGACGACGGCGACTCCGGGTTCGTCAAGTACGGCCCTTCCGAGTACTGGCACAGGGAGTGGATCGGCTACGGCGGAGACATGTACTGGACCTATGTCAACGGTTCGACCGTCTCCAACTATATCCGGTGGAATCCGTCTCTGCCCGGATCGGGCAACTACAGGGTGAAGGTCTTCGTCCCCTACGATCACGCCACCACGCAGTCCGCCAAGTACAAAGTCAGGGCGAACGGAAGCTCCTACACGTCCACGGTGAACCAGTCCATCTACTATGACCAGTGGGTCACACTCGGGACCTATTACTTCAGCGACTCCGGAAGCGAGTACGTAGAGCTCACGGACGCCACCGGCGAGTCGGGCGGCACCTACAGAAAGATCGGCTTCGATGGGGTGAGGTGGGAGCGGCAGTAGGCCTGGTTCAGTGCAATTCAGGAGGATCGAAAAGGAGTCGTTCACCTGCAGGCAGACCAACATCGCCCTGCGCTGCGCGCCTACTGCCTGGACCGCGACGAGTACTGAGACGCGCTGAGAAAACCGGCTAGTGGTCTATCTCGTACCATCCCCAGCCGTCGATATTGACCAGGGTCACTCCCTTTCCGTAATCTGACTGGCCCAGGACCAGGTCGGTCTTGTTCGACAGGACCGTGATCTGCTCTCCTTGCACGGAGGACGTACGGTGTTTTATGGTCACGGTCGTACCCGGTGCGCCCTGGACCTTGAAAATGTGCAGAATCTGGCCCGCCACGCCGCCGGACAGGCCGTCGATGACGACAGAGCCTGTCAGGTGCGTGAGGGCGACCGTGTTGCAGCCGGAGACGTCCAGCCCTAAATAGGTTCCTTCGGTATCGACCTTCAACTGTTTCGACCGAATTGCACCGGCCACATCTAATTTTAAGCTTGGACTCATCGTCCCGATGCCGACGCTGCCGCTGACGTAAAGATTTGGCAGTTCTCCAGCCCTCAAAACAAACGGCGCAGAGGTGAGTTTTTTCCGCGGCGCGAGGGTGTTGCCTGCCACTTCCAGCTCCAGCCAGAGCGCATCGTAGTCGTCTGGAATCGCCGTGGCCTCACCCAGGACCACTGTGTAGATCCCGTTGCTGTCGGGCGTTACCGAGCCGTGAGTCTCCGTCCAGACAGCGCTCCCTCCGCTCGAGGTCTGGAACAGCCGGAATATGATACTCGTGGCCGTGGTCACCGGACTTCCGTTATACACTAGCCTGCCTTGGTAGGTTATTTCATCCGGCACATCGGCCATGACGGGTATGCTCACGAGAAGAACCAGACTCAATGCCGCTAGGATCGCTTTTGTCTTCATGACTTTCTCCTTCCCTGTGGAAAAGTAAGGTTCATCATGAGCTCCTCAATCATCGATTCTGTTTATCTTCCAATGCCAGCGCCCCCACCGGGCAGGCCCGGACGCACTCCAGGCAGAAGTCGCACCGGGTCTGGTCGATGGGAACGCGGTCCACGGTGCCCACGCTGGTGCGAATCCCCCGGTAGATGAAGTCGATGGCGCCCACGCCGCGTAAATCGTTGCAGATGTAGACGCACTTGCCGCAGAGCACGCACTTGTTCGGATCGATCCGGAAGTAGGGATTGGCCTCATCGATCGGGAGGTCGGGGATCATGGAAGAGAATCGGCGGGTGCGCAGCTTGAGGCCGCGTCGGCGGGCGATCTCCTGGAGGCCGCAGCGCTTGTTGGCCGCGCAGGTCTTGCAGGTGACGGGGTGGGCCGCGATGAGCAGCTCGAAGGCGGTCCGTACGAGCCGGTCGATCCCCTCGGAGCGCGTGTGCACGACCATTCCCTCTGCGATCGGCTCCGAACAGCTCGCCACGGGTGTGCGCCGCCCCTCGACCTCCACGAGGCAGAGGCGGCAGCCCCCGAAGGGAAGGCTCCGGTCTCGCACGGCGCACAGGTTGGGGATCCATATCCCGGCGTCCAAAGCCGCCCACAGGATCTTCTCGCCCTCGCACGCCTCCACCGGCTTGTCGTCTATGGTGAGCCGAACGTTTTCCATCAGTCGCTCTTTTTTTTCGGTCGCGCCCCGTCGTTCGGTAGGTCGCGAAGCGGGGAGATCTTGGCCACGGCCTTGTACTGGGGTGGGCAGGCATCCATACAGGAGCCGCACTTGATGCAGTCGGCCTGATCGATCACCTTGATCCGCCTGGGACCGGTGTAGATCGCCTCGGTGGGGCAGCTCCCCACGCAGGCGTCGCACGAGAGCTCGCAC
>CAZFWM010000142.1:0-17981 GCA_964522545.1 uncultured Thermodesulfobacteriota bacterium
AGGGACTTTGTGGGGATGTGAAAAGTATTGTGAAAACGAAAAACAATTGATAATTAGAAAATAAACATGAATTTGATGGAGGTGCACGCTATGCAATACCATTCGATTCGGGCGATGCCGGTTCTCGCGCCCCTTTTCTCTCTCCTCCTTGCGGCGGCCGCAGGAGCCTCTCCCCACTTCCAGACCAGGCACGATCACCCGGCCCTCATCGCGGCGGGGCGACCCATCCTGGTCCTGGGCACCCACCTGCAGGAAGATACGGCCTGGGATCCCACGGACATCACGATCGACCGGTACCTCCAGACCGCGCGCGACCTCGGGTTCACGGCGATCCGCGTTCCCGTGCGATGGGGCACCTGGGCGGACGGGAGCATCACGCGGGACGCCTTCCGGGCGGCCGATCCGACCCGCGAGGATCTGGACAATATCGTGGAGACGGCCCGCGCCATGGGCCTGCGCATCCAGCTCGCCTGGCTCGGGTCCAACGTGTGCGGGAAGACCAACCGGGCCCCGGATGGGATCTACGACGCCTCGGATCCGTATCATCCGGGGGGCGACTGCCCGCCGCCGGAAGAGTTCGACTACGTGAACGATCCGGTCACCTGCGACAACTACGTCCTCGTCACGGACGAGCTCGGGGCCATCGCGGCCCAGGGGTTCGAACCGAACAACAACTTCGGCGTGTACTGCCCGGCCTGGCCCAACCTGATCGCCCAGGAGAAGGCGGCCCTGGAGAGCCTGGCCGCCTGGATCCGGTCGGTCAACACCGTGGCGCCGAAGGATACCATAATCTCGCTGCAGATCGAGAACGAGATGGTCATCGTGAACAAGGTTGCCGACCAGAGGTGCACGTGCACCCTCTGTAACCACCTCTTCGAAAATCCCTCGACCGAACAGGCCGGCTTCTACGGGAACTGGCCGACCTTCGAGATCTTTCACATCGAGAACCCGGACCTCGAGCTCACCGAGGCCTTCAACCAGTGGAGCCTGCAGCGATACCACCGCGAGCTCTCCCTGGCCGTGGAGGCGGTCCTTCCGGGCTTCCCCCTGATCGTGAACGTGTGGGGGGAGAACTACCCGGGATGCCCCCTGAACGACCTCGATGGGTGGCTCGCCCACAGTAACGCCGACATCGTGGCGCCCGACATGTACGGATGGAATGACCGGGTCTTCGTTCCGTGGTACGATCTCTCGCCCCTCATGCTCCATCCGCTCTTCGTCCCTGAGTTCGGGACGCAGAATTACCCCTACTTCCAGATCTTCGGCTTCTTCGGCTCGAACCTCGCCGACCCGGGCCTGGCCCACGTGGGCCTGGGCTACAGCAATTACGCCCTCTACGGCGATCTCCTCACCGATTTCCTCGGCATGGTGAGCGACGGGGTCGTACGGGACTTATTCCACAACCCACCCCCCGTGGGCACCTGGTTCGAGACCTACCATATCTTCCACTACTACCACGGCGCCTTCTTTCAGCGGGCGAGCAACGCCGCCATCTCGGCCGCGGCAGAGCCGATCGCCACCTTCGAGGGCACCGACTCCCTCATCGCCTTCTTCGACCGCGTCTATCTGCTGCATGACGATTTCTCCTCGGGCGGGGTCCACACGGTGGGCGAGCTTCCCGTGAGGCTGACCGACCAGGGCTCGTTCTTCTCCCCGGCCAGGGGGGTGATCGTCACCACCGGGGGGCGCGAGCTCACCCTGGTCGGCGCGAACTACGCCGCCACCATCGAGCACGACTGGCGCGGCGCCCAGGTCAGGGCCGAGCGCGGGTACTGGTCGGTTGGTCAGTGGCACAAGACCGCCGACTGCCTCGACGGAACCTGCACCATGGACGACGAGACCGGCCACTACAGCGTGACCCTCTCGCCCGACAACACGGAGGACACGGGGCCGCTCGCCATCGGCTCGGGAGGGCCTCTCGACCTGCAGTACGCGGTGCGCATCTGGGAGCCGACCTCGATCCCGGACCAAGACCGGGACGGCGTGGTGGACAGCCTGGACAACTGCGAGCACACCAGCAACCCGGACCAGCTCGACTCGGACGGAGACGGGTGGGGCGACGTGTGCGAGCCGTCGAGCTGCGCCATTCTGCCGGGGCCGGGCCGGGGCACGGCCCGGCGGGGCTGCGTCTGGTCCGTCGCCTTGTTGTTCGCGGCCGCTTGGTTGATCGCCGGGCCCGCCCGTCGCGGGCGGGACAGAGCGGGGCGCCGAAACCGGATTTGTTTCCAATGATACGTTCATAAGACAAGGTACAGGAGGGAGCAATGAAAAGAGCCATGTTCGCTGTTTTTCTTTGTCTGGCAGTCTTTCAGGTTTCGCTTGTGCAGGTTTCGCTTGTGCAGGTTCCGATTGCGCCCGGTTCGAATGCGGAAAGGAAGCTCAGTCGTACCGCGGCCGAAAGGAAAGCCATTGCCGAGAAAAGTCCGCTTCAATGCGCCCTCTACATCGCCACGGCCTGCAAGGAGAAAAGAGAAGTAGAAAAAGTCGTCTCAAAGCTCAGAGGTATGGCCAAATTCTATATCGAAATGGGCCGGGCCGAAAAAGCCGAGTCAATGCTCTCTCGTGCTCTGGAGTTTGCCGAAGCCTTTGAGGATGTTCCTTCCAGGGCTCGACTGATCGGACGGGTAGCCCAGGCGTATATAGAGATCGGTCGATACGACAAAGTCCCCGATGCGCTCGCGAAAATAGAGGACTCCCGCGAGAATGCAAAAACACTTGTTCGAATCGCCGAGGCCTATATCGAAGCGGATCAGAGCGATAAGGCTCTGGAGATGCTATCCAGGGCGTTGACTATGCAAACAGCCCACGACAAGCGGATGATCGAGGATATAGCAACGAATTATGCGGGGGCCGGCCAGTGTGACAAGGCTCTGGAGATAGTGGCATCCAAGATCGACAAGTGTTATTCGAGGATATCGATATTTGTCCGGATCGCCGAAAAATGCGCAGAAAGCGGCCAGAAACAGGGAGCCATCGAAATAGCCGGCCGGGCGCTCGATCGGATAATTGAAAGAGATCCAGGTTTTTTCAAGCACGATCTGTTTTTTTTGGCTGAAGCATTTACAAAGGTGGGGCAATGCGACCAGAGCCTCCGGATCGTCGATCTCATGAGAGATAGATCTTTGAAGAGTCGGGCGATCTATTCTGTTGTCCAGAGCTTTATCGACTCCGACCAATATGAGAGAGCGGCGGAAACACTGCTCCAGTCTGTTCGAATAGCGGAACTCATCGAAAATCCGGGCCTTCGAATTCCTGCTCTGAGTCTCATTGCTCATCAATACGCGCGGATCGGTCAATATGACAAGGCTTTGCAGCTGGTCGAGACAAATCCATCTTTTTCCTCGAGAGTTTTTGAAATTGTTTCTATTGCCGAAAAATGCAATGAAGCGGGTCAGGAGGAGAAGAGCCATGAAATTCTCGATCGAGCCCTTGAATTTGCAGATTCGATGAGCGAGCAAGAAGACCGGGCAGCGGCTTGGTGTTCCATAGCTGAAAGGTATGCGGAGTTCGGACGGATCGAAGCGGCCCACGAAATGCAGGACCGGGTATTCGTTGCCGCCCTATCCACCTCGATCAGTAACCGCAATATAGGGCTGCTGAGAAGAATAGCCCACAACTACTATGAGCTCGGCCAACCGCAAAGTGCCTGGAAGGCATTGTACTATGCCTACGAAAGTGTGCGGGAAGGGGGGGAAAGCAGCAGCGGGCGTAGCGGCCAGGGGAATACATGGGAGTTCATTCGAATAGCCAGAGATTATACGGAATTCCGTCGGACCTTCAAGGCAATCGAGGTCTTGTTCCATGCCCTTCAGACAACAGCGGCCTCGGATAGCCTGATATCGAAAGTCGCGGCCCTGGCAGAGATTGAGAAAGTGTATATCGAGATCGGAATGGGTGTTAATGAGAATGCGAGAAGGATTCTGCGTATAATCGTGTCGGAGAGTATGGCCCAGAAAGAGGCGGAGGAATTTCCTGAAGAAGACTTGAGCGACGTGATGGGATCCGGGTCGGGGAAACAGAAGGAAACAGAGATACCCCCGCCGTGCAAGGGCCTTATGAATGATAGTGGACAGCGCTTGAGCAGCTCCCTGACCGAGTCTGTCGCTCTCGGCGATTTGGATGGCGACGGCGACCTCGACGCATTCGTCGGAAACACCATGAACGTCTCCTATACAGGGGAGGATACGATCTGGATCAATGACGGATCAGGGAACTTCTGCGAAAGCAATCAGGACTTCGGCCAGGCGAGGACGTCGGGTCTGGCTCTGGGCGATCTGGACGGCGACGGGGATCTGGACGCAGCTGTGAATATTTCGCATTTTTCCGGGCCCGATGACTTTGTGGAGATCTGGCTGAATGATGGGGTCGGAAAGCTTCACAAGAGCGAAAAGATGCCTACTGACTTCTCCGGTTCTATCTTTCTGGGGGATCTGGATGGGGATGGGGATCTCGACATAATGGCTCGTCCCTCGCCCTGGCTGAATGATGGAAAGGGAGGTTTTCAAATGACCGGGCAGCGGTTCTCCATCGTGGGATCGTATTCGGATGGAGGAGGGGTCCTGGGCGACCTGGACGGCGACGGGGACCTGGACTTCATCGATGGGAACAGCCGCGGTCCGAACACGGTCTGGTCCAATAACGGATCCGGGACTTTCAGCGACAGCGGGCAGAGACTAAAGGTGCCGTACACCGAGGATGTCGCCCTGGGCGACCTGGACGGCGACGGTGATCTCGATGCGTTTTTTGCGAACGGGGAAACACTTCGAAGGGGGAGGGGACAAAGTGAGAGCCAACCCGATCATGTCTGGCTGAACGACGGCTCCGGCACATTCCGTGACAGCGGACAGCGGCTGGGCGGTTCAACCAGCAAGGTTGTCGAGCTGGCCGATCTGGACGGTGACGGCGATCTGGATGCCTTTGTAGTGTACTGTCACGAAGGAGGGGAAGCAATCTGGCTGAACGACGGCAAGGGCGTCTTTCACGAAGGCGATTTTTGCCGTGAAGACAGGTCCCGCCGATGCAGTGATGCCGTCGCCCTGGGCGATCTCGACAATGATGGAGATATCGACGCGTTCATAGGGTATTGCGGTGAGCCGGATGAGGTCTGGTTCAACACCAATCGGAAAAATACGATCAATGTCGTTGGAAAAGGAGGACAATAGGATGAGGGGGAAGCTGATTTGCGCATCCATTGCGATGCTTTTTGTCCCTTTTGGCTCCGTACAGGCACAGCGCCCGTCCATGGGAAATGGAGGAGCGACGAGTGTCTCCGACTGGGAGGCCGTCGGCCCTCCCGGCGGGGATGTGAATGACGTGAATAGCTCCCCCACAGCCCCGAATGTCGTCCTTGCCGGCGTCGCCCCGTGCGGCACCACCACCGGTGGGTCCCTCTACCGTTCGTCGGACAGCGCTTCCACCTGGTCCGAAGTTATCGCATTGAGCGGAACGAGCGTCTACGACATCGAGTTCGCCCCCGACGGGACCGCGATCATCGGAACGTCCAACGGGGTGTGGAAGAGCGACGACGACGGCAGAACGTGGACCCGGTTGAACGCGGGCTTCGAACGCCGCGCGCAGGTCTTCGAGATCGCCTTCGACCCGAACAATGCCGCTCATGTCTGGGCGGGTGTCTCCTCTAACAACGACCAGAGCAAAAACGTCATCCGCTCGACGGACGGCGGTGCGACCTGGAGCGACAGAACTCCGCTCATGGCAATGCCGGTAAGCTGTCACGGGATCACCTTCGATCCGAACGACTCGAACAAAGTTTACACATGCTTCCGCAGCGCCTTTGGCGGCTCGATATTCTGGGTATCCACCGACGGCGGGGATACCTGGAAGCATCGCTCCCGCGGCCTGCCGAACATCACGCTCAATGACGTTGTCCACGACGGCACACGCCTTCTCGTCGCCGGCGGGGAGCTCTTCGGATATCGGAACGGAGGCCTGTGGCAATCGACCGACGACGGCGAGACCTGGAGGCCCATGCACAACGACACCTGGCCTGTCCGGGAGCTGAGCGACATCGAGGTCGATCCGAACGACGCCGACGTCATCTGCCTCGCGAGCCTCGGTGCAGGCGTCCATCGGACCGCGGACGGTGGCGCGACATGGGCATTCGGCGTGGGCGGCACCTCCGGCCTCTCGCTCAGGGCCGTGCGCTTTGCACCGGGCAGCTCAGAGACTCTCTTCCTCGGCGCCGACTCCTACGGCTCCTTCAAGAGCACGAACTCCGGAGGCACCTTCGATTCGTCCACGGTCGGTATCCGCCACCTCGACACCACTTCGGTTGGGGCCAACCCGAACGACCCGGACGAGCTGGCCATCGCCTTCCAGAGCCACAACAAGGGAGGGATCCGCACCTCCCTGGACCGCGGAGAGGCATGGAAGGCAGAGCCGGTACCGAAAACGAGATGGGGCACCGTCGGCTTCCACCCGGACGGCACGCTGTACGCCATCTCGCACGGTCCCTCGAGCGTCGCGCCGGAAGGGCTCTATCGTAGAAACCTGGATGGCTCGTGGACCGGCCTCGGCCCCGACCAGGGAAGAAGCTATGAATCCGACCTTACGGCCATGCGCTTCAGCCGGAACGATCCGGACCTGATCCTGCTCGGCGGCAGGGATAACCGCGCCGTGGGCGACGGGGCCACGATCTGGCGGTCCGACGACGCCGGGGCGAGCTGGACCAAGGTCTACAAAAGGACGGAATGGAACATGAGCGTGACGAGCATCGAGATCGTCGAGGACGGCACCGACGCCACAATGCTCGCATCCTGGAACGACAGCGCATCACACTGCAGGCCCGCCGGGGTGCTCCGCTCGGTGGACGGCGGATTCACATGGTTCGAATCCTTCGATGGTCTGAACCCTACGACCGGAGGGGAGGTGCTTGCACCGTCTCCTGTCGACATCCATACCTTCTACCTCGCAGCCGCTTCCTGTGGGCTGAGCGGCGGAGTATACAAGACGACCGATGCAGGCCTCACATGGATGAAAACCGGTTTCTTCGACGCGAGCATTCACGATGTGGTCTGTGCCCGGACAGACGATCAGGTCCTTTACATTATGAAAAAGTATTGGGACAAGGTGTTCTGGTCCACCAATGGCGGGATGACCTTCTCGCCCTTCCTTGCCGGCCTCGAGTTCGCGGGCCGCGCCCGGGACCTGGCCTACGCGGCCGGGCCCGATCCCTTTCTGTTGCTGGCCACTTCAAAGAGCGCCTATATGCACTCTCTACTGCCGCAAAGTGGTGAGACGTCCGTCCATGCACTTGTAGAGAAGAAGGACCTTCGTGATGTAAATTCCTTGATCGCCGCCATGAACAATGAAAATCCGAGGGTACGAGAGCAGGCAGCCAGGTCTTTGAGAGAGAAAAATGACGATCGAGCCGTGGAGCCGCTGATCAATGCCTTAAAGGATGAGCATTCAGGAGTTCGAGAGAATGCAGCATGGGCCCTGGGAAAGATGGAAGATGATCGAGCCGTCTCCTCCCTGATTCGAGCCTTGAAGGATGAACATCCTTTTGTCAGAGGTAAAGCAGCGTGGGCGCTGGGTAGGATAAAAGACGATCGGGCCGTTATGCAATTAATCGGAGCCTTGAAGGATGAAAGAGCGAATGTCAGGGCCAGAGCGGCACGGGCGCTCGGAAACATATGTGACGGGCGTGCGGCTGAACCCTTGATAATAATCGTCGACGATGAGCATCCGGATGTTCGAGAGAAGGCGGTGGAAGCGCTGGGGAAGCTGAAAGCTGAGCGAGCGGTCGAGCCCTTGATCGCAACCCTGAAGGATGAAGCGAGTCTCGTGCGGGGAGCCGCCTCTAATTCACTGGAGCAGATAGGCGCACCGGCGATCGCCCTCTTGATCCATGCCCTGAACGAGAAAAACCGGCGTGCCCGATCGAATGCAGCTTACGCATTACGGAGAATAACCGGACAGAGTTTTGGTGAGGACCCTGCAGTATGGCGTGAATGGTATGAAAAAAATAATAGTGACCTATGAGGCTTCATTGTTGCTGAAGCGTTTGCTCCAACCGATGAAACATCCTCCCGTGGTGACCTGGAACGGAATTTCATTGGATGACCGGCCCTCCACCCAGACCACCACAGGGCCGCTCGCCGCTCCGGCGGGCACATTCACCTCAACCTTCGAGGAGGTCCAGCTGACATAGTCGGCCGCACCGTGCCGAGGGGGGAGAGGACCTCCACATAGCCCATGTCCCGGATCCCGGATCCTGACGGGTCGCTCACATAGAGGATCTCGAAACAGCCCTCCGAGTTCCCGCTTCGCGATCGGACCCCGACGTAGGCCAGGAGATTCCCGACGGCGCCACGATCCAAGCTAAATCAATAGCCTGGGTCCCTCCCTCTGTAAACAAACCGGTCCAGATTCCGATCCACCCTATGCTGGGAATAGGGAAGAATATAGGGAGCTCGATAGGGGGATCGACAGCCGGGAGCGGAACGGTCCAGAGCGGAATGATCTGAATTGACGGATATGTGATAATCAAGTAGTTCGTCCATAGAGTCGGTTCCGGCGTTCCTATTGTGAAGTCAAGACTCAGATAGCCGGACGAAAAAGAGGCATCCAGATCCAGTGTAAACGCCACTTCGTACTTCGTCGCCCAATTAACGGCAGCATCAAAAAAGGCCCAACCTACATCGGTCATGTCTCTGGCCGCCGCATATTCATCCGTCAGGAAAAAGCCCACTCTTTTTGATGGGGCCGTCATTCCGCTCATCATCGCAGAGTGGGTTCGATATCCAAAAATACAAAATCTCCAACCAACCCCGTCCACATAGCGCTGTGCCACCTTCACCGCATCCTCACCGGGATCGCCAAAGGTAAAATAATTGGCGGGCGAGTAAACCTGATGCCAACCACCCCCGAGACCTGCGCCGAGGGGGTGCTCGATGACCTCGGGGATCTCTGGATCTATGAAGAGCGAATCACCCTCTGTGAAACCGTAGTCGACATCAATCACATCTCCGGTCATGTTCATGTCATCGAATAGATGGGCTTCACAGACGATGACCGGTGCTGCGACATCCCTGAAGGTGGTGCCCACCAAACCAGACCAGACGGATTCGGATATGAGGACCAAGGCCTTCTCCTGGGCTTGTTGAGGAGAGACTCCATCGTGATCCACCACCATGACGGAAAATCCATGCGCGGTCTCCAAGCGGGTCTTGATTACTTCATCGCCCTCGGTCAAGACGGGTCCATGATCGTATTTGACGACAAAGAGTACATCTCCTTCAATTTGCCCCCCCAACACCTCTCTTATGGCGGATCGCTGATTCGGGGCGAATATCAGCTCCATATCTTCTGAACCCAGGGCCTCCCGGCAATCATTGAAGGCCAGGAGATGCCAAAAGTTCAGACAAGCGATCCCTCCCCTATTGGCGTTGAGGTAATTTATGTACTGCTGTGTGGTACCGCTTCCACCCCATCCGGAACCCCACGACCCGTGGCATTCGACCGGATACCCGCCTCCGCCCATCTTTTCCTCATCATTGACCGTGTGGGCGGCATCCCCGGTCCAGCGTCCATGGCCTGCCGTATCCCCAGGGATATAGTCTCCATGGTCGGTCACATAGCCAGGGATATGCGTGATGTCATCCGCCGCGTAGTGATCATCCAGTAGTTCATCCGAAATACACATCTGCTCGTGTAGGCTCACACCCAGGCTCATCAAATGGGAGATGCAATCATTCAGGAAAGAGGTTGAAGGCCCAAGTCCGCTCCCTGGGCCTCGCTCTACGCCGAGGTTGAGGATGTAAGTAACTCCCGCGTTATTTAGATACTGGACGACCCTGGATACGTAGTCGGCATCATAGGAGTCAAAAACATTATACCCATGGAAGGGGCCACCGCCGGAACAGCAGAAGTCATACAGGGAAACAATGACGATTACATCGTAATTGTTTCCCTGAACAAGATAAGCGGCAAACCGATCCCACCATTCCGGGTTGTATCCTATGCTTGCGTCATAATCGATGAAGGCTTGAACATCGAGATCCATAAAAGAGCCATCTTCTCCGGGATTCTGGGCAACAGCGGTATTTCTGGTGAGATAAAGGGCCGTATAGGTTGCACCCGAGGCGGCGGCAAGAGGTATGATTTGTTGCCTGTATTCATCTTTTACGCTGATAGCCAATGCGTGGCCGAGTCCAACACGAATGTCGGATTTTAAAAATTGCCCATCATTATCATCGGCTGCATCTTCTGCCCCGGCTTGGATGATTGGCTGGTCCGCCGGAATGTGGATCGTGGCGGAGATAGCCGGTAAGGCATAAAAAGAAATGATCAGGGCTATGGTCTTTGAACTAATACAGCGAATCTTTGCCATTGGATGGATCGGGATGGCTTGTTATCAGAGTTATTCAAGAACCACAAGTTTTCGGGAACGACAGGCCAAAGCAAAGCCACGTTCTTTGGACGTGACTTTTTTAGAATATCCTTCTCAATTTTCTAATTATCAATTGCCAAGGAACCGAAAACCAGCATCTATGAGGATAGCATAACATGACGCAATTACTATAGTAATTACTAAAGCAAACATAGAAATAAGTGTACAGTGCCTAAAACCATTAACTTTGGTAAATAATTTAAAAAATAATTTATCTAAAAAATCAACACTTGCAGGCTTAGCAAAGAATTTTTCTTGTTGTACAAGAGGGCCAATCTTATTGTCAAAAATATTTTTTTCGATATCACGGGCGTATCTGGTTAAAAATAATTTAAAAAGATCAAATCGGATAGAATGCGATACCCAAAAAACTATGACAACAATTACTAAAACAAGAAAGAGAAGAAAATAATGCCAACTGACATCAATTTTGCGAAAATAAATAAATAGTGAAATCAAACCCGCCAATAAAGTAAATATATATCTATTATGAGCAGTTATTTGATTGTCAAAATGGTTAAGTAAATCAATCGTAGCTTTGTAACGAATTTCATCTTGCGAATTACCATTATTGGAAATTTGTTCATCCATCATGCAACCTCCAATATAATAGGTATTCGAATGATTCCTTTAACGACTAATTCCATGATTATTGTGCGGACATGACTCAAAAAAGTCAAATGTCTTACGAGTTCTCGGGAACGACAGGTGCTCCGGGATGATCTTCATGGTCAGCTGTGTGCCTATTTTCAAGCCCGATTGGACGCCGGAGTATTCACCGCTCAGCTCGGGGATCAGGCCGCAATTCAATGTGTCCTGCCAGTCCATGCCTTCGCAGAACCAGCCGAATCCCGCGGGGGGCCCGGCATCAGGCCACACATAGGGCCGATCCACCGGATCTTCGTCGCCCATGGATGGTCAAGAAACGCTCTGGTTTCACAGCATCTAATCTCCGTACTATGGAAAATATCGCATACTGAGGAGATCATGTGCCAGTTCTTGGCAAGAGTGGTGGCCAAAGATTGTTGACAAAAAAAGTGCCCTTTGATATACGGTTTCATTCATTTATGAGGGACATTATTATGAAAGTCGATATGAGCCAGTTGGTAAGGCATAGATACTGAAGCTTAGCTCCGACCGGGGTAGGTTACCCTGGAGGCGAGGCGACCTATGATCCGTCTTTTCACAAGACCCCATCAAAATACAGCATCTCACCTTTATTCTGCGCCCAGCAATAACTCTCCCGAGAAATTAAGCGGTTCACGATTTTTTATCTTTGCCACGAACAGAGAGCTTTCTGGCTCGATCTGTTGCATGCAGGCCATGGAGCCTGTGCGATTATCTGATCTTTCGATGAGGAGGTAAAAGATGGATGAAACCAGTACATTCTGTAGAAGAGGGTCATGGAAAAGGATAGAACGGCTTGCTATATCGGCCGTGGCAACGGCCATGTTCTGTTTTGCCGCACCTGCCGCTGACGCGGGTCTTAAGATGGACATAGGAGAGAACTCATGGATCGACGCGGGCTTCCGCCTCCAATTCTGGTACCAGGGAGTTTTTGAGGAGAACGATTCGGATATTCATGATTTTATGCTTAGAAGGCCCTATCTCTACATCAGAGGACAGATTATTCCAAAGGTGACCTTTTTTACTCACATCGCAGGCGATCGAATCGGACAGCACGGTCTGGACAAGCCGGGCTACGGCCTCGGAACAGGTATCGCGGTCAGGGATGCCTGGATCACGATCGACCTCCTGGAAGAGCTCAAGGTCCAAGTCGGCAGGATGTACATTCCCTTCACGAGGGCCTTTGGAACGGAGTCGACTTTTACCCTCTGCACGCTGGATCTGCCGTTTGTCCAGGGTGGCGTGCGAGGCGCCCCGTTCTTCCCCTCCAAGGTCGGCCGAGATGATGGTGTCGTGCTATGGGGAAATATCCTCGATGGGATGATTCAGTACCGATTCATGGCCGCTGAAGGTCAGGAAGGGGACAAGAATCCCGAAGACAGGCTGCGCCTGGCCGGAAGGCTCTCTGTGAGTCTGCTCGATCCGGAAGTTCAATGGTTCAACAAGGGGGCCTATCTGGGAACGAAAAAGGTCTTGTCTCTGGGGGCTGGATTGGACACGCAGAACGACCTCCAATGGACAGCGGGCGGGCCGTCGGAGGACTATCAGGCATGGACGGTGGACCTCTTTTTCGACTACCCGATCAGCTCCGGTTCAATAACCCTTGAAGGAGCGTATGTAGACATGGAAAACGCGCCCGGCGGAACGGATGCAAAGACGTGGTACGTCCTGAGCGGGTTCATGATTCCCCGCTTCGTTGATTTCGTTCAGGTACAGCCCTATTTCAGGTTTGAACGGTTTGACAGAGAGGATAGTTATTACACGAACTACGTGTGCGGCGGGCTCAATTTCTTCGTGAAAGGCCACGCCCTCAAAGTGGTTCTTGACTTTACAAAGGCAATACACGAAAGCAGTGCCCCGGAGCAGGATACATCCCTGTTCTCCACACAGCTCCAGGTTAATCTGTAGCGTTCTCTGTATGAATCTTGACAGGAGGAGGATCCCGAATGTCTTTTATAAAAAGTGTATTTGCAACCCGCTGGGGGATCATCTGTGTGGGCGCCTTCATCGGGGTGTTTGCCGCCCTTCTGCAGAAGTGGGGTAACCCTGGAAATATGGGCGTGTGCGTGGCCTGCTTCCAGAGGGACATTGCCGGGGCTATCGGATTCCATCGGGCGGCCGTGGTCCAGTACATGCGACCGGAGATCATTGGGTTCGTCCTCGGCTCGCTGATCTCCGCCCATCTCTTCAAGGAGTTTCGCCCCCGGGCGGGCTCCGCTCCTATCGTGAGGTTTGTCCTTGGGGTTCTTGCCATGATCGGAGCTTTGGTCTTTCTGGGGTGCCCTTGGCGGGCCCTGCTCCGTCTGGCCGGGGGCGACGGAAACGCCATCTTCGGTCTCCTCGGGCTGGTTTTTGGCATATGGATCGGCACCCGCTTTCTAAAAAATGGGTACACCTTGGGGCGTGTACAGCCGACATACGCCTCGGTCGGGTGGCTTCTTCCCCTGATCATGCTCGGATTTCTCGTGCTCATGTTCATCTCCCCGCAGATCGAGGGGCAGGAAAAACACGGGGTGCTCTTTTACAGTGTGAAGGGGCCTGGGGCGATGCACGCGCCCCTGATCCTGTCATTAGTTGTGGGCCTTACCATAGGATTTCTGGCCCAGCGGAGCCGCTTCTGCACGATGGGATCCATCCGGGACTTGATCCTGTTTCGGGAGATCCATCTCTTTTTGGGGATACTTGGCCTTTTGATCGCAGCCTTTGTCACGAATCTAGTTCTGCGCCAGTTCCACCCCGGCTTTGCCGGTCAACCGGTGGCCCACACCCAATGGATTTGGAACTTCGCCGGCATGGCCATGGCCGGCCTGGCTTTCTGCCTGGCCGGGGGCTGTCCGGGTCGCCAGCTCTTTCTGGCCGGTGAGGGGGATGGGGACGCCGCGGTCTTTGTCCTGGGGATGATCGTGGGGGCCGGCCTTTCCCACAACTTGGGTCTGGCCAGCTCGCCCAAGGGTGTCGGACCCCATGGAATCGCCGCGGTGGTCATCGGGCTTTTTGTCTGCCTTTTCATCGGCTACACCATGAGACAAAAAAACACGTAAGGAGGGATGAAGATGGATACAACCATTGATGCAAGAGGTCTTTCGTGCCCCCAGCCCGTTCTGATGACCCTGGAGGCGATCAAAACGAGGGACAAAGGAGATGTTGTAATCCTGATCGATACGGATACCTCCAGGGAGAATGTCATTCGTGCCGCCGCAAGCCAGGGATGGCAAGTGAAAGATGTACGATCCGAAGATATGGGGTGCCGGCTTACCATTGCGAAGAGTTGAAGAAGTGCCTTTGAAGCTTTTCAAGAGGAAACGCCTTAAGATCTCAGAAGGCAACCGTCAGGACCGAGGGATCCTGGTGTTCGAAAATACCAGCGAAGTCATACAGGCGGAGAGAATCCTGAAGGCCCAAGGATGTAAGATCCGGGTCATGGGACCACCGCCCGAGATCCGAAAAGGCTGTGATATGGTCATCGAGTTTCCTCTCATCGAGGAGTTGAAGATCGTGAGGACACTCCGGCAGGCCGAGGTCCCACCCATAGATGTGGTTCCGGTGAACAGTCCCTTGCTGCAGCCCTTGGATCTGTTCCAGTCCAAGGATTTCGGTCGATACCTGATGATCCGGGCGGCCAACATGAAGTTGACCGTCGAAAAGGAGACCCTGACTATCGTGAACGTCTCCGGAGGCGGCTGCCCGGATGTCCCCTATCTCGCCCTGGAGATGGTGGGCAAATCCCTGACTGAAGCGCCGAGCCCACGGGAAATCGGGCATACCCTATGTGGTTATGCCCTTCAGTTGGCCTTCGAGGAGATGATACGCAGATGCTCGCGGTAGTGGGAACCGTTCCCGATCGAGATTTTCCCTTGGTGGCCGGCGAGGTCCGATTGGAAGATGATAGGATCACTATTCAGGGGAGGCGGGCCATAGTGAACAGGGGGACCCCGGCCCTGTTAGCGGCAGCCATAAAGACCGGCGAGGTGCTCGGCCAACCGCTCCCTTTCGGATATATGGTCGGAGACATCGGCCCGGGTGCCGGCAGCCGATGCTTGTATGAATATTTGGCACGGCATGTGGAGCAGACTGATTTTCGAGTGATCACGTTTCATTACATTCAGCCCATCGTCCACTGGCACGATCAGGTCCGGTCCGCCATTGAGAAGATGCCTTCCCCGCCGATTCTCGTTGCCGATGCCGGATCAATGTATGTGGCCAAGATGAGCGGGCTGTCGTCCTCCTATGATTTATTCACTCCCGATGTTGGAGAACTGGCCTTTCTCGCGGATGAAGAGGCGCCGCACCCATTTTACACTCGCGGTTTTATCCTGCACGAGGACAATCGGGTACCGGAGTTGATCGCCCGGGCCTATTCGCATGAAAACGCTTCACGCCATCTTCTGGTCAAAGGGTCAAGAGATTACCTAGCCACCCGGCAAGGGATTCAGGAGACCGTGGACCATCCCGCGGAGGATGCCCTGGAGGCCATAGGGGGAACCGGGGACACCCTGACCGGTATTGTTTCGTCCCTGATCGGCTCGGGCATGGAGATCGGCGAGGCGGCCATTGTCGCGGCGAAGGCAAATCGACTGGCCGGGCATTATTCGAAGCCGACTCCTGCTACTCAGGTAATCGAACTCATAAACCATATTCCACGAGCGTTGGGGGAGATCCTCGATGATACGAAAAAAGTCTCATCCGATTGATGCTCTCCCGTGCTCCTTCCCCTGCCGTCCTCCACAGTCGAGGCGTGACCCGACGGCTCGCCTGCGAAGGGCCTCTACAGCGGCTCGCCCCACCCCACCCCCTCGACGATGCGATAGCGGCCGTTGGGCGTGAGGCCGGTGATGGTCTCTGTGGGGCCACCGACCCAGCGTACGGTGACCTCGTCGATGACGCTCTCCTTGGCCAGGCCGAAGTGGACCACCCGGGAATTCTGCGTGTTGGAATGTCCGCCGCCGCCCCGGATGTCGCGCATCTGGGTGACCCCACCCGCGGTGAGGGTGACGCGGGCTCCGACGGCTCCCCGGTTCGTGGTGGTCCCCTCCAGGACCAGCTCGATCCAGTTGTAGCACTGCCCCACCTCGTTGATGAAGAGATGCACGTTGGGGAGCCCCTGCCGGTCGGCGACGATCATGTCGAGGTCGCCGTCCTCGTCCACGTCGCTCCAGACGACGCTGACCGCATCGTGCACCGAGGTGCCGGTCTCATAGGTGACGTCGGCGAAGCCCTTGCAGCCGTCGTTGCGGTAGAGTTTGAAGAAGTGGTCCGTGTAGAGGGTGGCGATGGCGATATCGAGGTCCATGTCGTTGTCGTAGTCGGCGAAAGCGGCGTTCACGTCTCCTTCGTCATAGATGAAGCCGTAGTCGTGGATAAGGTTTTCGAAGGTGAAGTCCGGCGGACCCTGGTTCACGACGAACATGGAGGGATCGCTCCAGGGCTGCACCCGGGGGTGGGCGAGGTTGGCCATGAAGAAGTCCATGTCGCCGTCGTTGTCGATGTCCCCGAAGTCGCCGCCGTAGGTGTGGCCGCCGACCCAGTCCGGGTATGGGCCTGGGATGTCGTCAAAGGCCACGCCTACGCTCTCGGCCACGTCGAGGAAGGTCCCGTCTCCCTGGTTCTGCCAGAGCTGGTTGGCGTAGAGGTGGTAGTTGCCCACGAAGATATCCTGGTAACCGTCGTTGTTGAAGTCGTTCCACATCACACCGTAGCAGGACCAAGGCTCGGCCAGCACGAGACCGGCGGCCTCCTGGGCGTCCGTGAAGCTGCCGTCTCCGTTGCCTTCGAAGTAGCGGTCCTGCATGGCCGGGTCATCGGGGTAGTGGAGGAGCCAGTTGCCCCAGTAGAGATCCAGGGCGCCGTCTCCGTTGGCGTCGCCGAAGCCCGCGGCCGTGGCGTGGTCGAGCACCTCGACGCCCGAACCGGGGAGCGCCGCGAAAAGGCCGCTTCCGTCGTTCAAGAGGATCCTGTTGGCGAAGTCCTCGTCCGCCTGGAGATCGCAGTCATTGTCCCGCCCGTCGAGCAGCTCTTCGGCGTCGGGGTGGACATCATCCCGGTTGTCGTCACAGTCGCCGTCCGCGATGGTGTGTCCGTCCTGATCCTCATCCGAGATGTCGGTGCCGTCGTCCGCCACTCCGTCACAGTCGTCGTCCTTGCCGTTACTCATGTGCTCGGTGGCCCCGGGGTAGACGGAGGCGTCGGCGTCGTTGCAGTCCCCCTCCGCCTTGGTCACCCGGTCCCCATCGTCGTCGGCGCCTACGTAGGTGCCCGCGAAGGCGTCCACGTCGCCGTCGCTGTCCACGTCCGCGAAGACCAGCATGGCGGCCTTGGGCACGTCCGGGAAGGGGTCGAAGCCCGGATCCGTGAAGTTGCCCTGCCCGTCGCCCAAAAACGCGACGGGTCCGCCGGCGTTCAGGATCAGGTCGTCGTGGCCGTCGCCGTCCAGGTCGGCAATGGCGGCCCGGGACGAGGCGACGTCGGCGAAGGGCTGATCCGGGTCCTCGCGAAACCAGCGTTCCTGCGGGGCCCAGTCGCAGAAGTAATTGCCGCCGAGCTGCAGGCTGAAGTTGCCTACGATCCCGTAGGGCATGGACTCTCCGGGGATGTGCATCATCGCCCGGGAGTACTCACCCGCCGGCATGTCCTCCATGGCCAGGTTCGGGCTGAGGTCGATGCGCTCGTAGTAGAGGATGTAGTGCCGGGTGGGCAGGAGGTAGAGGTTCGCGCTGGAGATGTCCAGCTCGACCCAGGTGTAGGGGTCGGGGTCCGTGATGTAGAACTCGACCGGGGGGATGAGGTCCCCCTCGGGGTCGGGGTAGGAGCGCCCCCAGGCCGTGGTGATGCCCAGCCGAACCGGCCCGGGATTCCCGACAAAGACGCCCCGGATCGTCTCCACCTGAAAGGGGTGCTCCGGGATGATCTTCATGGTCAGCTGTGTGCCTATTTTCAAGCCCGATTG
>CAZFWM010000143.1:0-17971 GCA_964522545.1 uncultured Thermodesulfobacteriota bacterium
CCTGACAGGAGGGCGCCTAATGTGATCAATGAAATTCCGATGAGGCAGATGTATGTTTTTTTCATCCCGTTACCTCCCGCTGCTTCCGAATACAATATTAGCATCAATCGGTATGAGGTTGCAAATAAAATGGGACCTGGGACACAGGAAAACTATGGCCAGGTGGGCCACTCCTCAGGCCACTCACCTTTCGCATTCAAAAATTCATATAACCCGTTCAGCAGAATGAAGTTGCATCCGACGCATTTATGCTGTGATACTTGATAATGCAGGTCTTCCTTGTACGACAGGTGGTGGCGGCCGATGAATTGGCCGGGCACATCGATGTCGTACGGTGGTGTTCCAATAACATCGGTCCACAGATATCCAATATGCCGTTGATGTTCGGGCCCTGTATATTGGATGTTGCCCAAGACAGTGTCGAATATCTCCTGTGCCCGACATTTGTATGGAATATGGTCTACCAGCGGATTATTCTCCGTAGATTTATACATTTGTGTCAGGGCCAGTGCGATTCCGACATTGTCGGAAAAATCCGCGCCGGGCTGTGATGGAATAGGTTTAAAATCAGGCAATCGGATTGGCAGGTAACAATATCCCAATTTCAACGGACATGCCTCCGGATCGGGATATGGATTGAATTCAGATGGGTTCCAATGATATTGGTCGAAGGTCTCCTTCAGCAGATTGAATTTGATCAGACTGAAAGGATTACCACTTACATCGAACATTTTTGCGAGACCTCCCCAAATCGGGCTGTTTTCCCAACAGATTCCCTGATGGGAAGAAGGTTGTAAAGGAGATGGATCATGAAAGAAGTTACAATAGGTATTACTGCTGTCCTCATGATGTTTATACTCGACGCCATCTTTACATGGCCCATTTTCCGCCCAGTAGTGATTGTTCAGGAAGACCCATGTAGACCATCCTGTATATCTTGCATGTATCTGCCACAATTCATTAAGTGAGACTTCAGCGTATTGATAGGCCGTGAATAAAATCGAACCAAGCAGGAATGCCTCCCCATAATTTTCGACGGCCGACATTATGGGCTCACAACCTTCCGGTACCGGGTCTTGGTCAAAGCATAGATCACGCGTAATATTTCCAATTTGAAGTGAATAATGAAGTATTGTATCGTACCAGAAACACGGATTGACCTCACCTGAATAAAATTGTAACCCAGCGATCAAACACGGAATACCGGCAATGACCTCGTATAAATCCGGATCGCCGGGAGAAATATTTTCTGAGATATAATCGAAATTCCAGTTGGCTGCCGCCGCCTGCATATCTCTGCTTCCGGGAATAATCAAATCAAAAAATATCTCGATCCAATAATCAATGGTCCTATTGGCCAGATCTTCGCATATGGGGCGCAACTCTTCAGGCATGGCCGGATCGTGCGCAAGGCGATAAAGAATATGCGGGGCAATAGGAGTCGCGTCCTTCATCCAGCTTACCTCGTCCCATGACCCGCTTTCCTCATTCCAATACGTGAGATTCGTCTTTAAGATCTGATCAAACATCTCGATATGATCGACGGGGAGCAGATTTATATAGCCCTCCTTTGTCTCTGTAAGGGGGTATCCGTACTCTGGACTTGTGATTGTCAATGATACGGGGAAAGCCCTGCCATTCTCTAAAAGAAACTCATGATATGGATTTTGTAAATGTGAAGGATCACTTCCGTCGCCAAAGTCCCACTCATATGTATCAATTGTATACATGGTGTAAATAGAATTATTATAAAAGTAAACCTCTAATGGATGTTGAGCAATCGGAAAATCCCCCTCGAAATCCACATCCAGATCGACTCGCCTTCCGTAAATGTCAATCAGTGTCTCCGTATATCCATGTTCCTGATGAGCAACATCCTTATCTATCCTGTCATCCTGCCAAACGGCCACGATCGTTCCGGAATCATCCGCATTAGAAATCGCCGTGCGTATGCTATTCTCCGAACCGCCGGTTTTCATCCTTGTCTCGGAAACGAGGAAATAATCGTCACTGTAAATATTTTTTACGTATAAATTGAAAGGCTCATCAGGGTCATGCTCCTCTTTCGCATACCAGACGACGACATCACCATATACGGCCGGGCTTTGATTGTCATATAGCTCCGAAGGAGATATGCATATTCCCTCCTGGGAAGAATTATTCTGATCGGCAATTCCGTAGTAAATCTCTCTGTCGTCACCCCTGTTATCGTCCCACACAACAATACTTCCTGAAATATCAGGATTCATTTGATCCCCAAGGACATCGCAAACGACCCAGGGCTCCGCCACGCTTGCGTCCAATTCACAAGCGTAAATGTCGTTATCCACGCCTCTTTTGTCTTGCCAGACAACAATATTCCCGGAAATGGCGGGTTTTTCTTGAATGCCGTCTTCTTCGCAAATCGTTTTTCGAGATCCTATTGTATCTAAAGTATCCGGATCTATCTCGATACCGTATATATCGATATCCGAAACTAAATGCTCGAAATCCTCCCAGACAACGTAATTCCCGGAAATGGCCGGATTTTGAAGCTTGTGATCTGCCTCGCTTTCGAAAATGCACTTCAATTCATTCGATAAATTTTTCCCATAAATATTAACGAAATAGTTTGGAAAAATCGTATGCTTTTGTTTCCAAACGATATTATCACAATCCACTGCAGGATTTTCAGCTTGCTGACTTGACGTATGGATGACAAATGGTTCCATTGGTTCAAGACAGGTTTCGGAAGGCAAATATTTTCCATATATTGTATATACTATTTGGGGGTCATCTTGATATTCCTCCCAGACAACAATGGGGCAATCGGTAGCTGTATCTAGAGAAATATCCGGATTTTCTTGATCCAAAAAACCTTCATACACCGGAAACTCGGCAGCTATAGCCGTGGCTGCCGTGCTGAAAAGAACAACGATAATAAGGGCAATCCGTTTCATGGCGCGCCTCCCTTCGAAGAGTTTGCTAGGTTCGAGAACACTTTCCGGATCGATCGGCTACTGAGAAACCGGGTATGGGGTGTCCAGCATAATGACGCCGGGGTTATTGGATGCACCCGGATCCAGGACGAAAAACGAGGGGGCCTTGTCCGTGTCGGTATCGGTGACCTGGGCGTAGCTCCCGCCGTCGAGGGTCAGGCGGGCATCCCCGTAGACCGCGGCAACGGCCGGGGCGGATCCGAAGCCGGGAGAACCGCTTACCCGCGCCGAGTCCGAGCCGTCCGTGCCGTTTGCGCTGCTGATTCCCGGCGTTCCCGCCGGGGATGCGATCCCCCGGATCCAGTACGATCCGGGTACAAGGCTGTCGGTCGAATCGAGCACTTTGGTGCCGAAGACCCCGGTCTCACCGGCAATGGCCACCTCTCTGATGAGCAGATCGTCACTATTGGCGGTTTGGCCCGGGACCGGGGCCGAAAGTCCGTCACCGGCTTTGTCCAGCCAGAGCTGTATGTACGCAGAGGAGCCGGTGAAGGAGCCATCCCCGACAAAGCCGTCCGCTCCTTCGAGCTTTCCCATGAAGCTTGCCTTTGTCCCGGCAAGTGCGGGACTCATCGTCAGACAGACTATGCAGATTATGGATGGCATGAATGCGAGCCTTGCCAGAGTTCGGTTTCTCATTTTGTTCTCTCCTTTACTCTTGTTTGTTGATGGATATACGCCGACCTTGCCCCTGAGATGAGGGGCCAAGGATGAGAAAAACCGGCTGCAGCCGATCTGTTTCGATCGTTATTTCCGGGATGTCCGCGAAATAGGGGATGCCTGACTCGGGTCGAGGCTGGATTAAGGCAAGGAGAAGAGTATCTGGTGCCGTTACTGAGGATAAAGGTAGAGAGAGAGAGAGAGAGAGAGAGAGAGAGAGTTTCCAGCCTTTTCATCATGGGATCCCGCGTGATAAAGGCTTTAAACTTTAAAAAACTGTTTATTAATTTAAATAACCTTTTACTACTTTTTAGTTCAGTTGTCAAGTGCAAAAATGAAAAAAATGAAAAATGAGAGAACTGGGATTCAGCTATTGGGGGAAGTGTCGCAGCGAGTGCTTGTGTGGAGACGTCCCAAGGCGTGCGTTGAGTGAAAAGGGCGGACACACAGGTCCGCCCCTACAATTGATTGCCGTCTGAACTGTAGTGGCCGACCAAGTCGATTTTTGTTGATGGAAATATATCGGCGGCCACAGGCCGCCCTATGGATACTGTAGTGGCCGATCAAGCCGATTTTTATTGATGGAAATATATCGGCGGCCACAGGCCGCCCTATGGATACTGTAGTGGCCGATCAAGCCGATTTTTATTGATGGAAATATAGCGGCGGCCACAGGCCGCCCTATGGATACTACTGAGCCCCGTTCACTCGGAAAGTCCAGGGCAAGGGGTGTCTCCTACCTCCGCTTGAGGATGAGGTCGGCCAGGAGCCCGAAGAAGATCGTCTGAACGCCGGCGATGATCAGGATGACGATCGTGTTCAGGTGGGGTTCATAGGTCGGATCGATGTATTTGTACAGGTAGAGTGCGAAGGCAAAGGCGATGGAAAAGAAGCCGACGGGAGTGAATATGCGAATCGGGCTCTCGAAGATCATGATTCGCAGTAGCGATGCGGGCCGCAGGAGCTTTAGGGTGTTGGATGATTTGTCCGGGCCGGGCCCGTGCTTGTCTCCCGGCGCCTCGACGACTGTCAGATTTTTGCTCCCCGTATCTACGAATATCTCTCCTCCGGACCCGAACTCCTCCAAGGAGTCGAATGCGTCCAGATACCTGCGCGAGTATGCTATGAGGCCCTCCCTGGCTTTTGTGACGCTCCATCCGGTGAGCCGGCGTACGAGCGCACTGATCGCTCGACGTGCCGCTCCGCCTCCACCCGGATCGAGGGCGGCCTCGATCCTGCCGGCTACCACCACATCGGCGCGCCCCTCTACTGCCGGCATCAAGGTCTGCTCTATGGTCCCGGGCTCGATCGGCGTCCATGCATCGACTTTGAATGCAACATCGACCCCCATGGCCCTGGCCGCCCGGATGCCGGTCCGGGTCGCCGCGGCCGGCCCGAGGGGATAAGGGTGGGCCACCACCCGGGCGCCGGCCCTTTGCGCCGCCTCCGTGGTCTTGTCCGAGGAGCCGTCGTCGATTACGAGGACCTCGATAAGTACCTTCCGGTCCGCCAGCACGGAGAGTGCTTCGGTCCATCGCTTCACAACGGCCTCGATCCGCTCCGCTTCATTGCGCGCAGGGATAAAGAGCACAGCCTTGGTTTCGCGCTCATTCATATAGAAGCTCCTCTATTCCTTCCTGGGTTCCTCAGAGGAAATATTCATCGCTCATTGCGTACCGCCTCGACCCGGGAAGGCCTGCGCCATCGGTAGCGGGCGGCACCGTACAGGCCGAGCAGGACCACGTAGGAAATGATTATGAAGTGGATAGCGAGGCCAATAGAGAATTCAATATCGAGATTCGACAAATCCGTCAAGCCGATCAGATAGGGAATCTCGGGCTCGAGCCCGATGATCTCGCAGCCGAGGACGAAGAGCCCCTGCATGGTTCCGATCCCGGCCAGGCTGTTGATCGGCAGCGAGTTGGAGAGAAACATCAGGGTGAGGCAGAAGATGACCTGGAGATAGCTCATGGATACGCCCAGCCCGTGCAGTAAAATATATCCGATGAGATAGAAGATGAACAGAATCAGCAGCGATGTCCCGAAGAGATTCGAGTAGAGGTGCCGAGAGCGGTGGCGGCTGAACGTGTCGACCACCTCCTGCAGCTTGCCCAGCAGTGAGCCGGCGAGGCGGGAGCCGTCCAGGCCCAGGCGCGCGACGATCCGCTTCACTGCGCTGACGAGCGTCTCGCCCCGGAGAGTCAGACCGAGCAAAAGGGCGATGATGGCCGAGAATCCTGCAATCCCCAGGATGAAGAGGAGCATACGCTGATGGGAATAGGGCATGCCGAGCCAAAAGAGCGCACCGAGGCACACGGGAAAAAGGAGTGCCAGGCATAGCAGGTCGAAGATGCGCGCCATGAGGAGGCTCCCCACGCTCTCCCCCAGCGGAACATTCTCCCTTCGATTGAGCAGGTAGACGTAGGCGAGCTCGCCGGTTCGGAAGGGGAGGATGAAGTTGGCGAAGTTGTGGAGAGTGACCAGGTCGATCCAGTGGGACCAGCGAAGTCTTCCCGGGCCGAGGATCATTCGGAAACGCAGTGCTTTGAGTAGGTAGACAATCAGGTGGAGAATAAAGCCGATGACCAGGCTTGCAATGGAGGCGTTTCGCATCGTGGCACCGAGGATGCGCTGGATCCGCCCCGGATCGATCTGGAGTATCTTTACGAGGAGTGAGATAAAGAGCACAGCGAGGAATGCCGAGAGGAGGATCTTCTTGGGCATCGGATCAGTGCTTCCGCAGCATCTCCGCAAGGAATCCCATCATGCCGATCTGGAATCCGGCGAGCAGGACTACGAAGGAGGCCTCCGCTATTCGGCCGTGAACGCTCAAGTCGAAGAAAAAGATCTTGCCCAGGCTCGCCGCCACGAGAAGGCCGCTGGCGGGCAGGAAGATCCGCAGGGGGCGCAGATAGAGGAACGTCTTGCATATGAGGCTCAGGAAGTTGAGCGTGTCGTGGATTGGCCGGATCTTGGAGGTGCCGATCCTCTTGTGGTAATCGATGGGGAGGTACGTGATCGAATAGTGCCGGGCCAGCAAAGCCATCGTAATGGTCGTGGTGAAGGAAAAACCGGACGGCAGGAGGTAGAGGAACTCCTCGGCCACCGATTTTCTGAAGGCACGCAGCCCTGAATTGAGATCAGGGATATCCACGTCGGTGAGAAGGCTGGCCAGGAACGTAAGGACCCACTTGGCCGGCCGCCGCAGCAGCGGGACGTGGACCGCCTCGCCGGTGCGGGCCCCGACGACCATGTCGTAGCGGTCCATCCAGGACAGGATCGTCGGTATGTACTTGTTGTCGTACGTGCCGTCGGCGTCCGTGATCAGGATGACAGGGTGGCGGGCGCGGGCGATGCCGCTCTTCAGGGCGGCCCCGTATCCTCTGTTGGTCTTGTGCTGGATGAGCTTGACGTCGTGGGATTCGACGATCGCGGTCGTCCCGTCCGTGGAGCCGTCGTCCACGACGATCACTTCCACGGAGCCGGGGTAGCTCGCCAGGGAATGCTCGAGATCACTGAGGATGGCACCGATGGCGTTGGCCTCGTTGTACGCCGGAATGATGATGCTTGCATCGATGGGAGCGCTCATGAGGCTCTTTCCTGAGTCGGAATAGGGACCCTCGTGAACTCGACGGTTATTCGGTTGAGCCGTATCTGGTGCCTTTCGCATGCCTCAATGAGCCTGTCGCGGTTCTGAGGCTGCAGGGAGCGGCATGAGACGAGGATCTTAGAGATCTCTTCGCGCTCGATTATATGCTCGATCTGTCCCACGTCGCCCAGGACCGGGAGACCGTGGATCTTGACGTGGCGCTTTAAGGGGTCGTCGTCGAGGAATCCGATCGGCATGAAGCCGAGATCCTGGTTGTTGATGAGCTCGCGCAGCGCAAGCTCCCCCCCGTCGCCGGCGCCGTAGATCAGGATGCGCTCGCCTCCGGTCTGGTGGGATCGCGCCAAGTGGTGAAAAACACGGAAGGAGAACCGGGTCCCGAAGAGAAGCGCCAGGAGGAGCATCCAGTCGATGAGAAAGACCGATCGCGAAAATCCCTCCAGGCGGTATATGAGAAAACAGCTCACCAGGGCCAGAAGGGATCCGAGCGCCGTGGCACGGAAATAGGTCTGAAAATCGCTCACGCTCGCGTAGCGCCAGACTCCCCGGTAGATTCCCGAGATCTGGAATGAGAGGACCTTGCACGCGATGATGATCGGGAGGGAGTGGATGAAGATCGGCAGGTTGAGCTGCAGGTCTCTCCCCTCGAAGCGGAGGATGTAGGCCCCGTAATAGGCGAGCACGATGAGCCCGAGATCGAGGAGGATCTCGAAGATCCTCCTCTTGTAGGTAAGCGATGTAAGGACCAGTGTGATGGGGTTCTTGGACCTGTCGATCCGGAGGCGTTCTTCGGATCGGTAGACATTGACGCGGCCGAGGTAGACGCTGATCAGGGCCAGCCCGATGAGAAACAGGGGCACGATGAAGAACCCGACCTCCTTGTGGAGCATGCGGACCAGCATGGCGATGCCCCCGGAGAAGAGGGCCAGGATGTAAAGAATGACCACTGCCTTGCGCTCGGAAAAGCCCAGCGTGACAAGCCGGTGAGAGGAGTGGTCGCGTCCCCCCTGGGAGATCGCCTTGCCGTTGAACCTGCGCATGATCGTGACAAGGGATGTGTCTAAGACCGGAATAATCAGGATGAGCACGGGAATAAAGAGCACGAAGCCGACATGCAGGGGATAGCGTTTAGCGAGCCCCCCGACCGTGAGACCGCTCATCATGAACCCGAGGAAAAGGCTTCCGGAGTCGCCCATGAAGATCGACGCAGGATTGAAGTTATAGAAGAGGAACCCCAGCAGGGCCCCGGCAAAGACCGCCGTTGTGACGGCCATGGCGTCGACCCGACGGAGCATGAAGAGGATGAAGCAAAAGACGGAGGCGATCAGGGCGATGCCGGCCGACAGGCCGTCCATGTTGTCGAGAAGGTTGAAGGCATTGGTGATGCCGACGATCCAGAGGAGGGTGATGATGATGTCGAGGCCGGTGACGCCGGTCCACTTGAGGATAAAGCCGAACTTGATGAGCGCCAGGGCCACCAGGATCTGGCCGATCAGCTTTACGTGGGGCTTGAGCTTCCGGAGGTCGTCATAGAGGCCGATCAGGAACATGCAGGAGGCACAGCCGAACAGGGCGAGGATCTCCCGCTCAGGTCTTAAAAAGAGGAAGAAGGCGATCAGAAAGGAGAGGTAGATCGCAATTCCTCCGAGCAGAGCGGTCGGCCGCGTGTGCCATCGATCCTCCTTGGGAGTGGCGATGAAGTTCATTCGCGTTGCAGCCCGGCGCACGAGCGGCGTCAAGGCCGTGGAGAGGAGAGCCGCCGTCAGAAAGGCCGTGATGTAATGGATGATGTTCGTCATTGCTGGAAATAGTCGACGACCCGCCGGATGATCCCCCGAAGGTCGATCTTGGGTTCGAATCCTATGAGCTCTTTTGCCTTGGACAGGTCGGGGATTCGCCTCTTCATATCCTCGAATCCCTCTTCATAGGCCTTGTCGTACGGGATGCGGACGATCTCCGAAGAACTGTGGGTCATCTCCTTGATCAAGTTGGCCAGGCCTTCGATGGTGATCTCCTCCGTGCTTCCCAGGTTGACCACCTGGCCCACGGCGTCGGGGTGCTCCGTGAGGCGGAGGATGGCCTGGACCACATCCTCGACATACGTAAAGCAGCGCGATTGCTGCCCGTCCCCGTAGACGGTGATGGGGTGGCCGAACAGAGCCTGTTTGACGAAGGTGGGAAGCACCATGCCATACTGGCCGGTCTGGCGCGGCCCCACGGTGTTGAAGAGCCGGATGATTAAAGTAGGGAGCTTCTTCTCGTGCCAGTAGGCTATGGCCAGGAATTCGTCGATCGCCTTGGAGCAGGCGTAGCTCCAGCGGCCTTTATCGGTCCGGCCGAGGACGATGTCCGAGTCCTCCCGAAACGGGACCTTTGGATTCTTGCCGTATACTTCCGAAGTCGAAGTAATGACCACCTTTTTTTTCTGCTCGTTGGCGAGCTTGAGGACGACGTCGGTTCCTTTGATGTTCGTCTCTATCGTATTGACCGGCGATTCCACGATGAGCTTTACTCCCACGGCCGCGGCCAGATGGAAAATAACGTCGGCTCGGTCGACCAGCGGGGCGAGCACAGCCTGATTGAGAATCGTGTCGATGGTCACATCGAGCCCGGCTTTGTCCTTTAGATGCTCAATGTTTGCCATTCTTCCCGTGGAGAGATCGTCGATGATACTCACCTCGTGCCCTTCTTCGATCAGGGCCTCAGCGAGATGGGAGCCGATGAATCCGGCCCCTCCGGTGATCAGAGCATGCACGCTAGTTCCTCCAATCCGGCCATCTGACGGATGGCCGGATTGCATTGGAAATTGGAAATTTTAATCCAGGTACCCGAGTCCCTGGAGCTTTTTGTTGAGCCTCTCCTCCTCATCCATCGAGAGTTGGGTGGTGAAGTCCGAATCGTTCGGGGGGCCGTATGAGGGGATGCGCTTTACCGGATTGCGCTTGAGAAAGGACTCTTCAATCGCTTCGCAGAGGACCTTTCCTTCCATGTCTTCGCCGAGTGGAAGGGCGCTGAGAGCCAGGATGGTCGGCGTGATGTCGATCACCTCGGCCTGCTCGATAGGCACGCCCTTTCGGATGCCGTGCCCGTGGGCGATGATGATGCCCTCCACCGAGTGGTCGCCGGACCAGATGGTCGATTCCGAGACGATGTCCCCCACGCGATACCGGGATTCTCCCACCACTACCGTTTCATCGTCGATGGGCCTCTTTAATTCCCACCGGACATGGTAACCGATACCGTGTGAAAAGGTCTCCACATCGAAGAGGGGCTCTTTGTTTTCCTCCAGGCGGCAGGACTCCAGGAACCTCCGGCCGCGATCGATCAGGGCCTCCCGCTCTTTTCCTGTTACCGCCAGGGGATGAAGGATGGTCTGATTTCCCAGGTTTGTATGCTGGAACCGTTCCGCAAGCCCCCCGTTGCGCATGATGACATCCATGCGGACTCGGTAGCGGTATTCGAAGCCCTCCTCGGCCCGGAATCCATGGTCCGAGACGATGAATACCTGGCTGTCCGGGCCGCAGTGCTTCAGGATGGATCCGATGGCCTGGTCCACGGCTTTGTAATGGTCGTTGATGACACAGCCGTATTTCGCCACGTTCCGCCGGTCCACGTCGGAAAAAGGAGAGGGGTCGTGGTAGTGCCAGTACTTGTGGGCGAGCGTGTCCGTGCCGGGGAAGTAGAGGACCAGCAGGTTCGGGTCGTATCGCTCTGTGCAGCCTACAAAGAGCTCCGAGAGAAATCGCAGATAGAGGAGCTGCTCTTTTGGGTAGGAGTCGAGGTAGGAGAGATCGAGAAATTTCTTCTGGAGAAATACCTGGGCCGCGTTCAGAAGGGTCCCCGGGCGGCACCCGTTGCGCAGGGCCGCGAGGGTGTACCGGAGCGCCTGGTGCGGTTTGAGCTTGGTGCGCCGATCCGAGTAGATCGTTAGGTCCTGGAAGAAGGAGAGCTCCTTCGGCGTCGTCTCGGGCCCCGGCGCAAAGTGATCGGGGATCATGAATCCCCGGCGGACCATGGGGGGCCAGGTCATAAAGTACCCCGCCACGCCGACGACCTTTCCCTGATCCTCGAAGATCTCCCAGATCCGTTTGGACTTCAGATCTTGCTGGAGGTTGTAGAAATTGATGATTCCGTGCTCCTCGGGCCTCTTCCCGGTGGCGATGGTGGTCCAGATGCTTGGAGAGATGCTGGGATCGACCGAGCGCAGAGTGCCCGAGGTTCCGTTTTTTATCAGCCTGGCGATGTTAGGGAGCTCGCCCCGCTCCACAAGGGGAGTGATGACGTTCCAGGATCCGCCGTCCAGGCAGAAGATGACGGTGCGGTCCTTTTGTCTCATCGAGGGCATTTTTGTTCCACTAAGCAGTGCCATGAGTCGAGTTTGTTTCAGTTCCTTCGGCAACTTCGCGATACAGATCGATCGTCTCGGCGGCGGCCCTTTGCCAGGAGAATCTTTCGATGTTGCGGTATCCCTTGCCGATGAGATCGCGGCGCAGGTCTTTGTCTTCGAGAACCCGTTCGATCGCCCCTGCGATTCCGGTCACATCCTCCGGCGCCACCAGCAGAGCGGCGTCCCCGGCCACCTCGGGAAGGGAGGCATCCGTGGACGTGATCGTCGGCGTGCCGCAGGCCATCGCCTCGATCAGGGGAAACCCGAATCCCTCGTGACGGGTGACGTACAGGAGAGCACGCGCGCCCTGGTAGAGGCAGTGGAGGTCCTCTTCGGGGACATAGCCGATATGCCTGACCCTGTCCTCCAGGCCCAGGGCCTTGATGGTGCGGTCGATCTCTATCTTGAAGCGGCACTCACGCCCGGAAATGATGAGCTGAAGCCCTCCAAATCCATTGGATGTGTTGATGAGCGAGAAGGCCCTCAGCATGTTGGGAAAGTTCTTCTGCGGTCGTCCGGACCCGGGATAAAAAAGATAGTTCGGCGGAAGCTCATAGTCCCGCCGCACTCTCTCCATGGCATCGGGCTCCGGCGGTTCTTCTAAGCTCTTGTCCCGACCGCAATGTATGACGGCAATCTTGTCCGGATTCGTGCCGAAGAGATCGATGATCGACCGCTTGGTCGCCCCGGAGATTGCGACTACCCGGGTGGCGCGTCGCAAGGCTGTGGGGTAAAGCCAGTGATAAAACCTGCGGTAGGCCGACTTGAGAAAAAGAGGCCGGCGCTCGAAGAAATCCTCCGTCATGAACGGCTGGAGGTCGTTGACCGTGATCATCAGCGGGCAGGATGGCCTCGGCGGGGCCAGCGGACACAATACATGGAGGATGTCCAGCTTTCCCTTGTATTGTCGCGGCGGCATGCTGGTCAGGGTTCTCAGGGACACCGGGTTGAAGGGGAGCTTCACCTGTTCCATGTTCGGCCGGTCCACGATGCGCCTGCTGAACCCGGGGCGGACGAAAATGATGTACCGGTTCGCCCGATCCAGGTCCGCTATGGCCCGGATCAGGTTGAAGCTGAGCCGTCCGAGACCTGTCATCTCGTCTTCGATATATCGGGCGTCCAGACCGATGGTCAGCATGGTTCAGCTTGTCTCCCCAGCGTTCGCCTTTCCGCCGCCACCGAAGGGGGGGGTGGGGGAAATTTTCCGTCGAACAGGGAAAGATTGGCCTTGGCCCACTCGCGAAGGCGCTCCACTCCTTCTTTGGGATCGATCCGGGGCGACCATCCGAAATCCCGACGCGCCTTGCGAATATCGCAAATGAAGACCTTCTGGTCCCCGGGGCGCCAGTCGCTCGAAGTCGTGCGAAGGGGGCGTCCATTGAGGCGGTTGATAAGGTCGAGGAGCTCCAGCAGAGAGAGTGTGGAGCTCGGCCCGCCTCCAATGTTGTAGATCTCGCCGGCCGTGGTCTCTATATGTTCCACCGCGCGCAGATAGGCATCGAGGAGGTCATCGATGAAGAGGACGTCGCGGACCTGCTTTCCGTCTCCGTAGAGCGTGACGGGAAGACCCAGAACCGAAGCGATGGTGAACCACGCTATCCATCCCTGATCCTCGACCCCGAACTGGCGAAGTCCGTAGATGCAAGACTGGCGGAACGTGATGGTGCGAAGGCCGTAGATTCGGGCGTAATCGCGTACATATTGGTCCGCCGCACCTTTCGAGCATCCATAGGGAGAGTGGAAGTCGAGGCCCTGATGCTCGGACACGCCCGCGGTGAGATCGCGGTATGCGTAGCGGCCGTTGCGCTCGACCACGGGCACATCGGTCATGGTCCCATAGACTTTGTTGGTGGAGGCGAACACGAAGATCGGGTCCTTGCCGGCCGTGCGAACCGCTTCGAGAATGTTGAAGGTCCCCAGCGCATTCACCTCGAAATCCTCGCGCGGATTCTCCAGCGATGTGGTCACCGCGACCTGGGCCGCCATGTGGTAGATGACGCGCGCGTCGGCGTGGGCGCGTATTGTCTCGTTGACTTGCTCGGGATCGCGGATGTCGCCTTTGACAAAGGACATCGGCCCCATCCCCTGAAGCCAGGCGATGTTGCTCTCAGTCCCCGCGCGCGAGAGGTTGTCGAAGACCACGACATCCTCTCCGGCCCGGATGAGCCTTGCGGCGAGGTTGCAACCGATGAATCCTGCTCCACCGAAGATGATGTTCTTCATAGCTCAGACCAGCCCTTTTTCAGCAAGCTCGGATCTCGCCCTGTCGAATCCGTCCTCGGCAGATGCATGCCGGGACCATTCGATGATTTCTCCGAGGCCCTCCTCCAGGCTTATTTTCGGCTCGAAGCCGAGGGCCTGACGGACGGCCGTGTTGTCGGCGTAACAGTGCCGGATGTCCCCTTTTCTGAATGAGTGGGTTATCTCCGGAGCGATGTCCTTCCGGCACAGCCGGGCGAGAGTCTCGGCAACGGACCGGATCGAAATCGGCTTTCCGGTGCCTACGTTGAATGTTCGGTAGTCGGCCGCCTCGCTCTCCATGGCCAGGAGGTTGACGCGGACCATGTCGTGGATCGATATGAAGTCGCGGGTCTGGAGGCCGTCCTCGTAGATCACCGGCGGACTGTCGTTCTTGAGCCGGCTCATGAAAATTGCGATCACCCCCGTATACGGGTTGGACAGAGACTGCCGAGTGCCGAAGGCGTTGAAATAGCGCAAGGCGACCACGGGAATGTCGTATGTGCGGCCGATGTTCAGGAGCATCTCCTCTTGGTTCTTCTTGGTGATGGCGTAGATGGAGTTGCAGTTCTGGGCCGCCTCTTCGGTGATCGGAACGGGAGAAGAGGGCTGGCCGCAGCCGGGACAGAGGATCTCCCATTCTCCCCGGGCAACCTGTTCGGAGGGACGGAGCCGGGGCCGGAACACGCCGCAGCTCTCGCAGCGGGACGGACCCTCGCCATAGCTGCTCATGGAGGCGGCCAGGAGGACCTTGCGAACGGAATGTTTCTCGTTGGCCAGGGCGTGGAGGAGGTTGGCCGTGCCGAAGGTGTTGACCTCTACGTATTTGCTGATCTGATACTGAGACTGTCCCACCCCCACGGCACTCGCATAGTGGAAAATGATATCGGCCTCTGTGACGACCCCCCTGAAGGCCGCATAGTCCCTCACGTCCCCCTGCACGAAGCGGGCGGAGGTGTTAAGATAGTCGGGAGGCCGCCCGCCGGGGTGGACCTGCGGGTCCAGGTTGTCGAAGAGGATGACCTCTTCTCCCCTTTCCACGAGAGCGTCCGCGAGGTGGGATCCTATGAAGCCGGCCCCGCCTGTTATCAGTATCTTCATTCAGATCTTTCCATGTGCCTCGCCGTTTTCAGCCGGCTATTTGGCTTGCTCATCAAGGGCTTCGGAGCTGGATGACCTTTTCGTAGTATCCTTCCAGCTGCTCGGAGAGAATCTCCCACGAATATTTTTCCTCGGCCACCCTTCGGGCGTTTGCACCGAGTTCGTCGGCCAGAGCCGGTTCGTCGATGAGGGCGCCTACTTTTTCGGCAAAATCCTCAGGCGTGTCCTGAGAGAGGAGTCCTATCCGGTCGGCCTCGAACATCGTCTTGATGTCGCCCACGGGGTTAGTCACAGTGGGGCGCCCCGAGGCGAGATAGTCGCCCAGCTTGATAGGCCCGCGTCCGACATTGCACAGCTTGTTCGAGTACGGCATAAGCAGCACATCGGCCGCCGCCAGGTACATGGACATCTTCTCAAAAGGCTGGCCGCCGGTCTCAATGATTCCGTCGCTGATGTCGAGCTCTCTGCGCAGTCGGGCCGTAATCGGTGACTTTGGCCCGACGAGAAGGAGCTTCACATCATTTCGCTGCTCTCGTATCTTGGCATAAGCACGCAGAACAAGCTCAAGGTCATAATGCACAAACCCCATAAACTCTATGATCTTGTCTTTTATGTCAAGGCCGGCCGCCCGGCGGGCCTGCTCTTTTGGCTCGGGCCTGATGGAGTGGATGTCGCACCCCGACGGAATGTAAAAGATCCATTCAGGACTCAGGTCCAGGCCGATGGCCCGCTCCCGGAGGGCCTGACTGGTGACGGTGAGGGCGCTGGCCCTGTGCCGGAACGACTCTTCGAAGTAGGTCTCCAGGCTTCCCGTGAGGAAGGTAATCGCCTTGTTCTTCCGGTCCTTGATGATTCCGCCCCGGCCCCACCAGTCCGCCCAGTCGGATACATAGGGGACCCGCCGGAACCGCTTGAGAAAGAGGGAGGGAAACAGCACACAGGGACGGCAGTCGAAGCCGTGTACCAGGTCGAAACGATCCCGGGTCCGGGCGAGGGTGAAGAGCCTCCAGGCAATGTCGAGTGGATCCCAGCCGACCCGGCCGAATCCGGGCAGGAGAGCGGGCGTCTCGATCACCCTGACTCCCTTGGCGGTCCATTCGTTCTTCCTGAGCCGGTTGTGAATCGAGACCGTGAGCAGGGTGACCCGGTGGCCCTTATTGACCAGGCATCGGCCGAACTGAAAGGCCCGGAAGAAGGTCGATCTCCATTTCAAAGTGAAATTCAATAAAAGTATGTTCATTGACTGGCTCTCGCATCATAAATTCGCACGACCTCCGGCTCCCCAATGGCGACCGTTGTATGGCCTGAGCTCGTCGTTCCCTTGATCCGCTTTTCGGCATGCCATGAGCCTGACTTCCATGCACCGGTTTCCGAAGCGACCTCGCCCCAGCCCGATGTGTCTATTTGCACCTGACAGTGAAGTCCCACCACGGTGATCTCCCGGGGGCGGCCTTCCGCGAGGAGGGCGGCCCCGCCCGCCTCGGACCGGAGGGTGACCTTGACGGCCCCTACCTGGTGGGTGCTCGTCCCCCCATCTTCGGAGACGTGCCAGGCGAAACGGCCGGTCCCCTGTGCCAGAGCGATCGGCTCCATGGCGCGACTCACCGCTCCGTAACAGGCGGCGAGGTTCACCCCCCCGGGCAGAAGCTTGCCGGTCTTGGGGTTCACGGGGGGCTGGTTTCGGTTGGGGAAGCCCTTGGTGATGGCCCAGACCGTCATCCCGCACCCCCTGTACTTACCAAGTATGTAGAAGAGAGTGAGGTGGGGCTTCCAGTAGTTATCCGTGCCGGTCTCGGAGAGATAGACCGTGTTCCGTCCGAAGTCGTACCCGTCGAGGCGCCCCAGCAGTGTGCGGCGGAACTTTTTGTAAACCTTCGGTGCGCGGCCGAAGAGCGGCTTTTTGCGGCAGTAGATGTCGGGTCCCACGAGGTCCAGATTGGGGATCGTCTCGAGATAGGCGGCCGCCTGTCCGGGACGGTCGGCGATGAAATTGCAGTACGTGGGAAGCCCGGCGACCTCCGTGACCTCATCGACCAGCTCTTTGATGTACAGGGCGAGCTGCTTGATGGAGTAGGCGGCCGGGTCGGACCACCCCTCGCGGCGGTACTTCTCCATGCTCTGGGCGGAGCCGTCCATGTTCGTGACCTTGCCGGACTTGGTCTTGCCGTAGACGATCCACGGCTCGTTTTCGACCTGGATGATGACAACGGTATGTTCTTTGTCATAGCTCCGGAGGAAGTCGCACACTTTGCGGAGCGCCATCTTCTCCCGTTCCAGGGTGTCAGGATCCAAGGGGCTGAGAGAGGCCGTCGTGTCGCCGTCGGCATCGATGACGCGCGAAAAGCGCCCCGGGTCGTCCAGGATGTATCGGGGCGAAAACTCGATTCCCGTGAAGCCGCCCTTTTTCTTGGGCGAGGGGGCCTGGGCCGTTCCCGAGACGTTGCTACCGTGCCACATGAGTCCCACCTTGAGCCCGTGGCTTCTCCCCTGGTCGACGATCCACTTGAGGGGTTTCATGTCGTATTTCCCCTCTGCCGGCTCGACCTGGGCCCAGCGCATAGGGACCTCGATCAGATTGCAGTTGAGGGAAGCGGCATAGGTGAACTCTTTGACGGATGCTTCGTCCTGAGGCTCGATGGTCCACACGTCGGCCTGGGCGCCCAGGATGAAGAAAGGGCTCCCGTCCACCATGAAGACTCTGTGTCCCTCGATGGCCTTAAAATGGGGGCGTTCGCTATTGCCGGCGGAGCCGGCCCTGTCCGCTGCATACAAGGCAGGAATGAATACAAAGCTCCACAGGCAAAGCATGATCCCGACAATGCCCACACCCGTGGCAGCTAAAAGCAATTGAATTCGAGAGGCCTTGATTCTCCCAATCATCAAATTACCCTTCTCTGTCATTTCGACCGCAGGGAGAAATCCAGCGTTTTTGTTCAAAATTTCCATTAAGGGCTATCCACTTTACTGTACCACCGAGTTGTGCTAAATTCGCGGCATGGC
>CAZFWM010000144.1:0-17522 GCA_964522545.1 uncultured Thermodesulfobacteriota bacterium
CGTTGGAGTGTAATTCATTTCTGAATTGAGACATTCATTCAGAAGCAGGTCGATAGATACGGAGGGACATGAGTACAAAACATTGTTGGGAGCACGGGGAATGATCGAGGAGAAAAAGATCCGATTTATACAATTTGAATTCGGTCCATGCAATATCGACTCACGTACGTACTTCAGAGATTTCTATGATTTGTTAAATGAAAATTACAGTCTATACAGAATCGCGGCAAATGGTTTGAGAGCCATTACAAGGTACACTACTGACTGCGAGGTGTTTGCAACGAGTAATTTTCTCGCAGAGTTGAGAAGATAAGGGACCTGTGGATGGCAATAAAAGATAGCATACGATTGCTGCTGGGCAAGTTCTATTATCTATGTCATTACAGATTATTCAGGAAGAAACTGGATGTGGATGCAAAGGGCAATCCTCTGAAGCCGGGCATCACGGCCGTGGTGGCGGCGAAAGATGAGGAGTATACCATCCCCCTCTGTTTGAAAAGCCTGATCGGAGTGGCCGACCAGATTGTCTGTATCGATAATGGTTCGACCGATAACACCGTGCGTGAAATGGAAGAGTTCAAGCGCAGACATGGAGATGAAATCGAAGTTGATATCATCTCTCTGCCGGGCGCGCTGCTCGGGGATTGCAGGAACGCGGGATTGGACGCAACCCGGCATCAATGGCATTTTCGCTGCGATGCCGACATGATCTGCAAGACCGCGGGGAAAGAGAGCATGCTGAGCCTTCGGGAGGAAGTCCTGAAGGATAACACCCCTAGAGCCATCAAGCTGCCGAGGACGAATATCATAGGCGATTTTTCCCACAGGCATAAGACAAGTGATTTTATCGATGAGGGTGAGAATTTCCTGATCTGGTATAATAGAGACCTCCAATACAAAGAATACGGGAAATTCGATGAAGCGAGAGCGCCCATTTATTATAAGCTGGTCGTGGCAGAAAAAAGCTATATTCTCCATTGCATCGGATTGAAGTCGGTCGAAAATCTTATACACAGATTTCATTATTTTACATGGCGGGAAAGCTATAACAGGGCAAGGACAGAGGCCGAGCGGGAAACGCTGAAAGATTTTAAAAAGTTCGTGAACAAGCGGAATCAATATCTATTCGATACAACGGACCCGATCGCTGTGAAATGGAGATATTTGAGACAATTGTCGGTACATTTTCAAAAGATTGATGAAAAGCTGGATTACCCCGATTTGCTAAAAGAGATAATAGAGAAAGGGGAAGAGCGGTTCAAGGTGGTTTACAAAGATGGAGCTCCTTATACGAGGCTCGATAATAAGGATGAAGCCTTGCTGTCCTACAAGCCGACCGAGGAAGACCTGAAATGGGACATGAATCTCTTTTTTCAGAGATTGAAAGAAGAGGAAAATAATATGAAGTAGATTGTCCCTTTAGAAAAACGAATCAATGGGAGAGCGAAAATCGGAGTGACCATGGAAAAGAGATCGAGATTGGACGATTTTTTCGGAGTATCGACTCGTGGGCAAATACGGTTTGGGACTATTGTTACCTTGATAGTCCTGACGGTCATCGGCTACAGCGCCTATAAGCTCGTTCCCCCGTACGTGCGATATACGCAGGTCAAGTATTTGTTCAAAGAACAGGCCGCCCGTGCCAAGATCCGGTCGGCGGACAAGATACAGCGGACGATCTGGGGACATTTCGAGGAAATGGAGACGGTGTGGCTGGATGAGGATGATCTCTCTGTGAAGATCAATCAAGGGAAGGTCACCATCGAAGCTACCTATGAGGATGTCATCGATCTCCCCGGCGGGTTTGAGTACTCCCTCTGGTTCAATCCGTCCATCACGGCGGAGATTCCGAAGAAAGATAATTACTGAAGGAGTGAAGAGCTCGTATGAACCAAGCGAATGAGATTCCGGAGAAAGCGCAAAACTCCCTCAAATTGGCCATCTTGATCGTAGCCTATAACCACGCATCCACCCTGGCGAAAGTCCTCGATCGTATTCCGACATCCGTCAAGGATGCCGTGAGCGAGATCGTCGTTTTCGACGATGCGAGTCAAGACGAGACGTATCTGGTCGGCCACGGCTATCGGGTCACACAGGGCATCGAGAATCTCAGCATTATCAGGAACGAAGTGAACTTGGGCTACGGAGGAAATCAGAAAAAAGGTTACTTTTATTGTATCGAGAAAGGGTATGATATCGTTGTGCTGCTCCACGGGGACGGACAATACGCACCGGAGGTCCTTCCGGAGCTCCTCGCTCCGCTCATGGAAAACAAGGCACAGGCCGTTTTCGGCTCGAGAATGATCGTACCGGGGCAAGCTTTGCGGGGAGGGATGCCTTACTATAAATATATGGGGAACAAGATCCTCACATCCATGGAGAATCGGCTCCTTGGAACGACCATGTCCGAGTTTCACTCGGGATATCGTCTGTACAACCTCCATGCCCTGCGACAAATCCCGATTATGAACAACTCGAACGACTTTCACTTTGATACGGAGATCATCATCCAATTTCTGGAAAAAGGCTTTAAAATTTTGGAGCTGCCTATTCCCACTTACTATGGTGATGAGATCTGTTACGTCAACGGCATGAAGTACGCGAAGAACGTCATCCGATCGGTCGTCGAGTACAAATTGTGGCAGAAAGGTCTCCGAGAGGATCCCCGCTTCGATGTTCACAGCAGTCAGGCGTATCCCTTCAAAGACGAGCCTTTTTCCAGCCACCGTCGGATCGTCGACTTATGTCCCTATGGCTCACGAGTCCTGGATCTTGCTTGTGGATCGGGCGAACTGGACAAGCTGCTGGCGGAGAAAGGATGTCGTGTTACCGGTGTGGACCTCCCGAATTCGAGCCATGCGGAACAAGAGTGCGAGGAATATATACACGGTGACCTCAACCAGGGAATTCCGGAAGCCATTCTGGAGAGAGGGAAAGCCTTTGATGTGATCATCGCGGGGGATATCATCGAGCACCTCACATCCCCCCAAGTATTTCTGCGCCAGGCCCGTGAAAGTCTCTCTCCGGAAGGGTTCCTGATTGCAAGCACAGGGAATATCGCCCACTGGAGTGTACGCCTGGGCCTGTTCCTCGGGCTCTTCGACTATGCTCCCAGGGGAATACTCGATTCGACGCATGTTCGCCTGTACACGCTTTCATCTTTTCGCAGGCTCTTGAAGATGAACGGGTACGAGGTGAAAAAAGTATTTTCGACTCCAACGCCCTTCGGTCAGATCTTTTCCGGAAAGAAGTCCAAGTGGCTGGCCTATATTCTGGATTCGGTAAGCTATGCCCTGGCCGTACTGTGGCGAAGACTCTTCAGCTATCAGTTCATATTGGTGGCCATGGCCGATCCGAAAATTACGACCATAAAAAGTGCCGTGCAGGTCAGTCAATTATCATCGGACAAGGAAGCAGGACCCAATACTCGATGTTAGCAAGCGGAGCTTCTTCTGATACGGAAACCGTGCGAATGCCCGGCGAGTGGAAGAGGGATATCACCCTGATCGTTTGCCTGTCGTTGATCGTGCGAGCCGTCCTGGTCATCCTTTTTCCTACCCGGGATTGGTATGTCGACGGGTATCACCTCCTGGCCACGAACTTGTTGTCGGGCCATGGCTTTTCGCTGAGCGACCAGGCGCCGTTCCTGCCCACCATGTATCGTGAGCCCCTGTATCCCTATTTTATGGCCATCATCTACTGGGCGGCGGGTATCAATCCAAAAGCAGTGAGCGTAATTCAGATAATCCTGAGCTCGATCACATCTGTTTTTGTGTATCGAATCGCCTCTCTCTACTATGACAGAAAACTGGGGCTGCTCGCCGGAATACTGACGGCCCTTCATTGTGTTCTGGCCATTCACAGCGGATATATTTTTCTGGAAACACTTACCACTTTTCTACTTATCGTATCCGTATACTACTTCTTGGCCGCCAGTGCAGGAGGGAAGAAAAGGGACTATGTCTGGGCGGGGGCAATGTGGGGGCTGGCCACGTTGTGCAGAACCTCCTTGGAGCTGCTCCCGTTTTTCCTGTTCGGATTGTTGGCAATTTGGAACTGGATGACAGGTAGGCTCAGGGAAAAGAAGAGCAGGAGTCAATTCGTCAAAGCCGCTCTGTTGACCCTGGTTCCCTTTCTTTTGGTTGTTTTCCCCTGGATGGCGAGAAACAAGCTCCTTTTCGACACATTCTCACTCACTGTGCGAGGCGGAGAGGTTTTGTGGGGAAGGGCCATGACCATGGAATTGGAATATGAGACGGCATACCAGATGATGTACGACAAATGGGATGAGCTGGAAGAGGAAGGCTTGAGTGAGCCGGAGGTGGACGCACGGATGATGAGCGAGGCGATAGAAAAGATCAAGCGCAGCCCGGGCAAGTTTATTATGGGAAATTTCAGAGAAATCAGGAGGCTCTGGATCTCATCCAGCAGCAGCTTTTTCGACATTCACTTATCATTGATGGAATACTGGAAGAGGGGCGATTACTTCATCGTATTCATAAAGGTCGGGTTGCTTTCTTGTTTTACGGGCCTTCTCGTGTTGATGTTCATAGGCATTTTTTCTTCTCTACCGTTGGATGTGAATTGGATCATACTCTTCGGCGCTATTATTTATATCACGGCCATGCAAAGCTTTTTCGCATTTAATACCACCCGGTATATCATACCCGTGTTACCGATCGAGATGATATTTTCAGCCAAAGGCATCATGACTCTGTGGAAAAAATCTACCCGATATAGAGCGCCTGCAGGTTGAATAGAACATGGGCCACGATGGCCGATGTGAGATTCTTCCGCCAGAGGACCGCCACGGTGCAGCAAAAGCCGCCAAAGGTGCTGACGGCGAACATCGGGGGGCCGGCGGGGAGGTGGAGGAGGCCGAAGTAGAGGGAGCTCATGAGGACGCCGAAGATCAGAGCGGGGCGACGGCCCGGGATCAGGCGGAGGGATTCGGACAGGAGATAGCCCCGGAAGATCGTCTCCTCGCAGATGCCGGCCGTGAGGGCGAAGGCGATGTAAACTGTAGTGTTGAGATCGAGGCGGGGCGCGTGGAATGAGAAAAGGCGGTCCAGGCTCCCCACCGGCAGGATCTCATCGATGTACGGAATCCCGCCCATAAGCGCCCCGAGTCTGGCCACGGCAAAGATGAAGAGCCAGAAGGACGCCATGTAGCCCACCCCCAGCAATCCTTCGATCAGGAACCCTTTCGGCGAAAGCCATATGTCGGCCAGTCGCCTGCCCCGAAAACGGAGGAATAGGCAGAGCAAGGCGAAAAGAGACCACTCGAGCAGGACGGCAAGCACAGGCCCCTTGGGTATGGAGAGGGCCTTGATGAGGAAGCTCAACCCCGGAAGATAGAGAGCGACCACGAGGAATGCCGTCATGTCCCAGGCACTCGCCGATCTCCGATCACACTCCATGCCTACTCCCCTCGCTCGACCCGGTAGATCAGGGACCCAACGGCGGCGGCGAGGAGCTCGCAGGCGATCATCCGTAGCCTGAAGACCACGGAAACGAGCAGTGCGCCGGTTCGGGGGATTTCGAGCAGCCCGAGAAGCAGCGCCATGGTCCCCTCTCTCACCCCGAGCCCGCCCGGAATGAAGAAGGCCAGGTTCGCGGTGACCCAGCTGGCCGCGAGCACCCCCATCAGCCCGGCCAGGATCGCTGCATCCGCAGGAACGAAGGCGCGCAGGAGCAGAAGGAGCCCGCACGCCCCGACGGCCCAGTAGAGGAAGGTGAGCATGAGGAGGAAGAAGGACTGGAAATAGCTGATCTCCACGGCCGGCGCCTCTTTGTGGGAGAGCCTGAGCACGGTCGTTGCAAGGCGCTTCAGAACGGACGGGTGGGCAACCGCCCCGGCCGCCGCGGCCAGGGCCGCGATCATGAAGAGCCGGCCCTGCACGTCCCCTGTGGAGGCGATGATGAAGATCCAGATCAGGGCAGCCGACAGGACCTGGAACAGGTACTGAAAGGTGAGGATGAGTCCCGAGCCTGTCTTTGGAAGCCCGACCCGGTCGCCGAGGTGCAGCACGCTCACGGTGGGCCAGACCTTTCCGGGGAGGTACTTGGTGATTTGTGCGATGGAAAAGATCATGAAGGCCCGTCTCATAGAGAGATCATGTCCGAGGATTTTGGCTATTACGCTCCAGATCCAAGCGAGCAGCAGGTAGTTGGCCAGAATGGGAACACAGGAGAGCAGCAGGAGCGACCATCGGAGCCGGACCGAGAGATCTCGGACCACCTCCCACTCCCGCGCCAGGGCGGCGATGATGAAGTAGAATATCGCCCCGACGATGAGCAAGCCGAACAGACGCTGGCGGCGGCGAATCGCTTCGAGCAGAGGGTGGATTTTTTGAGAGGTCATCAGAGTATTTCATCTAGACATCTACACGGCTTGAGTAGATGTTGGCTGAAGTTCATACTTGGTGGAACCGGATGGGGACTGATCCCTGAAACCTGTTCCCTTGTGGCTTTGCCGAATTCAGGAGATGTCCTGGATTCATGAACGTTTGTATCCGTCCAGTACCTCCTCCATCTCTCTCACGAACCGGCCTGCGTTTTCTTCGAGTGAGAACAGGCGCGCCAGCTTGGCTATGCCGTCCTGAAATCGTTCGCCCCCTTCATCCATTACATTCTCCATGGCGCCGGCGAGTCGCTCCGGGTCTTCGGGGGGGACGACCAGCCCCACGCAGTGCTTGCGCGTGAGCTCACCCATGTCGCCTACGTCGGTGACGATGAGGGGCGTACCCATCTGAAGGGCGTCGGAGAAGGCGACCGGGATGCTCTCCATGCGTGAAGGAATGACCATGCAGTGGCAGGCCCGGAGATAGGCGACCACCGTCTCAGGCCCTGCATACCCGCCGAGGGCGACCTGATCCGCAAGTCGGTATTCCCGGATCTTCTCTTCCAGAGATCGCTCCATCGAGCCTTTGCCGAACAGGTGGATGCAAAAGTCCCGCCGTCTGTCCGCCAGGAGCCGCGCCGCCTCGACCAGCACATCCACACCCTTGACCGGCTCCCACCGGCCGACGAAGAAGAAGTGGGTGGGTCCATCCGGCAGGCGAGTTGCCTCGGTCGAGGCGGCCGGAAGAGCGCGAGTGGTCGACAGAAAGGCGCACGGCCTGTCCGCGAGCCCCTCGACCCCTCTGGCCAGCTCCATGCCGTCCGCGTACAGGAGGTCGGCAGCCTTGAGCACCCTGCGCACCGCCTGCCTGAACAGGGGGTAGCGCGAATAGGTCCAGATGTCGGCGCCGAGGGCCCACACGGCAAAAGGGATGCCGCAGCTCTGCTTGGCCTGGAGGGCCCACCACCCGCTCGGCACGGCCCACATGGCCATGAAGGCCTCGATCCCCCGGTCCCGGGCAAAGGCCCTGATCCCGCGGCCTCCCCCGCGCATCAGGCTCACGAGATCGAGCAGATCGCCCGGGTGATAGATCCGCATCCCGGAGAGGGCGCGGTCCCCGCCGCGCCAGGGGAACCATTCGACCTCGACGGCGGCGTCCTCGCGCTTCTCCCCCCTGCGGTCCGGAGTGAAGACCGAGACCTCGTGGCCGGCCCCGGCAAGGGCGTTTGCAAAGTGACGGTTGAAGATGCCCGGGTAGTCGTCGGGGGTCAGGGGGTATCCGTTGGAGATGATGCCGATCTTCATGCCATTATTTCGTGTAATAGCCGACCACCTTCTTAACTGCCGCGATCACATCCCCCACGTCCTCGTCCGTGAGCTTGGCCGACAGCGGCAGCGAGATGGTGCGATCCGAGACGAACTCCGCGTTCGGGAAGTCGCCGGGGCGGCAGCCGTAGGCCTTGGCATAGTAGGGGTGAAGGTGAAGGGCCACGAAGTGGATGCCCGTGCCGATGTTCTCCCGAAACAGGGCCTCCTGAATGGTGTCGCGTCCGGCGCTCAGGCGATCGAGCTCGAGGAGAAGGGTGTAGAGGTGCCGGGCGTGCACAGTCTCCGGCTCCGGCTCGGGGGGCGTCCGGACCGGGAGATCCTGGAAGGCCTTGTCATAGGCCGTCCAGATCCTCTCGCGCTCCTTTAGATAGGCGTCGATCTTTGGGAGCTGGCGTATCCCGATGGCCGCCTGGATGTCCATCATGTTGTACTTGTACCCCGGAAAGACCACGTGGTAGTGCTTGAACCCTTCGTCCGAGTATCGCCGCCAGGCCCCCTTGCTCATGCCGTGCAGGCCGTATCGCTTGATCCTGTCCGCGTAGTCATCCCTGCGCGTGGTCACCATCCCGCCTTCGCCGGTGGCGAGGTTCTTCGTCACGTAGAAGCTGAAGGCGGTGAGCTCGCCGATGGTACCGATCTTTCTCCCGCGGTAGACCGCCTCGAGGGCGTGGGCCGCGTCCTCGATGATTTGCAGCTCGTATCGCTTGGAGATGTCGAGGATCTCGTCCATCGGACAGGGCCTCCCGGCGAAGTGGACCGGTATGAGGGCCTTTGTCCCGGAGGTTACCACATCCTCTATCTTCTCGGGCGAGATGTTCATGGAGGGGAGCTCGATGTCCGCAAAGACGGGCTTTGCGCCCACGTGGGTGATGGCATTGGCCGTGGCGGCAAAGGTCATGGGGGTCGTGATTACTTCGTCGCCGGGGCGCAGCCCGGAGACGATCATGGCCAGGTGGATGCCGGCCGTGCAGGAGTGGAGCGCCACCGCGTGGTCGCACCCGATGTAGTCGCGGAACATGTCCTCGAAGCGCGCCACCTTGGGTCCCGTCGAGAGCCAGCCGGAGCGCAGGGAGTCGACCACCTCGTCGATCTCGTCCTGCTCTATGCGGGGGCTGCCGAAGATCAGGAACTCCTTGCGAACCGGCCTGCCCCCGTGGAGGGCCAGCGTGCTGGACATCTGGTTGTTCCCCTTTCTTTATGAAGGCCCCGACGCCGGGAGGAAGATATTAGATCCTCCCCTTCAAGTCAAACAGATACTCAGTCTCTGCATTTATAATATAAAAAAAGTTCGCCCGAAGGGCGACAAGTGATTCATACCACAAACCACCAGCAGAGTTGGTGGTTTGTGGTATGAATCACTCGAGGTAACCCAGGTCCCGGAGCCGCTCAGCCACCGCCGCCTCGTCCCTGTCGGTCGCGTTGGGAGGCGATAGGTCAGGGGCGGCGGGTGCGCGCCGCACCGGCCGGCGTGCAGCCTCGCTTCCCTGGCGGAAGATCTCCTCGAGCACGCGCCCGTCCATATCGTCCGGAACGGGCAGGCCCATGAGGTGTACCACCGTCGGGGCCAGGTCGATGATCTCGGCGTTGCCCTCTTCTCGAGCGCGAACGTCCGGACCCCGGGCGATCAATATGCCCTCCGGGTGGTTGTCGGCCTGCCACTCATCATGGTCGGCGAAGATCTCGCCGCTCCCGATCTCCCCTTCCCGGATGTGATAGCCCGGCTCGGGCTCCAGAACGAGGTCCGGGGCGTCCTCCATATAGGGGCCTTTGTAGATTTCCTCGCGCCTGTGGACCTTGCGGATCGGACAGCGGCCGGTGAGAGGATCCACGAGGCCCTTCAGGCGCTCGGTGATCTCCCGGACCCGGGCCTCGCGTGCAGCCGGGTCCGGCTCGCCGAGCAGGTAGAGGGGCCCCTGGGGCAGCGCCAGCGCCCGGGTCCGCTCCCAGTCCAGGCGGCGCTCGAAGGCCCCGGCCTCCCTCACCCTGGACTCCCTGAAGGGAATGTGCCGGATCAAGCGCTCGAGTCGGCCCCTTCCGAGGAGCCGCGTGGCGGCCACGTCGAGCCGCAGGATGCGGGCGGTCGTCCTCACCAGGTCCCGGCTGAGCCTCAGCCGCTCCAGGGCGCCGAAGCGCTCCGGCCGCAGCACCAGAAGGCCCTCGCGCCGGAGCCAGGTCTGTACATAGAAGACCCGCTCGATCCGTGCAAGGCCGTGGTCGGAGACGAGGAAGAGATTGACATCGTCTCGAATGAAGCGGCCGAGCCGTTCGTCGATCAGGCGCCAGACGCGGCGCACCGGCTCCTCTTGCCAACAGAAGTGCTGGAGGTTGTTGAGGTAGAAGAGGACCAGGCAGAGGAAGTCCGGGTCGTGGTGCTCGAGCAGGTGCTCGGCGGCATCAAAGCGCTGGGCCGTGAGGGCGAGGATCTCGTCCGCAATGGCCCTCGATGCCCTGTTCTCGCGCGACAGGGCACGCTGCGGGTGCAACTGGTAGCCGAATCGCTCTTTCAGCTCGGCCTGGAGGCCGGCGGGCTCGGTGAATCCGCTTTCTCCGGCATAGGGGCCGCCGGAGACCATGAAGCCGTTCACGCGCCTGGGGGGGTATGACAGTGGCATCCCGACTACGTCGACCCGGAGCCCCCCATCGCCCAGGACGTCCCAGATCTCTCGGCTCTGGAAGAGGCGGGCCTCGGAGCCGATGATGCGCTGTCCGGCCCGGTCCACCTGTCTCCACCAGAAGACGCCGAGCCGCCCCGGGTTCTTCCCCGTGGAGAAGCACTTCCAGGCCGGGCTCGTGACAGGGGGCAGGCAGCTCCGGAGCCGGCCGCGGGCCCCCTCGGCGCAGAGGCGCGCAAGGTTGGGGAGATCCCCGGCCTCCATCCACGGGCCGAAGAGGTCGAAGGTCGCCCCGTCCAGGCCGATCACGATCACCCGGTTCGCTGGATCCTTAGACGGATTCATTCACTCGATTCCAGTTCTTTGGCATACTCGGGGTAAAGCTTCTTCATGCAGTCGGGGCAGATGCAGTGACTGAAGTCCGCATCAGAACGGTCTCGGATGTATTTTTCGATCTGGTCCCAGTATCCCTCATCATTGCGCACGTTCTTGCATGACGAGCAGATCGGAATAAGCCCTTTCAGCGTCTTGACCTCACCCAGAGCCTGTTGGAGCTCGTCGATCAGGCGCGAACGTTCTCTGTACTCTTTTGTGGAGAGTCGAAAGGAGAGAAAGATACCTGAGAGTCCCAGGATCCAAATGGAAAAATAACCGATGGCTATAGTTTTAATATGACGCGTCTGAGCGGAAATAATACTCTCTGCAGGAATCGAAACACTGATGCCGCCCCGCAGGTCCCCTTCAGAGTACCCTTGTATTGAATGGCATTTCAGGCATGGGCGCTCTGTCCAGAGAGGAGCCATGTATCTAAAACAGGCCTTGTCCCTTCCGCCGGGCGACCACCACTCATAATATTCATCCCCTTTGATCGAGAAGTCGCCGAGCGCTCCAGACTCCCATTTCTTCGGACCATTGGCGGGGCGAATCGGCATCAAACTCGTGATGTGAAACTGGACCTGATCCCTGTTGGAGGCGATCTCGGCTATCTGGCGGGTCATGTAGGCGGGATTTATCAATGTCAGCGATAGACCGCCCTCTGTAATGACATCCCGATGAGGAACATCCAGGAAAGGGTTCGGCTGAGTCTGTTCCGTAGAGGGTACATAGACCCCACCGTGCAGGGAGTTCCAATATCTCGTCGTGACGAGCTGTTTGAAAAAAGAGCGGGCCTGAGCAAGGGTTATTTCCGTGGTCTCGGTTCTCTTGCGCCCAATCGTCCATGTCGCCAGAGTGACGATGACGATCGTCCAGAAGATGCCGATGAATACGAATGCCCTGAGAAGCAGCGAGTGTCTCTTTTCCATCTTATCATTCTTCATTGTGCATGTTCATCCTACAGTGGCGAATGAGATAATCAAGGTGCTCCTCCCCGGTGCCGCAGCAGCCTCCCAGGATTATTACTCCATAATCTCGATTCAGTCCAATCATCTCCTCACCCCACTCAGCAACATCGCCGGCCTCCAACCGGTCGGATCCATCAAGAGCGCCGTGATCCAATGAGGAGGCATTGGCCTGATAGCCTATCAGACGTTCGAAAAGTTCTTTCGGCTGTTCGGCGGCACGCAGAAATGTCGGATGAGCGCAATTCACCATATAGCCGATTGGAGATCGTGTCGTTGCTTCGTCGATCGTACCCATTGCGTTGATAAGACTTGAGCCGTCCAGCACCCGACCTTTCCGATCGATGACAAAGCTGATTATGTAAGGCGCTTCCGTCTTTTCCATTGCCCGCGCTATGCCGACCGCCTCTTCGACACACGGCAAGGTGGCCGCCATCAGGAAATCCACGCCGGCTTCGGCGAGACGGTTGAGCTGCCATGCATGAAAAGATTCCGCTTCTGCGGAAGGCAGACCCTGGTCCGGCTTATAGCAGTCATTCCTGCAGCCGATCAATCCGCCGATCTTGACCATGGCGCTCGAGCTGCTTCGGCCGGCCCGGAGCTCCTTCATGAATTGAAGGGCATCGCCATTGAGATCGATCATATCAGGATATTCTTCAATTCTATCACGATTTGCCCGCCATGTCGGCGAGCACAGGAGAATCGGCAGATCGGCACGGTTGGCAATGTCCATGTAGCTCTGATAGAGCCTTGTCAGGGCGGCCCTGCCTCTTCCGTCATAGATCAGAGGCGCATGGACGAGGCTGGGATGCAGCTCGGTCTCACCCGTCCGGCGCAGCCGCTCCACAATCGCCGCTTCCATCAAAACAAGGCTGTTGTCATCAAGTAACGCGTTCATTTCAAATTGGTCGATCCATTCGCCGTCACTGCGTCGCCGCCAGGGCACCGAGGATGCCGAACCCGGCCATCTCGATCCTCGCGTCGGTTGTGGGCAGTCCTGTGTTGGCCAGAATGACGACCCCGCAGCCGCTAGCAGGGGCGAAGGCGATGAACGCTCTGAATCCGGAGCCTACCCCGCTGTGCCAGTAGAATCCCGCCGGCTTTAGCACGTGCCAGCCGATCGCGGCAATGGATGGCGGGAAGGTCGGGATCTCCGGGAAGGCCTTCTGCGTCAATGCGACAGCTTCAGCCAGATGTGGGCGTGACTTAGGACGAAGGTTCACGGATACTAATTGGAGAAGGTCATTCGCTGTCGACTTGAGCCCGCCCGACGGACGGAAAACGCCTCTGTCTTTTCGATGGGGCATGACGGCCCCTTCGGCGTGTCCCACAGCGTAACGTGACTTCGCTTCTTCAGTCACCTCAAAGCAGGTCGATTTCATCCCCAGCGGCTCGAGGACCTCCTTCGCGAGATTCTCTTCAAATCCCGCCGCCGTTCCCTTCTTTCCCAGTAACATGCCCAGGAGGGCATAGCCGGTGGTCGAATATTCAAAGCGACTCCCGGGTTCTCGGCTGAGAGAGGAGTCGGCCAGAAATTGCTGGAAGTCCTCGGCCGAGTAGTTGCCCCAGCTGTTTTGAATATTCACAGGGAGCAGGGGCAGCCCTGACGTATGGGTGGCAAGGTGCAGAAAGGTAACCGGTTTCCCTTCGAAACAGAGGCTCGACGTCGCTGGAGGAGAGCAGGGTTCGACCGCACCCTCGAGCGCGAGATCTCCGCGAGCAACGAGTTGGGCGAGCAAGAGGGCCGTGAGCGGCTTGGTAACGGAAGCGATTTCGAAGATCGTCTCACCATCCGGCGTGTCTCCGGGCCTGAGCCCGGTTTCGCCGTATCCGTGCACCTCCTTCAGCTCGCCCCGCGCGACCCCCACTACGAGTCCCGGCACGGGCTCTGTTCCGTCGCGGAGCGGGGCGACGAGCTCATCGACGATTCCTCGAAAATTCGAAGCGGGGGCCGAATCGTCCACACTCTCCTGAAAAGGGAGACAGCAAGCAAGCAAAATCCCCAGGGATGACAGTAGGCACGTATAAAGTAGCGTCTTTTTCAATCTCACGATGATTCCTTTTGAAACATAAGATTAAGTGATATCGATCTCCGACCAGATCGGGCGGTGGTCGGAGATGTAATAGCGAAGGTAGGAACGGAAAGAGGCGATGCCCCGCGCCAGATACATGGCGTTGAAGATCGCCCCGTCGTAGTCAAAGACTCCTGCCGCCCGCATGCGCGAGATCAGGCCCGGTACGCAGAGGATCTGGTCATAGTCGCTATCGCTGGCGATGGCGGACGCGATTCGGGCTGAATGTGTGGGTCGCCTGAGTCCGCGTCGGGTCAAGGCCTGTCGAATCGGGTCATTGCTATCGCCCCAGCGCGGCAAGTTGAAGTCTCCCAGCGCGATGAAATGGTCGACATAGCGATCGGCATCCCGGCGCCGCAGATCACACCAGCGAGAGACCGCGTAGGCCTCCAGGCGGCGGCGGTCCATGGAAGCGCGCCTCTGTGCGGCCGTGTCCTGCTTCCCGAAGTACAAATGCACGTTGACGAGCCCGATATGAAAACCCCGAACATTGAAGGCCGTGATCATCGGATTCCGGTCAAAGCCGGAGAATCGACGATTGACCCCCGGGAGGTTGATGTGCTCTTGCTCACTTACCGGAATCCCGATCTCCCCGCACATCTCCATCAGTCGAACCTTTGGGTGGCGGTAGATAAAAGCCATCCGCTCGTCGTTGCCCGACTTGTCCGTGAAGATCCTCCGCCATGAGCCGGGCAGAGCAGCCATAATCCCATCCAGCCCGGAGAGGTCATCCCGAACTTCCTGGATCGCGACCAGGTCGAACCACTGGATGATTTCGGCGATCAGATCATAATGACGGGGCTCTCGGTCCTGGGCGCCGAGGTTTGCGATATTCCAGGAAGCCAGCAGCAGGGTTGAGTTGCTTCGGCGCGGGATTCGGCGGCCCGGCTCATTATTGCGATAGCGCCGCAAGGCCCTCTTCTCATCGTCCGTGCTGAAAGTAATATCGAAACTCGGTCGGCGGAATGACGGCATGGCTGTCTCCTTTCGTTGTTTGTGCGTCGGCGCGCCTGGCTCCTCGACGCACATGACTTCATGGTTTCAGGCTCTGATTGCCTCCGGCCTGGAAGAGGCGGTTCAGCAGATCTGTCCCACTGGCTGCTGAAGTAACGGGTTCAGTAGTAACTCTAGTCGCAGAGTGGCCTCCTCGCTATATCTCGCGCCCCATCCGGCGGAGAGCCTTGGCGCCTTCTCGGTAGCTCAAGCCACTCAATCGCCCTTTGGTCTTCTGCAGAAAACTCACCACCCGTTCAGGATCTGAGTACGAGTACTCCCGCAGCGCCCAGCCGATACCCTTTCGGATGAAGAACTCTATCTCGGACGCACACGTTTCGCAGTAGCGGAAGAGGCGGCGGTAGTCGGTCTGTTCTTTGTGACCGATCTGCGAAATGATAGCCGATCGCCGTATCCAAAGATCCTCATCGGAGATCCACTTATCAGTAATCACTTGAATCATCTTGCGATTCGATAAGAGCACCCGTCCAACCAGGCGAATGGCAACGTTATCGACAAAATCCCACCAAGCACCCTCACGGATCAGTTTCTCGTACATTGCAATGGATCCGGGTGTTATGAACTCGGAATACATCTGGGCTACTTGAATCGCGAGATATTTTTCCTCCCGGTGCGGCATACGCCACAGGCGCTTTACCACGAGTTCGTATTCTCGCTGCGATTCGATGCTGAACTTCTTCTTGATGACACGGGCGATTTTCGTGCGGCCCTGTTTCTGGACTCCATAAAAGGGCATCTCCGTCTTCATGTACGCGGCCATAGGCTTCGCCTTGGCCGGGTCCGCAAGGTTCTGAAGCTCGTGCTGAACGAATGCGGCTATCTCCTCTTGGGTAGTATGTTTATTTCTCATAGGATTCGGCTACTTCTGTCTTTCTTCGTAGTGAGCTATTCGGCTGTCCCAGTATTTATTGGCCTGCTCAATATAAATCTCTTCAGGGATAAAAGGCTGCTCCAACTTTTGAGCGGTTGATTCTGAGATCTTCCTGTTTTGAACAACCTCTTTCGCAGCCTTCCTGACATTTTGCTTATACTCATCCACAAGCGGGCCAATGGGAGTATTGTCATCCATCTTCAGTAAGATGGCTTCCCCCTTATAAATTTCAAAGAGAACTTCTGAATAAAGATCCGCGGCGACACGGTTGAAATACTGGCTGATAAATTCACAACAATTTTGTTCCGGAAAGCCACCTGTGGCGATCACTCCGAATTTGGGGTACTCATCATATCTTTTTAAATGCCCTGTAGATCCATTTTCCATTTTTACCAGATGTGGATCTATGATCGGGGTCATCCTGTCGAGAAATGTCTTCATGATGCCTGTTACGTTATGGCCGTAAACAGGAGTGGCCATGACAACAACATCCGATTTCATAAACATCTCAAGGAGTTTGGCCATATCATCCTGTAAGACGCACTTGCCGGGTGTCTTGGTCCAGCATTTCAGGCATGCGATACAGTGATTTATCTCTTTTTCCGCCAGCAGAACAACCTCGACTTCTGCTCCGGCCTCTTTAGCGCCTTCGGCAAATTCATTGATTATGACGTATGTGTTGCCTTTTAATTTATGGATGCTTCCGTAATAAATGGTTATTATCATATTTTTTCCACTCTCCATTCATTGCAATTATTTAATTGATATCATATGAAACCTAGATATTGAAAAAGCTGAAAACAGCACGGGCCTGTCTGTCAACTGAGCTAATAGGTTATGCGGTTTTGTACGAAAAAGCTTTTGTCTTGATGAGAATACATTAGTCTAAATCCAACTTCGCTTTACACTGGTTGCATTTTACAACACCCCGGAAAACCTTGTTGCCGCATTTAGGGCAAAAATAGCGAGCTTCTTCATCTCGAATCCATTTATCAGTACCGACTTTCCGTCTATATGGGACACACCGTAAAATTATCTTTTTTCCAACAGCCATTGAAAAATTTTCTATATATCGGCATGGAAATTCCTCGCATTGATGACATCCGGTATATCCTTTCTTTCTCGTGCAATCTCTGATCTCACACTGCTTGCAATGCATAAACAGGTCATCAGATAGGCATCCATGGCATCGAATATCTTCTGTTGAAAGATTTTCGCTGTTGGGAAGAGTGCCCTTGCCATGAACTTTTCCTTTATACAGATTCACTAACCGTTCCTTGAATTTTAGATTGTTATCACGATGTGCAATATAAATAGCGCAAACTCCGCAATAAAGGCCACAAGGAGCATTAAATTCCGGATTTACTTTCATTAGTCAAATTGCCTAATTTATCAAATATTCAATTGCTTACTTTTCATATTTTTTCGCTGTACTACAGGCGCGAAGCGCAAATTATCTGCGATATTCTATAAGGTTCGATTTTGTCAATGCGAAATCCACACTCTTTCATGATCGTTTCCCAGTTATATTTTAAAAAGTCCTTGACATGTGGAGGGGATGTCAACAAGAGATATACTCGGAAAAAGAACCTTTTTATTGCAGTATCTTGAAGCTGGTAATCCACAAGATACAACCTGCCACCCTTTTTCAAGACGCGGTTCATCTCCTTCAATATGTTTTCCATTACGGGATACTCCATTTCGTGCAGACCGAAGGAACTCGTTATTATATCGAACGATTCATCTTCGAGATCCATATTTAGCGCATCCATTCGGAGCGTTGTAATATTAGAAAGTCTTTGCTTTCGGATCTTCCGATTGGCGACCTGTAGCATATCCGCAGATAGATCAACTCCAGTAATCCTATTCTTGCTGTTGTTCTTTGCAACTAGCCCCAAAATAAGCGCAGTTTGACTCGGTTGTAGCTCACTCGAGAAACAA
>CAZFWM010000145.1:0-17422 GCA_964522545.1 uncultured Thermodesulfobacteriota bacterium
GACAATCAGAAGGTTGACGGCTCCCAGACCGATGTTAAATTTATCAAAATCATATTCCAGGCTCAGCTCGATAAACTGAGAGAACAGCCTGTCGTCCTTGATGATGGTCTCGAGACTTTCCGGCTTGATGCTTCTTGCCAGAGCACCCGGTCCGCCAATCTTTACCACTTCGAAATTCGAGTTTTCTTCAATCAGCCCAACGATTTCATCGACCTTGAAAGAGTAGTCTGCCGGGGCATCTTTTCCGGATTCTTCGAGGTAGGACTTTATGTCCCGGGGCCACTCCTCTACCCCCTTTTCCATAACCTTTTTAGTTATATAAAAAGGGTCCATTTGCCGTTTTCCGAGACTCCATGCAGGATCGAGGTATTCCCCGGATATATCGAAGTCGATCATAAATGGAATTACGCCGTTTCGATTGGAAACCATCAGCATAACCAGGGAGTTCGTGACCCTGAGCAATTCCTTGATCGCCTTCTTTTGGTTCGGGAAGGTATAGGAGATCGGAGCGTCGAAGCAAAGGGTCATGTCGAATTCTCTGTCTTGGAATACGTCCATATTGCAGATATCCCCTTGAATAAACCTAATTTCTTTTACTCCTTCTTTCATGGAAATCGTATTCGCAGTTTCAATCATATCCTTCGAAATATCCAGGTGTGTCACGTCATAACCCGATTTCGCAAGGGGAATGGAATATCTTCCGGCCCCGGCCCCGGCATCGAGAATCGTTTCAGTATCCTCTGTACAAAATGCCCTCACCATGAACCATGCGATGGCTGTCTGGATGTGAACGAGAGGAAAATTTTTTTCTCTGACGGCTTCCTCTTCCGCCATTGTGATTCCCCAGTATTTTGAAGCGTAATCCACCATCGCATCCTTTCGGCAATAAAAACAAAGCCCCTTCCGGTCGAGGCTAGACCGCTATTTTGTACTCTTTTATTTTATTGTAAAGGGTCTTGCTGTCAATGGAGAGGAAGGCCGCCGTCTTGCCACGGTTTCCTTTGAATTCACGCAGCACCCGGCTGATGAGCTGTTTTTCAACTTTGGCCGAGGCGATCTTGCTCGCCTCTTTGAGTGAGATGTCGCGTTTCAAATCCAATTCATCGAGGAAGTCGAATCCTTCATGCTTTTCATTTTGAAGTATATGGGGGGGGAGGTGCTCGATCTCGATGACCTCCTTTGCGAGGAGCATGGCCCGCTTTATACAGTTCTTAAGCTCGCGCACATTCCCGGGCCAACGGTACGTCTCGAAGAGGTCAAGGGCTTCCTGGGAGACCTCTTGGACGTTTTTGCCAAGCTGCTCGTTTAGCTCCTGGATGAAGTACTGCGCAAGAAGAGGGATATCTCCGTTTCGCTGTCTGAGCGGCGGGAGAAAGAGAGTGAATTCATTGATACGATGGTACAGGTCTTCGCGGAACTTGCCCTGGGAGATCTCCTCTTCGAGGTTTGAGTTGGTAGCCGAGATAAGGCGGACGTCGATCTCGATCGGCTGCTTCCCTCCGAGTCGCTCGATGACCCGCTCTTCGAGAACCCGCAGCAGCTTTGCCTGAACCTGGGGCGAAAGATTTCCCACTTCATCAAGCAGCAAGGTGCCGCTCTGGGCCAGCTCGAACTTTCCGATCTTCGTGTCCATCGCCCCGGTGAAGGCCCCCTTCTGATATCCAAAGACTTCGCTCTCCACCAGGGTTTCCGGAAGGGTCGCGCAGTCGAGCGCCACAAAATGAGACTCACGTCGCAGGCTGTTGTAATGGATGGCCTTGGCCACGAGCTCCTTACCTGTGCCGCTCTCGCCCCGAAGGATCACAGAGACATCATAGGGGGCGATGGACTGGATCATCTTGAAGACCTTTTGCATGGGTCCGCTCGAACCGATGATCGTATCGATTGCCAACAACTTGTCGATCTGGCGCCGAAGATACTCGACCCTGCGTTCCAATTTGCGGTTTTTCAGGGCCTTTTCAATGATGATGAGAAGCTCTTCGTTGTTGAACGGTTTGGACAGGTAATCGCAGGCACCGATCTTCATCGCCTCCACGGCGGTGCGGACATTTTCGTGCCCCGTGAGCACGATCACAGGCAGGATCCCGTCGACCTCCCGGAGCTTGGCCAGCATGGTGAGACCATCGATGTCCGGCAGCGACAGGTCGAGGAGCACGAGATGGGCCGGCTTTTTGGCGATCAGCTTGAGTGCGCTCTCCCCGGTTTCCACAACCGAGACCTCGTAGCGTCTCTTTTTGAGGATCTTTAAAAGAAGCTGACCTACCTGCTGCTCTTTATCGACGACAAGAATATGTTCTTTCATAGTCAGACTATAGCTACCGGAGGACCTTCTCAGCTTTTGTCCTCGCCATTTGCGACGGATGGGGGGGCTTCCTGTGAGGCCGTGTCCGTGTCCGGAGAGAGAGGGATCTCGATAATCACGGACGTCCCTTCTCCTTCCTTGCTCTCCAGAGACATGCTCCCTCCCATGGAATTGATGATTTTTCGCGCCTCAGCGAGTCCGAATCCGGCACCGCCCTTCTTTTTGGTGCTGAAAAAGAGATCAAAGGCCCGCTGTTGCTGGTTGCTATTGAGCCCACGCCCATTGTCCGTGATCATGACCTTGACCATCCCATTCTTTCCGGAGGGGAGGTTGCGGATCCGGACGGCTCCGTTTTTTCTGCTGCATGCCTCGATCCCGTTCTGAATGACGTGCGACAAGGCCTTGAGCAAATAATCCCTATCTGCATAGCATTCCGTGGTTTCCCCATCAGGCTGGTGTGCGATCTCCACACCGAGGGCGTGGCCCTCTTCCTCCATCAGAGAGACGGCATCGTCGATGATCTCGTCGATCCTGAAACGCTCCCACCGCATTGTGAGTGGCCTGGCATAACTGATCAGGCGTTTCAGTACCATGTCGATATTGTCGACGCTGGCTATGATCTGATCGAGAGAGCTTCCCAGCTCTTCGGGGTCGTCGTCCATCTCCATGGAGAGTTGCGCTGTGGAGCGTATCACGGCGAGCGGGTTGCGAAGCTCGTGGGTGAGGCCGGCACAGAGGACTTCAACCGCCTTATTGCATTCATGCTCGATCACCTGACGGTCGAGTACGGTCTTGCTCGTGATATCCTGGAAATAGAGGATAACCCGTTGAACCACGCCGTCGGCGTCCGAGAGGGGAAATGTGCGGACTTCGAATAGTAACTTTTGCTTTCCATCTTCGAGGCTCTGGACCTGGCGAACCTCCTCTCCGGTCTCAAAGGTTTTCTGGACCGGGCAGGCATTGCAGACCTCTCCTCTGCTTTGAAGCTTGACATAGCATTTTTCCCCAAGAAAATCCGTATAAGACCTGCCCTGGAATTTGTCGAGCAGCCCCTGGTTGATCCTTTGGATCCTGTAATCACGATCGATGATGGCGATTCCATCGGTGATGCCGTCGAAGAGGACCTGGAGCTCGCCTTTGACCTCGCGGATCTTTCGATCCAGGGCGATGGAAAAGGTCAGGTCATCCATGGTCATGAGCACATGAAAGAGCCCGTCCTCATCTAGTATCTTTATCAGCCTCATTCGGACGATCTTGTACCCGACCTTTGGGAATACATAGCGCATCTCCACTTCAGTGAACGGCGCCTTGCTTCGCAGTAGAGCTTCCACACGATAGCGGACCTTTTCCGTCTCTTCTGTATCCAGACCGAACACATCAGGAAGATCTACTCCGAAGACTTCGGGCTCGACCCTCCTGAATAGTGCCAGAAAATTATCATTTGCCGCCAGAATTCTGAGATCCCGGTCACAGACAAGCAGAGCGATCGGGAAATAAGTGAACAGGGTCTGATAGTCGATTGATAAACGTTTCGGGTAGGATGCCCCACTGAGGTTCAGCTCATCTGTGGTGATCATTACAGATCCTTTTCTACTGCTGGTTAAAGAATATCAGCCAGATCATTAGCAAATTATATACCATGCACATCTCTGCATCATAACCTGTTGAAATCAATGCAATATTCTTTATGCTCCCCAGGCTGAAAAGGAGGGTAAAATCAGCTTTCAAGGGAAAAATAATGGCAGTTTTGCTACATTTTTCAGAGGTCCGGACCTGAGTGGAGCGGAGTGTGTCGGAATGATGGTCATGGGAGGAACATGGGGGAATTACTGTGTCCTCAGCGCGTGGGTTAACGATCTTCGGGTGGGCGTCGATCCGGGGCGCCTGTCTCGAGGATCGCCTGGGCGAGAGCCGACCGGCTGGTGTGGGAGATGGAGAGGAAGATCCTGTCTGCGCCGAGGGCCCGGAAGCGCTCCAGAGCGGCACGGTGAAGGTCGATGCCGGGAACGCCCCTGCCACCGTGGACGACCTCTATGTCGACCCACTGGATGCCTTCCGCCCACCCCGTGCCGAGGGCCTTCATGACCGCTTCTTTGGCGGCGAAGCGTGCTGCAAAGTGCTCCATTGCCCGTCGGGGTCGAGATTCGCAGTATCGGCGCTCGGCCTCGGTGAAGATTCGAGCCAGAAGACGTTCGCCTGATCGCTTTACAGCGCGATCGAACCGGTCGATTTCTACAATGTCGATGCCCACGCCGAGTATCAAGTCTTTTCTCCCGCGACGCCCTCTTGTAGGCTGTCCGAGAATAGCCTCCTAGGCAACCGTCTCCTCAATGAATTTGATCACCTCTTCGGTCGAAGCGCCCGGCGTAAAGATCTCTCGCACGCCGGCCTCCTTGAGCGGAGCGATGTCTTCTTCGGGGATGATGCCCCCTCCAAAGACCATCTTGTCGCCCGCGCCTTTCTCATTGAGAAGATTGATCACGCGGGGCATCAAGGTGTTGTGAGCGCCACTCAGGATGCTCATCCCCACGGCGTCCACGTCCTCCTGGATCGCCGCGCTGACGATCATCTCCGGGGTCTGGTGCAGACCCGTGTAGATGACCTCAAAGCCGGCGTCCCTCAGCGCCCTCGCAATGATCTTGGCACCCCTGTCGTGGCCGTCCAGCCCGGGTTTGGCGATGAGAATGCGTATCTTTTTCTCACTCATTTCGATTATGACCTCCATTGAAATAAAGACCGGTTCTGAAAGAGAACCGTCGAAGCCGCGTTAAAAATAAGCCGGGTCCTGGTACTCGCCGAATACGGCGCGAAGAGTATCGCAGATCTCTCCGATGGTGGCATAGCTCTTGACGGCCTCTAGAATTACCGGCATGAGGTTTTCGTCCCCGGCCGCCGCTTTTCGAAGATGGTCGAGGGCCCGGTCGACCGCCCCCTGGTCGCGCCGCTCCCGAACTTCCCGAATCCTCTGCAGCTGGCGCGCCTCCATCTCAGGGGTTATCTTCAGAAGATCGATCGGGGCCTCTTCCTCCATGACGTACTTGTTCATCCCCACGACGACCTTCTCTGCCTTCTCGACCTGTTTCTGGTAATGGTAGGCCGCGTTGGCGATCTCCTTCTGCGGATAGCCGAGCTCGATGGACCGCAGGATCCCTCCCATCCGGTCGATCTCATCGATGTAGCGCATGGCCTCGGCCTCCATCCGGTTCGTGAGGGCCTCGACGAAATAGGACCCGGCAAGGGGATCGATGGTGTTTGTAACGCCGCTCTCTTCGGCGATGATCTGCTGGGTGCGCAGGGCGATCGTCACCGCCTCTTCCGTGGGAAGCGCCAGGGTCTCGTCCATCGAGTTGGTGTGGAGAGACTGGGTTCCCCCGAGCACGGCCGAGAGGCCCTGCAGGGCGACCCGCACGATGTTGTTCTTGGGCTGCTGGGCCGTCAGTGAGCACCCGGCCGTCTGGGTGTGGAATCGAAGGCGCCATGCCGACGGATTCGTGATCTTGAACCGGTCCCGCATGGCCCGGGCCCAGATGCGGCGAGCGGCGCGATACTTGGCGATCTCCTCGAAGAAGTCGATGTGGGAGTTGAAGAAGAACGACAGCCTCGGCACGAAGGCGTTCGGATCGAGGCCGGCCTCGATGCCGGCCTGCACGTACCCGAGGCCGTCGGCCAGGGTGAAGGCGAGCTCCTGCACGGCCGTGCTCCCGGCCTCCCGGATGTGGTAGCCGCTGATGCTGATCGTGTTCCACCGGGGAACGTGCTCTGTGCAGTAAGCGAGGATGTCGGTGATGATCCGCATTGAGGGGCGCGGGGGAAAGATCCACGACTTCTGGGCGATGTACTCCTTTAAGATATCGTTCTGTATGGTCCCCCCGATCTTGTCGGGGCTCACGCCCTGTTTCTCGGCCACGGCGATGTACATGGCGAGCAGTATGGACGCCGGGCCGTTGATGGTCATGGACGTGGTCACCTTGTCCAGGGGGATCCGGTCGAAGAGGGTCTCCATGTCCGCGAGTGAGTCGATGGCCACCCCGCATTTGCCGACCTCGCCGTCCGCGCGGGGAGAATCGGAGTCGACGCCCATGATCGTCGGCATGTGGAAAGCAACGCTCAGGCCGGTCTGGCCCTGACCCAGGAGATAGCGGTAGCGGCGGTTCGTGTCCTCGGACGTCCCGAAACCGGCGAACTGACGCATGGTCCAGAGCCTGCCTCGGTACATGGTCGTCTGCACACCCCGGGTGAAGGGAAACTCGCCCGGCAAACCGAGGTCATGGTCCGGCTCCAGGCCCGAAATATCCTCGGGTGTGTAGAGGGGCTCGATCTCGAGGTCCGACACGGTCGAGTGCCGGAGTGTCTTCCGGGAGCTTTTTTTCATGGACTCGTCGTATTGCTCCTGGGTCCAGGTCTTCTTGTCGCTGCTCATTGTATGTTCCTTAAAATTTCCAATTTCCAATCATCAATTTCCAATAAAGTTTTTCTATCCTCAGATAGAAAAACTTACCTCTCGATCCCGACTCGTCCATCCACGCCGGCCGCGTAGTAGTGTTTGACCTCTCGCATCTCCGTGACGAGGTCAGCCGCCTCGATGATCTCCTCGGAAGCGCCCCGCCCGGTGAGCACGAGCTCCATGCCGTCCGGCCTGCTTCGCACAAGTTCCAGAACATCTTCGACAGGAACGAGATTGAAGTCCACAGCGCAATTGATCTCGTCCAGGATGACCACGTCGTGGCCTCCGGCCGCAATGACATCCCGGGCCAGCTCCAGGCCCCTGCGGGCGAGCTCCACGTCCTCCGCACTCGGGCTCTTCTTGTTGACAAAGCACTCCCGCCCCATCTGAACGACCTCGAGCTCCGGCGCCAAACGCCTCGCGCCGGCAAGCTCCCCGTAGTCGATGCTCCCCTTCATGAACTGGATCACATAGACCTTCATCCCGTGGCCCACGGCCCGCAGGGCCAGACCGAGGGCCGCCGTGGTCTTCCCCTTCCCGTTTCCGGTGTAGACCTGGACGTATCCTCGATCCAGCTTTTCGCTCACAACTCGATTCCTCTTAATCGTTAGGGAAGATTTACCACAGAGGGCACAGAGAGCACAGAGAAAAAATAAATCTTGAAAACTTATTGTAACACTCTGTGACCTCTGTGTCCTCTGTGGTTGAATACCTTATCGATCCCCGAGTCAGTCTTTGATAAGACTGGCTGCGATGACAAGTCTTTGGATCTCCGAGGTCCCTTCATAGAGCTCTGTGATCTTGGCGTCACGGAAGTGCCGCTCGGCCGGATACTCTTTTGTATACCCGTAGCCGCCGTGGATCTGTATCCCCTTGGTGGTGGCCCGCATGGCCGCCTCCGAGGCGAAGAGCTTGGCCATGGCGGCCTCCTTGGAGAATCGAGCGCCCTGGTCCTGGAGTCGAGCGGCCCTGTATGTAAGCAGGCGCGCCGCGTCGATCTCCATGGCCATGTCCGCCAGCATCCATTGGATCGCCTGGAACGAGGCGATGGGCTTGCCGAACTGCTCTCGCTCCTTGGCATACACGACCGACTCTTCGAGGGCGGCCCTCCCGATCCCGATCGCCTGGGCGGCGATCCCGACCCGGCCTCCGTCGAGGGTCTGCAGGGCGATCTTGAAGCCCTGTCCCTCCTCGCCTAGCAGGGCATCCTGGGGCAACCGGCAGTTTTCGAAGACGAGCTCCGAGGTGCCGGAGGCGAGGATCCCGAGCTTGTGCTCGATCTTGCCCACGGTGAACCCGGGCGTTCCGGCTTCGACCACGAAGGCGCTGATCCCGCGAGAGCGCTTCTCCTTGTCCGTGACCGCGAAGAAGGTGCACACGCCGGCCTGTGGAGCGTTGGTGATGAAGTTCTTCGTGCCGTTGATCACCCAGCCGTCTCCGTCGCGCACGGCGGTCGTCTTTTGCCCCACGGCGTCGCTCCCGGCCCCGGGCTCGGTGAGGCCGAAGCAGCCGAGCTTGGCCCCGGCGGCAAGGGGGCTCAGAAATTTCTCGAGCTGCTCGGGGGTGCCGTTCCTGTTGATCGGCTCGCAGCAGAGCGATACGTGGGCCGAGAGGATCACGCCGGTCGAAGCACAGGCCCGAGAGATTTCCTCCACGGCTATCACGTAGCAGACATGATCCATCCCGGACCCGCCGTACTCCTCCGGGAACACGATACCCATGAGTCCCAGCTCCGCCATCTGGGCCACCAGCTCTTCCGGGTACCGCTGCTCCTGGTCGATGGCGGCCGCAATGGGCTCGATCTGCCCTTTGGCAAAGTTCCGGGTCATATCCTGAATCATTCGCTGTTCTTCGGTTAGCTCGAATTCCATGTAGCCTCCCTGTTCATCTCTACTGGCAGATTACTCAATATTTGAGCGATCCCTACCGTTGATTCCACTCATCGTCATTCCCGCGCAAGCGGGAATCCAAAATATGTGCACACTTTCTGGGGTCCCGCTTGCGCGAGAACGACAGAAAAGACGCTAGCCTACCGCCCTGTGAACTCGGGCTTTCTCTTCTCCATGAAGGCCTTCATCCCCTCTTTCTGGTCCTCGGTGCCGAAGCAGAGGGCGAAGACCTCTTTTTCCAGGACCCCGGCGCTGGCCATGTCGAGGTCGCAGCCCCGATTGATCGCTTTCTTGGCCTGCCTCAGTGCAAAGGCCGGCTTCGAGGCGAGCTTGGCAGCCAGCTTGCGGGCATCCTCGAGTGCCTGGCCGGCCGGACAGAGCCGCACCGCGAGTCCCATCTCGTAGGCGCGCTCGGCCGATATCATGTCCCCCGTGTATATCAGCTCTTTGGCCCTGCCCCGGCCTATGTACCGGGGCAGGCGCTGGGTCCCTCCAAAGCCGGGGATGATGCCGAGGTTGATCTCGGGCTGCCCGAACCTGGCATTCTCGGATGCGATGATCATATCGCACGCCATGGCGATCTCGCATCCTCCTCCGAGGGCGAATCCGTTCACGGCCGCGATGACCGGGACCTCCAGGGCCTCGAGCGAGTCGAGCACCGTGTGGCCGAGCTCTGCAAAGGTCATGATATCGAATCGGTCCATCTGCTCCATGGCCTTGATGTCGGCACCGGCGATGAACGCCTTTTCTCCGGCGCCGGTCAGGATCACGACCCGAACATCCTCGGCTCCCTTCAATTCGTCGTGAACGAGAGCCTTCAGCTCCCTCAGGACATCCAGATTCAGGGCGTTGAGGGCCTCGGGCCGGTTGATGGTTACGGTGGCGATACCCTCTGTTTTTTCTACCAGTAGAGTGCTGTACTCCATGACTCGATTCCTCTCAGCTCAAGTGAAATCACGTAGGGGCACGGCATGCCGTGCCCCACCGGAAAGGCTTTTCTTCAATACCCACGAGCGTTCAATCGTACGTGTAAAAACCCCGCCTGCTCTTGCGCCCTAAAAATCCCGCATCCACGTGTTTGCGAAGGAGGGGACACGGCCTGTACTTGGAGTCGCCCAGGCCCCCGTGCAGGACCTCCATGATGGCCAGGCAGGTGTCGAGCCCGATGAGATCGGCCAGCTCGAGGGGTCCCATGGGCTGATTCGTGCCCAGCTTCATCGCCTCATCGATCGCCTCTGGGCTTCCCACCCCCTCGTACAGGGCAAAGACCGCCTCGTTGATCATCGGCATGAGGACCCGGTTCACGATGAAGCCGGGGAAATCGCTCGCCTCCACCGGCGTCTTCCCGATCTTCTCGCATAGGGTCATCACGACCTCGAAGGTCTCCTCGGAGGTGGCAAGACCGCGGATGACCTCCACGAGCTCCATCATCGGCACCGGATTCATGAAGTGCATGCCGATCACCTTCTCGGGACGCCCCGTGGCCGCCGCGATTCGCGTGATTGAGATGGAGGATGTGTTGGTGGCCAGGATCGCGCCTTCCGGGCATATGCCGTCGAGGTCGGCAAAGATCTTGAGTTTCAGGTCTTCGCGCTCGGTCGCTGCCTCAACGACCAGGTCCGCCGCAGCCATATCCTTCGGATCGAGGGTCGTCCGGATGCGTGCCAGGGCTTCTTCACGATCTTCTTCCGTGATTTTTTCTTTCTTCAGAAGGCGGTCCAGGCTCTTGCGGATAGCGGCCATTCCCTTTTCGAGAAATTCCTCGGCAATGTCCTGCATGATCACGTCGATTCCGGCCTGGGCCATGACCTGGGCTATACCGTTGCCCATCTGGCCTGCGCCAATTACTCCTACCGTCTTGATTTCCATTCTTATACTCCCTTGATCCCTTTCTCTCCCCTGATCCCTACTGCTCTCCGTTGATCGTTAGCGGTTGGCTCACCAGCGCATCAGCATAGATGCCCAGGTCATGCCGGCCCCCAGGGCGGCAAAGCAGACCAGGTCCCCATCCTTCACCATGCCGGCCTGCCGGGCCTCGTTGAAGGCCATCGGCATGGATGCGGCCGTGGTGTTCCCGTACTTTTCGATGTTGTGGAAAATCTTCTCGTCGGGGATTCCCATCCGGTCCGCCACGAATTCGTTGATCCGCTGGTTGGCCTGATGGAAGATGAACAGGTCTATGTCTTCTTGTTTGAGGTCATTCGCATCGAGGGCTTCTCCGATGACCACGGGGAGCTTGCTCACCGCCTCCCTGAAGATGAGCTTTCCGTCCATCTTCGGCCAGACGCGGCCCTCGTCGATCATCTCATGGGTTATGCGGGGGTGATAGATGCTTCCGCCGCACTCCACCCAAAGATTCTTGGCATACTGGCCGTCGGCGTGGAGGTGGAAGGAGAGGAAGCCCCGGTCCTCTTCCTCGCTCGGGGCCAGGATGAAGGCAGCCCCCGCATCCCCGAACAGGGAGGTCACGTTACGGCCGCGTTCCGAGAACTCGATGCCCGTGGAGTGGGTCTCTGCTCCAATGACCAGCACGCACTTGCACTGGCCGGTGCGTATGAAGGCGTCGGCCGTGGCCACGGAATAGATGAATCCCGTGCACTGGTTGCGGATGTCCATCACGCCGATCCCGGAGAGGCCGAGCTTCGGCTGGAGAACGCAGGCGGCCCCGGGGAAGGTGTAGTCCGGGCTCAGGGAGGCAAAGATGATGAAGTCGAGGTCCGAGGCCTTCAGTCCGGCGTCGGCGAGGGCTTTCTCCGCCGCCTCTTTTCCGAGGTCCGAGGCGCCGACCCCCTCGTCCACGTAGTGGCGCTCCTTGATTCCCGTGCGCGGGTAGATCCAGTCGTCATTCGAGTTGATAACCGCACCGAGCTCATCATTGGTCACCGTTCGGGGAGGCACATAATGTCCCACCCCGACAACTCTTGATTGTCTTGTCATGGGTCGTCCCTTTTTAACGTTCTACGATCAGGGCCGCGGCCTCGCCGCCGCCTATGCAGAGGCAGGCCAGCCCGCGTTTCGCGTCCCGATCCTTCATGGCGTAGAGAAGGGTGGAGAGGATCCGGGCCCCGCTCGCTCCGATAGGATGCCCGATGGCCACGGCTCCGCCGTTCACGTTCACGCGATCCTTGTCGATTCCCAGTTCGCGGATCGCGTAGAGCGATACCACGGAAAAGGCCTCATTGATCTCGTAGAGGTCGATATCGGAGGCGCTGTAGCCTGTCTTCTCGAAGATCTTCCGCATGGCGTCGGCCGGGGCGATGGTGAACCACTCGGGGGGGCGAGCCGCCGAGCACTGGGCTCCGACCCGGGCCATGGGGGTGAGCCCGAGCGCTTCGGCCTTGTCCGCGGCCATAACCACGAAGGCGGCCGCACCGTCATTGATGGACGAGGCGTTTCCGGCGGTCACCGAGCCGTCCTTGTTGAAGGCGGGCCGCAGACTCCGGAGCTTTTCTTCGTTGAACCTCTTCGGCTCCTCATCCTCTTCGAAGAGAATCGTCTTTCCCTTCCTTGCCGGAATCTCGACAGGGAAGATCTCATCGACGAACTTACCGGCAGCCTGAGCCGCCTGGGCTTTCTGGTAGCTCCCCACGGCGAAATCGTCCTGGGCCTCGCGCGAGATGTCGTGCTCTTTTCCGCACATGTCGGCCGCGCTCCCCATGTGGAAGTTGTTGTAGGGGTCCCACAGGCCGTCCTTGATCATGACGTCCTCGATGACCCCATTGCCCATCCGGTAGCCTCCGCGGCCCTTGGAGACCAGGTACGGGGCCCGGGTCATGTTCTCCATCCCCCCGGCCACGATCGCGTCGGCGTCCCCCACGGCGATCGCCTGGGCCGCCAGCATGACCGACTTGAGCCCGCTCCCGCATACCTTGTTGATGGTCATGCACTCCACGGTGGCGGGCAGCCCCGCCCCGAGGGCGGCCTGCCTGGCCGGGGCCTGGCCGAGGCCGGCCGGCAGAACGCACCCCATGATGACCTCGTCGATATCACTCCCTGCGATGCCGGCCCTGCTCACCGCCTCCTTCACGGCCAGGGCACCCAGCTCCGTAGATGGCACTTTGGAAAGAGATCCCTGAAAGCTTCCCACGGGAGTTCTCGCTGCACTCACAATAACCACTTCTCTCACCGGATTCCTCCTCTCGCTTAAATTTTCAATTAAAGAAATCAGTCAAATTTTGTTAACGTATCAATAGGGGAAAGTCAAGCGTCCCTACGGTCGAATGACGGGCTTTCCCAGCACTTCGGCCATGGACGTCAGCTCTTCCATCAGAGACTTGAACTGGTCCGGCAGGAGGGACTGGGGGCCGTCGGAGAGCGCTTGCTCCGGAGCGTGGTGGACTTCGATCATCACGCCGTCGGCGCCTACGGCCAGGGCCGCCTTGGCCAGGGGGGCCACCTTGTCGCGGCGACCCGTTCCGTGGCTGGGATCGATGATGATGGGGAGGTGGCTCAGTTCTTTTACGGCAGGAACCGCACTCAGATCGAGGGTGTTTCGGGTGTGGTCTGCGAAGGTTCGCACGCCGCGCTCGCAGAGTATGACGTCATAGTTCCCCTCAGAGATGATGTATTCGGCGCTCATGAGCAGCTCCTCGATGGTGGCAGACATGCCACGCTTGAGGAAGATCGGCTTTTTCGCCTTGCCGGCACGTTTCAGGAGCGAGAAGTTCTGCATGTTGCGTGCGCCGATCTGGATTATGTCGGCGTACTCTTCGACGAGATCCACGTTCTGGGGATCGATCGCCTCGGTGACGACCGGGAGATCGAAACGTTCGCGCACTCGAGCCAGTATTCTCAAACCTTCTTCCCCAAGGCCCTGGAAGCTGTACGGCGATGTCCTGGGCTTGAATGCCCCGCCCCGGAAGACCGTTGCCCCGGCCGCCTTCACCGCTCCGGCGATCTTCATGGCCTGCTCCTCGCTCTCCACAGCGCACGGGCCGGCCATCACGATGACACCCGCACCGCCGATGGGGACGTTGCCCGCCTGGATGATGGAATCTTCATTCTTCACCTCCCGGCTAACCAGCTTGTAAGGCCGAGAGACCGGAATGACATCCCTGACCCCTTTCATCGAAACCAGAAGGCCGGGATCGATGGGACCTGTATTTCCGGTGATCCCGATGGCCACACGCTGAGCACCCGGGATTACGTGGGGGGTGAGATTCAACGATTTTATCCTGTCCACCACGGCATCGATATGCTCGCGGCTAGCGTTCTTACCCATCACAATCAACATTTTATATTATCCTCCTTGTCGGTTAAGAGTAGTTCAAGATTAGTTATGCCCATCCAAAGTGTCAACAGCAACTCCACTGTGGCCTGTTGAAGTCCCCGCTTCTTGAAATTAGATTTTCGGATCGATTTCGCAAAAATATATCATCTTCCTATTGATTTTTTAACCAAGATGTAGTAAACTGCCCTGATTTCAATAAACGCTTTTTTCTTTTCTTCGGAGGGGAAGAGAGATATTACGGCACACCGGCTTGAACGAATCCACCATACAGGCGCTCTTTCCAGGCGCGATTCGAGCCGATCCAAATAAATGAAGGATATACAAAACGAAAGGAGGTGAGGATCTTCAGTCGCAGGCGCCTTCCGACAAGGTGCCCAACAAAGCGCGTTGAAAAGACGCACCAATGCTTAACTGAAAGCTTGATCAGAACAATGGAGGTAAATAGGTGATGAAAAAGTATGGCATATTTTTGGCAGTATTCTGCGTAGCCCTGGTCACCGTTGCCAGTGCAGACGCCAAGGTGGACCGTGACTTCGAGCTCAGGCCGACTGATGTCAGCATCAAGGCCATCGAGGGCCGCTCCTTTGATAGATCCCTCACAAAAGTCGACATTCAGAAACTCGACTTCAGGGGCATCGCTCCCACGCGCGACGTCCTTCTGGACGAGGCCGACTTCGAGCCGAACGACTGGGACGGCGCCAACCCTCCGTGGCTCGGTTGGCAGGGCTTCGTCGGCGTGCTTTCGGCTGTAGAGCCCACGATTCTCAGCGGTGCCATCGACTCGACCGGCGTCTCCGGCTGGTATACCGGTGACAATGACATGTTCGGGTTCAGCCTCCCGGGCGAGGGTGTCCTGGACCTCGAGGTAGCGTTCAATCCGGACTGTAGCGGCGACAACCTCTACAATGTGTGGTTCCTGGGTGCCGCCGATGACGGCGAGCTCTACATACTGGACGTGAACTTCCCGTACCCCTCTATCGGACCGGTGATCTGCCCCCATGTCGGCTCCTATGCCTTTGATCCGTATGGCGAAGTGACCACCGGCGTTTACTTCATCAACGAGTTCTATCTTTGCATCGGCGGCGCTGCGGGTGATCCTACCGCCTACACGATCACCTGGGACTTCTCTGAATGCTCCGACCTCGACACGGACGGCTACTACGACGAGACCTGCGGCGGCACCGACTGCGACGACGGCGACCCCTTCGTACATCCGTGCGCTCTCGAGATTCCGAGCAGCGGTGTCGACGAGGACTGCTCCGGCACGGACCGCGTACTCAGCGGCGGCGAGATCAGCGAAGCCGAGCCTAACGACACGTCTGAAGCGGCTCAGGATCTTGGCGCTCTGGCCATCGGCAACTGCTACGAGATCGAGGGGAACTACTGTTCGGCCTTCGATGCAGACTACTTTCTCTTCGACCTGCCCGTTACCGGCATAGCCCTTACCCTCGAAATCTACTATGAAGGCATTACTGAAGAGATCGACTGCTTCGCCTTCGAGGGCCAGGCCGACTTCTGGATCGGTATCGTCCCGGGTGACCTTGACGAGGACGGCTTCTACGACGTGGGCGACTACCGCCTCACCATCTGCGCGGCCGCGGCGGCCGATGCCGATGGCGACGGATGGTACGATGAAGCAGACTGCGGATTCGACTGCGACGACACGGATCCCTTCATCAATCCGTGCGATCCTGAAGTTTACGCTGACTGCGGCGATGGGATCGACAACGACTGCACCGGCATCGAGACGACGCTCGGCGAGGATTACTTCCCTGTTCCCGACGGCGATCTCGACTGCGGCGGAACGCCCGAGGCGGAGCCGAACGACACCCTCCTCACGGCGAATGATCTGGGAACCCTGGATGAAGCCGTCACCACGGCTTACGGCAGCCTCTCTTCCGTGGGCATTAATCCCTTCACCGGCGCCTACGTGGGCGACCACGACTACTTCACCTTCGAAATGCCGAACGCGGGCTTTGTCTTCGCCCAGGTGATGTTCGACTGCTTATCCGATTACGACGTAGAGTGGTATGCCTACTTCGATCCTGACGGAGCCGGCCCTGAAGTAGCGGACTGGTTCCTCCTCAGCTACGCGTGGTACTACGTTCCCGAGACCCTTGGCGGAGTTCTCGTCGAGGACGGTGGCTGGGAATTCCCTGTCCAGATGGCCCTCCTGGTGGTAGGCTACGACGGCACACCCGGTTTTTATTCCATCGAGCTGTACTTCGATTCGGCCTGTGTTGACGCTGACGGCGACGGCTATGGTGGAACTCCGGATCCGGACTTCGAGACGCTTCACGGTTATGCGGCACTCTGCGAGGAGGACTGCGACGATACCGACGCGGCCGTAAATCCGGGCGCCGATGAGATCTGCGCCAACGGCGTCGACGATGACTGCGACGGCGACGTGGACGAGCCGGACTGCGTTCCTGCGGCTGAATTCATCCTGGAGCTGGATGTGGCCTACGCTGCCGGCACACTCAGCCTGGACTTCACACTTCAGACGCCGGAGACGGCCACATGGGCTAACTTCCTGATCCTTACCCATCCGTCTGTTCAGGTAGTTCCGCTATGGTCGGTACCGCTTCCGGTCATTCCGGCGCCTTGGTCGCTGCCGGTCTCATTCCCCCTCCCGTCAATGGGAACGATCGGGATCTACAGCGGCCTGTTCACGGGAGCCGGCCCCCAGGCATTTGTTCTCGAATGGGTGGACACCGGCAAGTGATCCGACAGGAAAGGAAAAATATCTGTCTGTAGAGTCAAAACAGGTGGATAGACGAAACGGGCCCCTTCGGGGGCCCGTTTTTTTTTGTGTCATTTCGACCGAAGGGAGAAATTTTGCCTGATCGGGAATAAAATTCCGAAATAAGAGTGAAACCTATTCAAGTTCCTGTTCACACTGCGCAGAGGGATCAATGGGATTCTTTGCGAAAATTCAATGAATTTATGCGCAACTGGCTATAGAATTCAGCGGCGGAGTCCCTGACGCTTGGATGGTATTCAATTTGCTCTGAACAGCGATTGATATGACAACCGTACTTGGTGTTAAATTTCTCGGCCTTGGAGATGATGCGCGCCAAAAGATCGAGGCCTATGTAAGAGAACGCGAAAAAAAGTGTTACGCCTTGAATCTTAAGGCCAGGTCATTGAAAAATCTCCCAAAAGGTGAGCGACGGGCCCACAAGCGACTTCCCCTTTCCCGGAGCGACGATGTGGAGATCACGGTATCTCTGAATGGAGAGACCGTCCCCTCGGACTTCCTTCCGATCAATCTCTCTGTAGGGGGATTCAGTTTCGCCTATTCAGGGAAGCGGGAATTCTGTGAAGGTGACATCTTCGAGCAAGTGCATGTGCGATCCAAAGATTTCGACTTTGTCTGCCCGGGAATCGTCGTCTATGTGCTAAGAAATGATCTAAAATAAATAAAAGTGGCCCCCCAAACTGCTTCCACGATAACCATTTGAAATCGTTATAAATATGGGGTCTGAGTAGTAATGGAACAGAAAGTTGAACTAAGGCCGCTTCGCGGCAGTTGACCTTTCGAAATCTATCCCATT
>CAZFWM010000146.1:0-17369 GCA_964522545.1 uncultured Thermodesulfobacteriota bacterium
CTGGCCATGAACCGGACCTGCCTTGAGCACGGGAGGTATCCGATCAGGGCTTAAATAGAGTACAATGGCGATCGTGCTCGTCCTCGTCGTCGTCCTCGAAAATCGGGATCGAGCACAATTAGCCTGAAAACAATGAAAACGATTCGATAAGCCATAAATAATACCAGCCAAAGGAGGTTTTCATGTCAAAGATGAAAGAGATCGCCCAGGCCCTTCAGGAAGGGAACGCCGATCAGGTAAAGGCACTCACCCAGGCCGAGCTGGACGGCGGAACCCCTGCAAAGACCATCCTCGAGAAGGGCCTTGTGGCCGGCATGAATGTGATCGGTGCCCGATTCAAGGAGGGGGAGATCTTCCTCCCCGAGGTCCTGCTGAGCGCTCGGGCCATGAACCAGGCCCTGGAGATCATCGAGCCCCACCTCGGTGCGGACGAAGACGGCGGGAGCCGGGAGACGATAGTGCTCGGCACGGTGCAGGGGGATCTCCACGACATCGGCAAGAACATCGTGGCCATCATGCTTCGCGGGGCCGGCTACCGGGTGGTCGATCTCGGGGCGGACGTGTCGATCCAGACCTTTGTAAAGGCCGTGGAAGAGCACCGTCCCAAAGCGCTCGGCCTATCGGCGCTCCTCACCACCACCATGCTCGTCATGGGCGAGGTGATCGAGGCCCTCAAGCAGGCCGGCCTGAGAGAGGTGACAAAAGTCCTGGTAGGCGGTGCCCCGCTGACCCAGTCCTATGCGGACGAGATCGGCGCCGACGGCTTCTCCGAAAACGCATATGGAGCCGTGGCGCTGGTCAAGGGGTGAGGCGGCTCGCGAAGTCCGCCCCCGCAGGGAAGCTTGGATGCGGGAGAGTTTAACGCAAAGTCGCAGAGACGCAAAGAGAAGGGAATTCAGGAGGGCCTCCCTCCGTGGCGTCCGCTATCGGCCCCGGCTGACACAGAGGTGGGCCCTCTAAAACGTCATCCTCGTCTCCGCTTCCAGAGTAGGGGGCAGGTTCCAGCGGAGATGCAAAAAATTAGTACGATAGTGGCGGTTGCGATGTCTCTATTCGGAAAGAAAAAGATCACTGCAAACGAAGTTGCTGATTTATTCCTAACGAGTCTGGCACAGATGCTTTCCGAATACTGGCCACGAATGTCAGAGAATCTCATTTTATCTGCTGGTTTGCCTCCTGAACGGTTGCGCACCGATGAGGCACTCGTCGATGTCTATCTGGCTTTCGTTGCTACGCACTATCACGATCTACCCAAGCTCTTCGACAGCGAAGTCACCGACGCGCTGAGGCGAAATATCTGGTATGGTATAACACGGAAAAATCGCGATCTCGGGCAAATTTTGCGTCAGTACATGCAAGCTATGGAAGCCTCCGAATTAGAAGGCGATCTTTATCTCAATGGAGCAGCCGCTGTCCTGCTCGGAAAACTCGGCGGGGATTCAGTCCCAACGATCGGAAACGGGCGAATTCTTAGTCCCACGGCCATAATGGCAATCACGGAGTTCCTAACGGTTTTTGACCTTGATTGGTGGCGGAGACTCCAAAGCAAATTTTCAGTACAGGCATGAGTCCTAATTTTTGGTCAAACAAGGCGTTCAACCTAGCGAGCACCCGCACAAGCGCCTAATGGAACTCTAAAATTTTGCTGCGGTTGCTCGCAGGTCAATTTGAACGTTTTGCAGGCCTGAAACATAGAGCCGACAATGAAACATGAGTCCAAGCAGAGTGGGAAGGTGAGTCAGCAACCGCCTGACGGGCCTCGGTTGACGCACAGCGATGACGGGGTCGATCTGACTCTTATCCGATGGATGTTGGCGATGTCCCCGGCAGAACGGCTTGAGACCCTTCAACGCACTGTCCGATCAATCTTGAGGTTGCGTGATGCCCGCCCCATCTCCTGACTTCCTCGGCATCCTAGAGGTGCTGACGCACCGCCGTGTGGATTTCATAGTGATCGGTGGGGTTGGCGCTGTGCTCCAGGGCGCTCCAATCGCTACGTTCGACCTCGATCTGATCCATTCCAGGGCCCCGGAGAATCTGGAACGTCTCGTATCTGCACTTCAAGCTTTGGATACATACTATCGTGAACAACCGTCAAGGCGTCTGAGGCCGACGGCTTCTCACTTGGCCGGCCCCGGGCATCATCTCCTCATGACCCACGCGGGGCCTCTCGATCTCCTTGGTACCGTGAGCAAAGGACGCGAGTACAAAGACTTACTCGATCATACGATCGAATTGGAGATCACATCGGAGACGCATGTAAAAGTACTGGATCTTTCGATATTGATCACCTTGAAGGAGGAACTTGGACGGGAGAAGGACCTTGCCGTGCTGCCTGTCCTTCGTCGCACCCTCCAGGAGCGGGATCAAGGCTAAGACGGCAGTAGCCGAGGCCGATAGTGAGATAGGAAGATGACCGAGGGATCGCACTACATCATCAGAGGCGGTGACGCGGGGGCCGCGCGGCTCCGCGTGCTTTCGCGCGTGATGCGGGCCGGATCGATGGCGCTCCTGGATCGGGCCGGGATCTCGCCCGGGCTGCGGGTGCTCGATCTTGGGTGCGGAAGCGGGGACACGACCGTCGAGATCGCCCGGATCGTCGGGCCGAACGGACGTGTCGTGGGGATCGATATGGATGACGGGGTCCTCGCCCATGCACGCTCCCTCGCCAGGGACTGCGGTGTCGAGGTTGATTGGATGCAGGGGCGGGCCGAGGAGCTGGACGAATCCGACGCCTTTGACATCGTCTATGCCCGCTTCCTCCTCTCCCACCTGCCCGACCCGGCCGACGCGCTGCAACGGATGCGGAGGACCGTGCGCCCGACCGGCCGAATCGTGGCCGAAGATATCGACATCACAGCCCATGCGCACTGGCCGCCGAGCGCGGCCTTCCGGCGCTACACCGAGCTGTATACCGAGGCCGCACGTGCCCGGGGCGTGGACCCGGCCATCGGTCCGCGTCTCGCGGCGATGCTCGTCGACGCAGGGCTCACAGAGGTCGAAGTCTCGATCTCGATGCCCGCCTTCCGCGAAGGCGAGGGCAAGACCATCGCCCGGCTGACTCTCCTTAACATCGCAGACACAGCGATCGCAGCCGGGCTTACCGACCGTTCCGAGATCGACCGGATGCTGGCAGAAATCGCCGCACACGAGACCGATCCGCGCTCGATCCAGAGCACGGCCCAGGTCTTCCAGGCGATCGGGCGACGCCCGGCGGAGCAACAGAAGGATGGCTAGAGTTTTTTATCTCTCGCAAAGGCGCAGAGACTTAGGAAGATTTTTATTCAATCCTTTGCGAACTCTGCGGCTTTGCGCGATAAAATCGGTGGGGAGGGGGGAGCTGATAGCTGAAGGCTGATAGCTTGCGGCTTTGCCGCAATAGGAAGGAGGGCAAGATGACGAAAAAGACTCAACGAATTACCGCGATTGCGGTTGGCGTCGTTCTCGTCGCCGTGATGGTTGGCCTTGCCATCTGGGCGGTGAAAAAACCGTCCGGGGCCAAGGCCCTGTTCCCGGTTTACATCGGATGTCAGAAAGCCGGACGTATCATGGTGAGCACCTTTGATTTCCAGCTCTTCGATGTCGAGAAGACCGCCGGTTACGATACTTTTGTCGCCATGCTTAACCGGGTACCCAATCTATTGTGCCCGCTCTCCGATCCGGCCGTATTCCGCATTCTCGATGGGCGGCGCATAGCAGCCGGAGGCGACATTACCCTCGTCCGGGACGGAAACCTGGGCGCCGTCGTTCTGCCGGAGGCCCTCGTGGCAGAGCTCGGCGGGGATCAGGCCGCATTCGCCCAGATGCAGGACTACGTGCGGAAGAGGAACGGGGGGGATTGCACCACCCAATCTCGAAGGGATCCATAAAATGACGAAGACCATGAAAGCCCTTTTGAAGAAAGAGTCGAAGCCCGGCCTGTGGCTCGAGGAAGTGCCGGTCCCGGAATTCGGCATCAATGATGTGCTGGTCAAGATCCACAAAACCGCCATCTGCGGCACGGACGTGCACATCTGGAACTGGGACGCCTGGGCCCGTGAGACGATCCCCGTGCCCATGGTGGTGGGACACGAGTTCGTCGGGACCGTGGCCGCCATGGGCGACAATGTAACTGACGTAAAGATCGGGGAGATCGTCTCCGGCGAGGGCCACATCGTCTGCGGCCGCTGCCGGAACTGCCTGGCCGGCCGCCGCCACCTCTGCAACGACACCAATGGGGTGGGAGTGAACCGGCCGGGTGCCTTCGCCGAATATCTCAGCATCCCGGTGACCAATGTCTGGCACGCAGACCCCGACATCCCCATGGATATCCTGAGCATCTTCGACCCCTTCGGGAACGCCACCCACACGGCCCTGGCCTTCAAGGTCCTGGGCGAGGACGTTCTGATCACCGGTGCGGGCCCGATCGGGATCATGGCCACGGTCATCGTCCGGCACGCGGGGGCGCGTTACGTGGTCACCACGGACATAAACCCCTACCGCCTCGAGCTGGCGAAGAGAATGGGGGCCACCGTCGCCCTGAATGTAAAAGAGAGGAGCCTTGCCGAGGTCCAGAAGGAGCTGGGCATGAAAGAGGGCTTCGATGTCGGCCTGGAGATGTCCGGAAGCGGAGAGGCCTTCCGGGACATGGTGGAGAATATGTGTCACGGGGGCAAGATCGCTCTCCTCGGGATCCCATCCAAAGAGCTGGCCATAGACTGGAATACCGTGATCTTCAACATGCTCACTATCAAGGGGATCTATGGCCGCGAAATGTATGAAACGTGGTACCTGATGCAGTCCATGATCCGGAGCGGCCTCGATATCAGCCCGGTTATCACTCACAAGTATCACTTTACGGAATTCGAGGAGGCCTTCGGGGTGATGAGATCCGGAGATTCCGGAAAAGTGATCCTGGACTGGGTCGACGACTGATGGCGATCTTCATTGACACGGCACGCGAGGCCGAAGCCCGAGAGGCACAGGAGCTCGGCTGGGTCCGGGGGATTACGACCAACCCGATCCTTCTCGCCGGAGCCGACGGAACCCCTGAAAAAATCCTCGAGGGGCTCGCGCAAATCCGGATGGGACCCCTCTTCTACCAGCTCACCGCCCCCGATCTGGAAGGCATGCTCGAAGAGGCTCAGGCCGCCTTCGACCTCGTCGGGGAACAGCTCACTCTGAAGATTCCCCCCACCGCCACGGGATTCAGGGCGGTGGCCCGCCTGTCCGACAGATTTCCCTGCTGTGTGACCGCCCTGTACAGCGTCGCCCAGGCCGTGGTCGCCCGCGAGGCCGGCGCCTGCTATGTGGTCGTCTATGTAAGCAGGGCCACAAGGGCGCTCGGAGATGGAATCGAGATCGTACGGAATTTTGCGCGGGCCGTGGATGGAACGGCCACCGAGCTCCTGGCGGCGAGCATCAAGACCCCGGAAGAGGCGGTCGCGGCCCTTCAGGTGGGCGCGCATCACCTCACCATGGGCCTCGGTCTGCTAAAGACCCTGGTGGAGCACCCGCTTTCCGAAGAGGCGGTGAGCGAGTTCGCCTCGAAGGGAGCAGGAATCAAATGGTCAAATTCTAACGCGGCCGAGCCGCACTCGAACGATATTCCCTCACCCTAACCCTCTCCCAGAGGGAGAGGGAATTGAGCTTGATGAGAGACTCTAAAAACATAGGAGAAGGTCGATGAAAGTAACAGACATTTGGACTTCCGGTGGAAAACCAACTTTTTCTTTTGAATTATTTCCCGCCAGGACCCCCAAGGCGGCCGATAATCTCGAAAGGGCGATCGATGCGCTGGCAGCCCTGGGACCGAATTTCGTCTCCGTCACCTTCGGGGCGGGCGGCTCCACCCGGGAGGGCTCTCACCAGCTCATCGAAAAGCTCAAGAACGAGAAGGGCCTTGAAATCATTGCCTATTTTGCGTGCTACGGCCTTGGCCCCGAGGAGATCACGGCCGTGCTGGACAGCTACCGGGACCTCGGCCTGGAGAATATCCTGGCGGTCCGCGGAGATCCGCCCCGCGAGCTGGAAGGTTTCGAGCCTCACCCCCAGAGCCTGCCCTACGCCTCCGATCTCGTCTCCTTCATCCACCCTCGATACACCTCCTTCTGCCTGGGCGCGGCCGGCTACCCGGAGGGTCACATCGAAGCCGAGAGCAAGGAGAAGGACCTGGAATACCTCAAGCTCAAGGTCGATAACGGGGCCGAGTACATCATCAGCAACTACTTCTACGACAACCGATATTTCTTCGATTTCATGGAACGCTGCAGGGCCGCCGGCATAACGGTCCCCATCCTTCCGGGCGTGATGCCCATCTACAGCGAAAAGATGATGGAAATACTGGCCAATCTGTGTGGGGCCACCATCACCGATGAGATTCGCGCCGGCATCGGCCGCCTGCCCGAGGGGGACAAAGAGGCCTTGCTGGACTTCGGCATCGAGTTCGCCGCGAGTCAGTGCAGGGAGCTCCTCGAGGCGGGAGTGCCGGGCCTGCACATATACACCATGGACCGAAGCCGCTCTGCGGTGGGCATCATAGAACGGCTGAGAAGAGAAAACCTTTTATAATTCAATGTGTTGTAAGTAGGGGCGCCGCTTGCTGCGCCCTTCCGGGCAGGACAAGCCCTGCCCCTACGTTCAGACCGCCCCGAAGGGGCCACCTACTGAATCGTTCGGTTTCTATTGTAACAATGCCGCAGGATCAATGATTTCACCTCGTCCCATTCGCTCTTGGCAGGTGCAAGATCGATCTGAGCGCCGGCCGCCTCCCGCCTTTTGAGCTCATCCATTATGCTGCGGGCGATCCAGTAGAGCCTGGCAAGCCGCTCCGCCCGCTGTTGCGGAGTATCGTACGATCGGTTCGAAGATAGATTGGAGTTGATATTATTCATGGGAGTTCACCTCCTGAGTGCTGTTCCCCGGCGCCTAGTGCAGCATCTGCTCGATGAGTTTGAGATCGTATGACCGGCGACGCTGGGGGTGGCCGAGGATAGAGTAGACCATTGAGATCTCCTTGAAGCGATCTTCTTTCTCACTATCCCCGTTGTTCAGGTCCGGGTGGTAGCGGCGGGCAAGCCGCCAGTACTTGGTCCGGATCTCCTTGGGCGTTGCGGTGAAGCGGACACCGAGGATGTCGTAATAATTCTTGCTCCGCCTGTTCGATTTACCCTTCATTTTTCTACCTCCTGCTATCTTCCGGTTCATCGTTTCTTGCGTCGTCTCTTGATCGCACGCAATTGCACCGGGTGTACCAGGCAGGAGAAAACAGAGCCATCATATTGAAATCATGAGGTTTTCAGGAATTCGAGGAAGCCAAAAACGGAAAAAAAAAGAGGCGAGTGCGCATCCTCATGCGCAGTTCAACAGCACGCTTCCCGGGAGGGAAAACAATAACTGCCCGTAATCATATCGATTTGGCTGCGCATGGCTTTGCGCAGTTAAATGCATACAGCGTGCGCATTTATCGGGTTTATTCGAGACCGTGCTCTTTTATTTTGTAGAGGAGGGTTCGCCGGCCGATGCCGAGGAGCTCTGCCGCACGGGTGCGGTTGCCGTCCACTTTTCGAAGGGCCAATGTGATGAGCTGCCGCTCCGCTTCGGCGTTGACGGTCTCGAGGGTCGCCTTGAAGTCGAACCGGTCCGGAGGGAGCGTCACTTCCACGCCGCTCGCTGAAGGGGGCGGGCCGATGAGCAGGTCTTTGGGTGATAGAACCTCCCCGTCGGAGAGGACGACGGCCTGCTCGATCGCGTTTTCAAGCTCGCGCACATTGCCGCGCCAGTCGCCACGCATCAGGGCCTCCATCGCCTCGGGCGCCAGGGCCTTGCGGCCCCTCTTGTGGGCCCTGCAGTACTTGTCGAGAAAGTGTTTGGCTAGCAGGGGGATGTCGTCGCGCCGCTCCCGCAGGGCGGGGATCCGGACCGGCACCACATTGAGGCGGTAGAAGAGATCGGCCCGGAAGCGCCCCGTCTCCACATCGGCCTCGAGGTCCCGGTTGGTCGCGGCAATATAGCGCGCATCGACCCTGCGGGCCTCGTTCTCGCCGAGGCGGCGGATCTCCCCCTCCTGGATCGCCCGCAGCAGCTTGACCTGGAGGTCGGGGTTCATCTCGCCCACCTCGTCCAGAAAGAGAGAGCTCCTGTCCGCCTCCTCGAAGAGGCCCCGCTTCACCCGGTCGGCGCCGGTGAAGGCCCCTTTTGCGTGCCCGAAGAGCTCACTCTCCAGGAGGTTGTCCGGGATGGAGCCGCAGTTCACGGTCACGAGCGGCCGGTCCCGTCGCGGGCTGTTGTAGTGGATCGCCCGGGCAAAGAGCTCCTTCCCGGTGCCGCTTTCGCCCATGAGGAGCACAGTGCTCTTCGTGTCCGCCACCCGGCGGATCCGGTCGAGGATCTCGCGGACCGGCTTGCTTCGGCCGATGATTTTGGAGAAGTCGAACTTCTCCTCGATCTCACGCCGGAACCGCCGGATCTCGGCAAGAATCTTCTGGTTTGCCAGGGCCTTCTCCAGGACGAGGAGGATCTCGTCCTCCTTGAAGGGTTTGGAGATGTAATCATAGGCCCCCTGCTTCATGGCCTCGATGGCCGTCTCCACCGAGGCGAAGGCGGTCATCATGACCACCACGGTGTCCGGGTTGATCCGCTTGATCTCCCTCAAGACCTCCATGCCGTCCATGAAGGGCATGCGGATGTCGCAGAGCACGGCGTCGAAGATCTCGGCGCTGAGGGCCTCCACGGCGGCCTCGCCGCTCTCCACGGCGGCCGATTCATAGCCGGCCTCGTCGAGCATGATTCCCAGCACCCGCCGGATATGGTCCTCGTCGTCGACGATGAGTATCCTGCCTTTTGCCTTCGCTTCTTCTTCCATTGCTCGCCTTGTGCAGAAGTTCACTCCACCGGGAGGGTTACGAAAAAGGTGGCTCCTTTGCCCGGCTCGCTCTCGACCCGGATGGCGCCCCCCATCTTCTCCACGATCCCGAGGCAGATCGAAAGGCCGAGACCGGTTCCGTACCCCTCGGGTTTGGTCGTGAAAAAAGGATCGAAGATCTTGTCGATGTCCTCCGGGGCTATGCCGCTCCCGGTATCGCTGATCACGATCCCCATCCCCCCCTCTTCGACCCCGGTCCGGACCGTGAGGGTGCCGCCCCCCGACATGGCGTCGGCCGCGTTCATGGTGATGTTCATCAGGATCTCTTCGAGGGCGTAGCGGTCGACGCGGACCGCCGGGAGCCCGTCCGCGAGCTCTTTGGACACCCGGATATTCTTGAACGATTGGTGGGTGTACAGAAGAGTGAGGGTCTTCTCGATCACCGTGTTCACGTCCACGAATTCGACCTTCCCCTTCGAGGTGCGGGAAAAGCTCAGCAGGTTCTCGATGATCCGGTTGATCCGCTCGATCTGCTCATCGATGCTGGTGAGGAACTCGCGGCTCATCTCCTCGGTGGCCTTCCCCTTCATGAGGATCTGTACATAGCCGGAGATGGAGCTGAGCGGGTTGCGCACCTCGTGGGCCACGCCGGCGGCGAGCCTGCCGAGAGAGGCGAGCTTCTCGGAGCTCATGAGCTGCCTCTCCAGGCGCTTTCGCTCTGTGATGTCGCGCGCAATGATGAGCGCCCCCTCTACATCGCCTGAAGCACCGCGCAGGGGCGACGTACTCACCAGGGCGCAGCGCGACTCGCCGGCCGCGTCGGTCACGCCGATCTCGAAGACCCGCATCTCGCCGCGGCCCAGAGCGGCCCTCAGCTCGTCGAAGCGTTCTCCTCCGGGCAGTATGCGCGAAAGCGGCTCCCCGCGCAGCTCCTCCCGGGTGAAGCCCCAGGTCTCGACGCGTTTGTTGAGATAGGTGAACCGGCCGTCGCGTCCCACCGTGAATATGATGTCGCTGGCCGTTTCGAGGAGCTTCTCCAGGTACTCCTTGGTCGCCCGGGCCTCCCCTTCGGAAGTCTCCAGGGCGCTGTGGCTCTGCTGGAGATCGTTGAAGAGAATCACGTTGGTCAGGGCAATGGCCGCCGTGCCCAGGATGATGGTGAGGATGCGCTCCTGATCGGGCCCGAAAGCGCCCGGAGCAAGGGAGCTCAGATTGAAGACCCCCAGGATCTTCTCCCTGGCGATGAGGGGCAGGCATAGTAGAGAGCGGATGCTCTGATCTTCCGGTCGGGTTCGCAGAAAACGGGGGTCATCGAGAGTGTCCGGCACCAGGACCGGGTTCCCGTCGCGCGCGACGATTCCCGCGATCCCCTCCCCCAGCCGGAAGGAGCGGGGTGAAGCCTCTTCGTCGAAATAGTGGCTTTCGTCGTCGTAGGGACCGCGCTCGGCCCTCGCGCAGACGCGCTCCCCTGCGGTATCGATCAGCATGAGGGAGCACTTCTCGGGATCCAGCTCGTCCTGGACGATGTCCACGATGGCCCGGCACACCCTCTCCACGTCCTGGATGTAGCGGAGCGAATCCCCCACGTGGCGCACCAGGGAGAGCTCCTCGATCTTCTCGAGGTACCGGCGGTTGGTGTCGGCCAGGGTCTGGGCGTAGGTGTCGCGCTGCCGCTTGACGCGCTCGAGCTCTTTCTCGAGTGCTTCTTTCTTGGACATGGATATCCAGGCGTGCGCTTATAGCGCTTTGAGCGGATTTATACTCTCAGATTTTTAACGCAGAGGCGCATAGCCGCAGAGGACTATTAATAAATCGATTCAAACATATGCTTGGCAATTGTCGATTTCATAACAAGTCGAGCTTTTCATCTCGACCACCTTCTCGGTCATTTCGACCGACAGGGAGAAATCTTATCTTTCCATAATTGTTCATCGGAAAGATTTCTCGCGGAGTTTATCCTGAGCGAAGCGAAGGACCTAAATGACAAAAAAAATCATATACCATAGGTTTTTTTTGCCCTCTGCGCCTCTGCGTCTCTGCGTTAAAAACTCTTAAGCGGAAAAAATTGGATTTCCTATGCAATGAAATCAAGGAGGCTACATTCCCGGCAGGCCGAAGTCTTCGGCCATCTCCAGCTCCTCTTCGATCTCGTCGATGACCGCCTCCAGGATCTCATCATCGAGGCCCAGCCGCTCCCATGCCTCGCCGTCGAGCCTGGGCATGAGCGCGTCGCCGCCAAAGCCGTGTCCCACGGCCCGGATGAGAATGTCGCCCAGGTGGACGATGGCCGTGGCCGTCAGGGTGTTGCGGGCCACTTTGGGACGGTGGTGGTAAGCGATCGGCTCGCGCAGACTCACGGGAAGCTTCCATTTCTCGGCCAGCCACATGGAGATCCTGTCGTGGGTGACGCCGATGACCTTCTCCTCGGCCTCGCGCATGGTGATCCCCTCGGCCTCGGCAAGGCGCAGGGCCTTAACAAAGTCGTCGGGGAGCTGGGTGCGGAAGACCACTTTGCCGATATCGTGGAGCAGGCCGGCCGTGGTGATCTCCTCGGGGTCGGGCTGGTCGAGTCTCTTTGCCAGGCAGCCGGCGGCCATGGCGCACCCGAGCGAGTGGTCCCACAGCCCGGTCATGCCCTCGACCATCATATCGAAAACCGAGGCGCTCAGCACGAGCCCCTTGACGGTGTTGAAGCCGAGAATGACGATCGCCTGGGAGACCGAAGAGATCTGCCCCGGGAACCCGTAGAACGAGGAGTTGACGATCTTGAGCAGACGTGCGGATAGCACCTGGTCCGTCTCGATAATACCGCCGATCTCCGAGGCGGAGACCTCCTGGTCGCTTATCCTCAGCGCTATCTTCTCCACTACGCCGGGTAGGGTCGGAAGGGATTTGAGTGCCTCTACCTTCCTCTTGAAAATCTTCTCGTCCAGGGTCATGCTCCTCCTCCTCCCCCCTCCCCCTCATTCCCATCCTCTGCTTTTCTGAGAATTCGCCGGACAAAAAGCTCTTTGATGTGCATCATCACCGGATCGTCACTTACATTGCGGAACCGGGTATTCAGCTCATCAATCCTCTCTTCCGGGGCTTTTCCCGTATCGCCCAGGGGGCTTCCCTCAACGACGACCCTGTCGATTTCCTTTCTCTCCAGGGTATTGATGATTCCCTCTGTGAGCTCTATTCCGGCCCCGATCAGCACCACACCATTTTCATTGACCACCGGTTTGGCCAGTTTCATCCCGGGCATGGCTCTTTTCAGCGGTATCTTCTGCATATGCGCTCCGGCCCCTTTCTGTTCAAAGGCATTCGATCTTAACCATAACTATTTCCCCTTTTCAAGGGCGGTTACCGTCTGGGCCCCCTATGCTGCGTAGTCCTATGTTCTTCTCACAAAATTCAACGAAACTCTTTGCCTGAAGGCGAGGTAGGCTTGTCATAAAATTGTATTTGTTGTAGTTTTTATCTATTGATATTAGCATTTTTACCTTTGCTTTAAAAAGGGCTGCCATCGATGCAAGACCAAGAGCTCAATACGGTCCGTTTCAGCTTGGGGCTCTCTTTGTATCTTCACTGGCAGAAAAAGGATCCCGAGGCCAAGGTCAGCTCAAAGATCCTCGGCTGGCAGCACCCTCATTTCCTCCTGATCCAGATGCCATACTACCGAGGCCACCCTCTCAACCTGAAGACAGGGCAGGAGTGCATTCTCCGATACCTGATGGACGGAAATCTCTACGGTTTCAAGACAGAGGTCCTGAAGATCCAATTCGATCCGGCCCCTCTCCTCTTCCTCAAGTATCCGAACAAAGTGGAGAACCTTCAGCTCCGAAAAGAAGAGCGCATCGCCGTGAACATCCCGGTGAAAATAATCTACGAACAGGAAGGGGCCAAGCCCGTCATCTCTGAAGGAATCATGCGTGACATAAGCCGATCCGGCTGCCGCATATCGGCCCGGGGCGCTTACACACCCAACTTCAGCATCGCCCTCGGATTCCATCTCCCGGGCGTAAAACCGATCGAGGGCTTGAACGGAATGATCATGAACTCCCGGCCCACCGGAGCAGAGAGCCTTCTCGGGGTCAAGTTTGAATTCCAAGGCCAAGAGGAGTTCACAGACATCATGAACGAATTCTTCGACCTGGCAAAAAAATTTCGCTCAATTTCCAATCCGTGAGGTAGCAAGATGCCGTTATGGATCATAATCGCCGGGGGCGCAGCCGTTCTGGTCGGAGGCGCTATTGCTATGCTAGTAGCAAGCTCCCGCAAGAGAGGCGCCAGCGAGACCTCATCGCAGACCTCTCTCCCTGGCCCGACCCAAGGAGACTCACCGTCCGGGAAGAAAGGATCTGGGGGACCCGCTTCCTCCAGTGCGGGGGAAGCATTATCTGATTCGGAAGCAGAGATCAAGTTCGTCGTTCCCGAAGAGGTCCTGGTCGACAAGGCCGAGAAGCTCAAGAATAGCGTGCGGGAGCTAACGGCCATGGCGCAGAATCTCATCAAAGAGACCGATGCGTTCACCAGCCGCATCGGAGATCACAAGATCAACATCGCCAAGATGAGAACTCTCACCGAGATCCGGGAGCTGGAAAAACACTTCATGAGCGAGCTCACCGAGATCCAGGAGACGAACAAAAGCGTCACGGGAAAGCTTAGTTCATCGGCGAAGAAGATCTCGGAACAGGAGAAGTTACTCGATCAACTGCGCGTAAAATCGATCACCGACGGCCTCACCACCCTGTACAACCGGCCCGCCTTTGATGGCAAGCTCCGGGAGGAGATCGATCGGCTCCGCCGGTATGAAAGCCCGTGTACGCTGATCATTGCCGATATCGACCGATTCAAACAGATCAACGACACGTACGGACACACAACCGGCGACCGGGTGCTTCAGATCTTGGGTAAGATCTTCAAGTCGAACATACGGAGCATAGACTTTGCCGCCCGCTATGGAGGTGAGGAGTTCGCGGTTATCCTGCCCGAGACCAACATAGACGAGGGCCTTGCCGCCGCCGAACGCATCCGTATGGCCGTGGAGACGACGAACTTCGTACGCGGGGAAAAACGCATCAAGATCACGATCAGCCTTGGAGTGGCCACCGGCCAGAAGACCGATACTTTCCAGAGCTGGATCGAGCGCTCTGACAGCGCTCTTTACCGCGCAAAAGAGGGAGGGCGGAATCAGGTCCAGGTAGGGAAGTGATTACGTAAAGGCTTGGAGCTTGAGGCCTGGGGTCTTATTCCATTCGTTACAATCGATCTATTTACCCTAGCGTTGCATAAAGACGCATAGCGGAAACGCGTCAGAGTGCGACAGATGTGGCCGCGCGCAGACTCGGACAGGCCGGAGCGTACTTTCCAGTACGTGAGGACCTGGCCGAGGCGAGCACGGCTGCAGATGGCGTGCTCTGGCGCGAGCGCCAGCGGTTTCCGCCTGCGGCTTTATGCAATGTTAGGGTTTGCTCAATCCTCCGCTTTTCGCTGCCGTAGCTGCTCTCGCTGTTTCTGGAAGGTATAGCGGATTATCTCCTCACGATCCTGGTCATTGACGGCAACAAAAACCAGGGCGATTTCATACAGATTCACACCCTCCCGGGACGGCTTGGGCCGCACCCTGAGGACCTGTGCCAGAAGAACGGTTATAAGCGGAGGAAAGACGGGCAGGGTGATCTTGAGCTCGAGCAGATCGCCCACCTCGAGACGCTCTTCCAGGGCGACCTTCATCCCTGAAGCGCTGAGTTCCACGTCCCTCGGCTGCTCACTTCCCGACTGGTCCTTCTTGTCCGGGTCGAGGAAATTGAGCACCATATCCAATTTCTTGTCGAGCTCGAATAGAGAGCGCAAGAGCGCCTCGGAGAACTCACTCTCCTTGACATCTCCGGGTCGCCGCTGGAGCACATCGAAGGCGGTTCCCCATTTGAGCACCCTATAGCCCTGCCCCTTCTGATAGCGCTTTTTGGCCTCTTCGAGATTCTCCCCCTTGAGCCGCTTGTATTCGATCGGGAAAGTATCCTCGACGCGAATAGAGTCCCTGCGATTATCATCTTCTATGGTCATTTCCCTGGCTCCTGACTCCCTGCATGCCGGCTGCATGAAAGGCTCAATTCGGCAATTCTACTCGGTCTCGACACGGCCACGGGATGGGCCAGGCCCCGGCCGGACGCCCGGACCTGATTTTTCTCTGTCTCCCGTGGACTCTCCCCTCCCGGCACGGCAGGATCAGGGAGTGCAATACACACGCGGTTCCTACCCTGGCGCTTCGCACGATAGAGCGCCTCGTCGGCAGCCCGTACGAGATCGTGCGGTCCATGCACCCATTTGCTATCGACACTTGCAACCCCGAGGCTGATCGTAACTCTAATATTGCTCGTAGAATTAATCAAGGTGCCGGCCGATATCTTGAGCCTGATTCTGTCTGCGAGCTCCCGGGCCGGCTCGAGCACAGTCTCCGGGAGGATGAGGATAAACTCCTCTCCGCCGTACCTGGCAATGAAGTCGGAGCGCCGACAGCAGCGCACAAGCAGAGAAGCGAGCTCCCGCAGCAGATCATCGCCCTTTTGATGGCCGTGCGTATCGTTTACTTTCTTGAAATGGTCGATATCGATGATGATGACCGAAAGGGGACGGCCATATCGGAGATGCTCATCATACTTCTTCTCGAGAATGCTCTGAAAGGCCCGGTAGTTGTAAAGCCCGGTCAGGCTGTCACGGATCGCAAGTTCCTGGATCCTCCTGTGCTCCAGCGAGTTCTTGAGGGCCAGGGAGACCTGATTTGCAATGGTGCTGATGAGTCGCTTCTGATTTGGGCTAAAAGGAGGTCCTCCAATAGTGGAGACCATGAGCACACCGATCAGCTCATCAGCAACACGCATGGGCACCGCAAAGCTGTACCCTTTGGCGGCCAGGGAGCTGGCCCCCGCCGTCCCACAGCTGGAGGCTGGCTGGGGATGTCGACTCAGACTCACTGTTTCTATCGCATCGACGGGAAGAGGCTCCCCCAGGATCTCGGCGGACCGGTTTACAAAGATCTTTGCCAGGCAGGAGGCCTCCGCCTCGTCCACTTCGGCCCCGAGGCTCACATAGGTCTTGACCCCGTCCTTCTGAAATACGAAGAGGGACGCAGCATCGATCGGCACGCCGACCGACAGCTTCTCGAACAAGATTTCGATTATCCTGCCGATCTCCAGGGTCGATCCGATAGTACTCGAGAACTCGTTGATGAAGTTCAGCTCCTCGGCCTGCTGTTCAAGACGGTTCCGATCCACTTCGAGCATGGCCTTCTGATCCTGGAGCTGGGAATTGACTGTCTGTAGCTGTTGGGAGATCTCAAAGATCTCGAGGAAGGCCTCGCGGTTCTTGAGGCCCTTCTGTATCCGATCTTCCAGGACAGAGGATGAGAAGGGCTTGATCAGAAAATCGAAGGCTCCGTTCTTCATCGCGTCAATGGCGATCCGCAAATCGCAATCCTCACCTGTGAGGATCAAGCATGACTGGGCATTGAGCGACTCGATGGTTTTAAAGACCGCTCCGTTAGAAAAGCCCGGCATGCCTTCGTCGATCACGACGACATCATACTGGCCCTGGGTCGCTTTTTGGACCGCCCGGCCGGGTTCGGACTCGCTCTCGACATTATACCCTAGTGAGGCCAGACATTGAGCTGAACTCTCCAGAAATAAGGGATCTCGATCGAGGAGCAAAATTTTTTCACCTGACAATAGAAACCTCCTCTGTCATTTCGAGTGCAACAATCTCTCATAAATGCCGCTTCCACCTTCGAAGTAGCATCTTTTATGCCACGGAAATCGACCGGCCAGAGACATCCCAGACATCAGGCATACAAATCAATATTACAAATAAATCTAATTGGTTATGGCTAAAAGATCAAAGGCATCCCAGATCGTGGATGGAGGGTATCAGGGTCAAATTTGCCTAGTACTCGCCAAGATCTTGACGCTGAGAGATCTGTTTATTTGGTGGAGGCTGGCTCTGGATGGGTCTCGGTCGCAGTTCGGTTTTTCTCGGCTTGATTCCCTGCTTCTTCCTCGGCCTGTACCTTGCGCCCTTGCTTAGAGATCGTCACCTTGTCAACCAGATTGTTGGGGTTGACGACTCTGGGTGAGGTCTTTGCCCTGCCCAGCTGTAACTGGCGGCTATAAGTGCGCAGGACGTTATGGACCTGATTGATGGAGAGATTCATCTGGTACCGGTCCTCTGAAAAATATTCCTTATATCTTTCCCATTTCTCTTATCGACTATTTTATAAAAAACTTTAGGACTATTTTTCAAAAAAAGGTGAAGATATAGTGACCGGGTCGGTCCAAGTCAGTGCTGGAAGGGGTCGGTGAGTGGATGGGCGCGCAACCCTGCCTGACCAATCCTGGCAGAAAAACAAATTATTCCGGTAACCTAGCAGTCCTTGCCCGAACGCCTAGGCGTTTTCATTCAGTATCACACCCCGCATTTCGTACAGGGAGTCTCTGATCCGTAAAGCTTCCTCGGGCGGAATCTGCCGGATCACCCGATTCGTCTCGTT
>CAZFWM010000147.1:0-17369 GCA_964522545.1 uncultured Thermodesulfobacteriota bacterium
GATGGCGTCGAGTACAAGATGTGGTATCACGGCTACGATGGGGTAAATTATAGGATTGGGTATGCTACCAGTGGGGACGGCATCGCTTGGATCAAGCACGCCGAGAATCCTGTGATCGACGTAGGCCCCAGTGAAAGCTGGGAAGACGAGCATATCGCCCTTCCGAGCGTCCTCTTCGACGGCGATGTATATAAGATGTGGTACACCGGTCATGACGGTACGTACAAGAGGATCGGGTATGCAATCAGTCCCGACGGCATCAATTGGTCAAAGCATGAGGGAAATCCCGTACTCGATCTGGGGACAGAGGGGACTTGGGATGATTACTATATCAGCGGCCCCTGCGTCCTCTTTGATGGCCAGGAGTACAGAATGTGGTATGCGGGAAACGACGGCACGAGAAAGAGGATCGGATGCGTGACGAGCCCCGACGGCATCAACTGGACGCAATATGAGGGCAATCCTGTAATCGATATCGGGCCGGCGGGAACGTGGGAAGACGAAGATACGAGAACCCCCACCGTACTCGTCGATGAAGCCGGGTATAAAATGTGGTACTGCGGCAACGACGGCCGCATCCTCAGGATCGGCTTTGCGGCGTCCCCGCAGGATTGCCGGGACTTGGACGGGGACGACTCATTCGACGAGGCCTGCGGCGGTTGGGACTGCGATGACTCGAATCCCGAGATCCATCCCGAGGCCGGGGAGATTTGCTCGGGCGGTACCGACGAAGATTGCGATGGCCTCGTCGATGGCGATGATCCCGACTGCATTCCGATTTTTACGCTTTAAATGGACGCCTACTATGACATCGAAGCACTCCGAATGGACTTCACACTGGGCACGCGGGTGCCGGCCATGTGGTCGACCCTCTTGATCTTGACCACACCGACCGTCCAATTCATTCCTCTCTGGGATCTTCCGCTGTGGGTCATCGATCCGCCTCTCCATATGCCGCTTGGGTTTCCCCTCTCGAGCGTAGGGTGGGTCGGAATCTGGACGGGACTCTTTTCAGAGGGGGGTGACCAGGCCACTGACTTTAGTTGGATCGATACCGTGCAGTAAGGGAATCCACTACCCCAGGTACCCAAGCTCCTGGAGCTTCTTTTTAATCTCCTCCTCATCCTCCTCCCCCACGAAAGACCGCTCCTGGTCGCTCGTTGCCGGGGGGCCGAATCGTACGGGGTGAGTCCGTAAGAAGGCCTCTTCAAAGATCGCTTCGCGCACCTTTCCATCCATGTCCTCGGGCACCGGCTTTCCCATGAGATAGAGGATCGTGGGGGCCAGATCGATGATCTCCATCCCTTCCACGCCGATCCCTTTTCGAAAGGCCTCTCCTTTGGCCATGAACAGCCCATGTTGATAGTGGTTGCCCGAAAGGATGTGGTTGTCGCTGAAGATCCGGTTCGAGGTGAAGCCGGAGAGGTTCACGGCCAGGTACTTCGTTGCCATGGGGAGGAAGGAGATGTCCGGCATCTCTTCATAGTAGGGTCCGTGGTAGAGGTCTTTCCGAAGGCGGACGTCCGCCTCGACTTTCACGCCTCTCTCCGGGTCCCGCATCCCGGAAAGCTTGTCGGCGATCTCTCTGCATATGGCCTCGTAGCCGGCACCCGGTTCGACGATGCCCTCGGGTTCCCGGCCGCGGAGATTGATCACGATCTGGCCCGTGCCGGTCTTTGCAAAGGCACGGGTCCGGGACCAGTCCACGTCGTTGAAGGAGAGGAGAAACGGCCTGTGCTGGCCCATTCGAAAAGCCGTCAGGCTTTCGAAGGGAGTGTTTCCCTGGAGAGAGGGAAGGTATTTCACGACCCGGGTAAACAGCCTCAACAGGGCATGGAGGTTGAATCCCCGCCTCCAGAGAAATCGACGCATCCGGGTCCCCAGTGACCTTTTGAGCACGAGATATCCCTCTTCCATGAGCCACACGTTGAGGTCGATTATTCGATGGATCGGGCCGTGTCCATGGTCCGAGGCGATGAGGATCGAAGTGTCTCGACCCATCGCTTCCGACAGATCGCCGATGAGCCTGTCGACCCGCTTGTAGTAGTCCAGGATGCGTTCGGACAATCGGGACGCCAAGCCGGGGTTGTGCATGGGGTGCGCCGGGTCCTGGGACATGATGTGCATGAACTCGTGCTGGAGCCTGTCGGTGCCCCACACATGTATGGCGGCAAAGGTCGCGTCGTATTTCTCGACGAGGTAACGGGCCACGTCGAACTTGTACTGGACCATCTCGCCGCATTCCTTGAGCAATATGTCCGCCCCGCGCTCTGACAGCCCCCCGGCTGATTCTACTGTCCTGAAGTAAAGATAGTAGGGGCCGAACTTCGTCTCGATCTCCTCGAGCAACCCCTCGGGGTAGACAAAATCCCTACGGCCCGAAGGCGTGAGGAATCCGGCGATCATCGCGCCCTCTACCGGCTCTACCGGATAGGTCGTGGGGATGTTCAGCACCACGACGCGCTCCCCCTGCTCGCCGAGAAGACTCCAGAAGGACTTTCCTGCGCGCACGCTTGCGTTGATCGGCCGCTCTTCGTATGAGCCGGGTTTCTTGATCATGAACTCGACTATCCCGTGCTTTCCCGGATTCTTGCCGGTGATAAAAGATGACCAGGCCGGAACCGTGACCGGCGGGATCGTGGAGGTGAGAGTGCCGCACACACCTGCGTCGCGGATGGACCGCAGCACGGGGAGATGGCCGGCCTCCATCCAGGGACCGAGGAGATCGAGCGTTCCGCCGTCGAGACCGACCACAAGGGTCTTGTTCATATTTGAATCCTTCTAAAAACCGCCCAGACCGAGAAATTCCATTATAGCACGGTTCGTCTCGTCCGGCTTGTGTTTCATCGGCGTGTGTCGGCCGTCGGGAATGATCACCAGCTTGGCTCCGGGAATCTCATCGTGGAGGATGCGGCCGAATTTCAATGGAATGGCAGGGTCGTTCTCCCCCCAGATGATCAGCGTGGGCTGCCGGATCGCCGGGACCTTGTCCGCGTAACCTCCCCAGAGTCCGAAATTCCGATTCATCCTGTTCATGAAACGGACCGGCGTGGCGGGCATCTCATCGGGCACGGCAAGCGGCTCTTGGACTGCCGGGGAAACCGCTTCGACCGACTTTTTTACTTCTTCGTTTTCCAAGACGGTCTTCCTCTTGAACCGCTGTGGCGGAAGAGCGTCGACTAGGATCAGCCGTTCCACCCGCTGTGGATAGTCGATCGCCATCCCGATGGATATCCCGCCCCCCATGGAGCAGCCCATGAAGGTTGCGCTTTTCAGGCCCACGGCGTCCATCCATCCGCTGACGTGGTCGAGAAAGTCGCGCGGCGTGTAGGCGATGTCAGGCTTGTCCGAGAGGCCGTGGCCGATCAGATCGATGGAATACACGGTGAGGTGTGGCGCCAGAACGTCTATCTGATGGGACCATGCGGCCAGGTTGCTCCCAAAGCCGTGGATCATCACAATGGCCGGGCCGCTCCCTTTTTTGACGTAGACGAGCTTGTGTCCGTGGACCGTGACCGCCATGGGCCGAAGATCGTGGGCGGCCCAGATCCCTTCGTAGTTCTGACGCGTCTCCTTGACCTGGGCGCACCCTCCGGTCGAAAAGAGGAGGGTGAAGGTGATGAGGAGAGCTGAAAAGAGAATATTCCTTCGCTTCATTCGCTCCATGAGAGTCTTTCATCGCAACATCTACGCGGCTTGCGCAGATGTGGACGGAATAGGGGGTTCCTGTATTTGTTCTGTTCGGTTTCGGCTTCGCTGACTCTGACATTTTATAACATGACATTTGGGGGGTCAATGGCGGCCTGCCTCTCGGTCTTGTCCAATGGGCCGCCTACGGCTAAAATACCTCCATGAAATGGGTCCTCACGCTCTTCCTTTTCCTGTTGCCCCTCTGCATGATCCCCGAAACCTCAGCGGGAGAGTCTAAATTGAAGGTTGCCGACTTTTTCTCCCCTGGGCGAAAAGGGCCTTTGCTCATCGCCCACCGCGGCCTTTCGGCCCGCCATCCGGAGAACACGATCTCCGCCTTCCGGGCCGCCATCGAGGCCGGCGCCGAGATGGTGGAGCTGGACGTGACCCTTTCCTCCGACGGCCGGGTCGTGGTTCTCCACGACGCCACCCTCGAGCGGACGACCAGCGGCACGGGACGACCGGCGGAATTTCCACTGGCGACCCTCAAGAAACTGGACGCAGGCTCCTGGTTCGCTCCGGGCTTTACGGGAGAGAAGATCCCCACCTTGGCCGAGGTCCTGGATCTCGTGCGCGGACGGTGCGCAGTGAATATAGAGATCAAGGCCGAAGCGGTTTCTTCAAGTCCTGAAGGCGGCATCGAGGAAAAGGTGATCGCTCGAGTGCGAGAACGTCGTATGGAGGAGGAAGTGCTCGTCTCCTCTTTCGACCCGACTTCGATCACCCGGGTCAAGAAGCTCGCCCCTGCGGTCATGACGGCGGTACTGTACGGGCGGGAGATCGACTTCGATCCTGCCGCTCTCATTTCTCGGCTCAGCGCCGATGGCCTGAACATGAAAAGGCTTCACGTGAAGTCCGAGATCGTGCGCGCGGTCCAAAGAGCTGGGTTTTTTCTTTGTGTCTACACGGTCGATGATCCCAAAGAGCTGGCAAAACTCTCCGACCTCGGCGTGAACGGGATCTTCACCAACGACTTCGAGGCCTCTTCCCGGGCCCTTTATCCGGGAGCCGGAGATGATAAAGAGTGATCTGGAGGAAAAAGATGATTGGAAAAAAATTTTTCGCTGCAACGATCCTGGTTCTCCTGATCGTCGGGCCGGTGAGAGCAGAGTCCGCCGGGGAGACGGCCCCTGCCGTTCCAACGATCTCATTCCCTTCGCCCGGGACGTGCCCTACCGGCCTGGCGTGGGACGGAGCCGCGCTCTGGGTTGCCGACAGGAAGACGGACCTCCTTTATCGACTTGATCCCTCTACAGGCTCCACTTTGGGTCGAATCGAGGCCCCGGGGTTCCACCCGGCCGGGCTCGCCTGGGACGGGTCACGTCTATGGTGTCTCGACCAGGGCGAAAAGCTCATCTACCGCCTCGACCCCTCCACAGGGCTGGTGGACCGAACGATCGAAGTCCCGTCGCCCGCTCCCCGCGGGCTTGCATGGGACGGCGAGACCCTCTGGCTCTCCGACGAAAAGAAAAACCGCCTCTACCAGATGAGCCCGGTCGACGGCACCACTGTGACCTCAATCCCATCTCCGTCAAAAGACCCACAAGGGCTCTGTTTTGACAGTACACATCTTTGGGTCGCTGACCGCATCGCAGACCGCATCGACCGGGTCGATGCCGTGCACGGGATCGTGGTGACCACTTTCGACGCCCCCGGCCCGCACGCACGCGGGCTTGCATGGGACGGCGAGGGACTTTGGTGCGTCGATTATCAGACAGATCGGATCTACCGCCTCTCCGTGCTGGAGGCGCCGACCTATGTTCGTCTGAAAGAGAGGGGCGAAGTCCTGACCTTCACCCAGGAGTTTCGCAACTACGGGCCCGGAACCATCGCCACCCTCGACCTCTACATGGCGGTCCCCCACGACCGGAGCGGGCAGGTCCTCCTGGGAGACGCGTTACTGGATCCGCCGCCGACCAACTACGTCACCGACCAGTGGGGGCAAAAATTCGCTCAGTATCACTATGATGAGATAGCTCCACCCGGTATCGTGCGGGCCGCGATCTCTGTGCAAGTCCGCCTCTACGAGGTCCGCTATTTCCTCTTCCCTGATAGGATCGGCAAGCGGCGCGACGTCCCCAGTGAAATCCGCAAGCTCTATCTGGCGGACGGAGACAAGTACCGGCTCGATCACCCCGTGATCGAGCAGGCCGTGAAAGAGGCGGTCGGAGAGGAGAAGAACCTCTACTGGGTGGCACGCAATTTATATCAGTACCTGCTTGATAACATGCACTATGAGCTGGCCGGGGGGTGGAACATTGCGCCCACGGTCCTGGAGCGCGGCAGCGGGTCCTGTTCGGAATACAGTTTTGTCTACATCGCTCTTTGCCGGGCAGCAGGCCTGCCCGCTCGATATGTGGGCTCGGTTGCCGTGCGCGGGGACGATGCCAGCACGAACGAGGTCTTTCATCGATGGGTCGAGGTCTACCTGCCGGGCTACGGGTGGGTCCCGGTCGACCCATCCCGCGGGGACAAGCCGACTCCGGCGGAGCAGGCGGACGCTTTCGGCCACATCGGCAACGGATGTCTAGTCACGACAGAGGGTGGGGGCGGCTCCGATTTTCTCGAGTGGACCTACAACGCGGCCGCCAGGTGGACCGCTCAGGGTCGGTGCAAGACTCATGAGGAACATATAGGAGAATGGTCTCCCCTCGAAGAATCGACTGCCGGAGCCCCGACATCCGAAGCAGGCGACAACGTTCGTGAAGGATCAGAGGGGAGATGTAAGTAGTCGCCTCTAAGATGTCCGGCTCAACGGCTGTGGGTAAGTGAGGATAAAGTTGAAAAAGATGTACAATCAAATTCTCACATCCTTTGACAGACAAGGCTGGATTATGTAATAATATAGGATAGTAATGTATCGTTAATTTCTCACAAGAGATGGTTATTCGTTCTTTAAATTCGCTAGAGAAAAGGAAGGTCACAGCGCTATGAAATTCTACCTCTTTCTAAAAAGAGACAACCTGCGGATCGCGATCGTGTCGCTCATACTGACTTGCTTCGTGATCCAGGGGGGGCCGGCCTTCTGCTCTGAAACGGAGGATCTGCCCCGTCTGACCTGGCGCCAGATATCCCCGGAAGGATTCGGAGACCAGGAAAACAACACGGCCTGGTCTATGAAGTGGTGGAACGGCAAGCTCTATGTCGGGACCAATCGATGCTGGTTCTGCTGGTCTCTTACATCGGGTGCGCGAAAAGTCTTTTATCCCTTTTTGACCTGGCTCTACCCCCCAAAAGACCCTGATATGGAGTGTGCGAATTCATGGGAGGACATGCCGATGCAGGCGGAGATCTGGCGCTGGACTCCGGAGACGGACGTATGGGACATGTGCTACAAATCTCCCAATGATGTGCCGAACACCACCTACCCGGGCAAGTATTCATCCCGCGAGGCCGGATTCCGCGGCATGGAGATCTTTGTTGAGCCGGATGGAACCGAGGCCCTCTATGTGACCAGCGTCTGGTCCGGGATGATCAACGACGGGGCCACGCCACCGCGAATCCTGCGCTCCACCGACGGCAACACGTTCGAGGCGATCCCTCAGGAGCCGGGGACCTTTCTGGGCGACTTCGACAAGAGCAGCATGCGAGGAATGCTGACTTACAATAAGAAGTTCTATGTAATTGCAGGCACGATCCAGGGCCAGGGGACTCTCTGGGAGGCCGAGGACCCTGCGGGGGGGAACGATAATTTTCGCCAGGTGAGCCCCGCCGGGTTGAGCATATGGGATATGGCCCTCTTCAACGACCAGATATACTTCGGCATACGCCAAGAGTCTCCTTTCTTTCAACCCAAGGACAAACAGGAAGGGTGTAAAGGCTACAGCGTGGCAAAAACCTACGCCGCCGGTGATCCTCCCTACACCTTCGACTTTGTAGTGACCCACGGAGCCTATCTTCCCGATCCGGCCCAGACAACGGTCAGCCTGGCCGTGCTCAAAGACGCTCTCTACGTCGGCTGTGACAAGCCTGCCGAGATGATTCGCGTCTATGCGGACGGCACATGGGACCTCGTGGTCGGAACTCCCCGTGAAGCCCCTGACGGATGGAAGTATCCCATCAGCGGATTTGACGCGGGGTTCGGTAATGGCGTCAACGTGCATATATGGCGCCAGGTGAATCACGACGGTGTTCTCTATGCGGGGACGGCCGACAATACGACGCGATACAAAGAATATCCCACGTATCATGAGGCTGTTGAATACAGAGGCGGCTTTGACCTGTATCGTTCAGCTGACGGCTGGTACTGGGAGGAGATCACCATCACGGGCTTCGGCGATCCATTTCAGATGGGGAATCGCTCCCTGGAGACATCGCCGATCGGAGTTTTCGTCGGAACGAACAACTTCTGGGGCGGCTGCGTCGTATGGCAGGGGATGACGCCGAAGGAATCGAGTCGACTGATGATGACCGCAGGCGGGGCCGAGAGAGCAGGGAAAGTGTTCCTTCCGCCTCCATCCGCGCCTCGCCGCCTCGAGGCAGAGGCCGCAGGCGAGTCGGTCGTCCTCTCGTGGGCCCCCCCGGACGGGGCAGGCCGTTTCCACGTCTATCGGGCGGATTGGATCGAAGGACCCCCGTTGGTCGATGGGTACCCGGGACCCTATGTGGAGATCGGTGCGACGGATAAGTTCTACTTTGTCGATCGCCCGGGCCCGGGCAGCCGACGATGCCGCTATATTGTGAAGGCCGAGCACGATGACAGGCGCCTGTCGGAAGCCTCCAACTTCGTGATCCACCCATCCCTGGCGCCGGCACAGAAATTCGCCGACCTCAAAGAGAGGGTCGAGGAGATGGCGATCCGCGGAAAGTTCGCCTCCCCGCAGATCGAGCAATCTTTCCTGAAAACCATCGAGGAGGTGGAGGTTCCCCTGTCGATCGATCAATTGGACGAGACAGTGCAGCGTCTCTCCAACCTCCACCGGGAGCTGAAAGAGAAAGACTCAGAAGTGCTTGACTCCCCATTCTTCCGGGAAATGGAGATACGGTTCGACAAGCTCATCCGTCGCATACGCTTGGCTCAAGCCGGGGCAATCAGTCCGGACTCATTGAACTGATCCGGCAATATTCACAGAAGCTGACTCTAGAGAATGATGAATCATCCCCATAGAGAGAGAACAGGCTGATGATGAAAAAAAAGGTGGCGTGGTTTTTCCTGCCGGCTATCGGAGCCGCATGCCTCTGGGCAATGTTATCTGAAAGCGAGAGTCTTGCAGCGGGGGGCGAAAGAGCCGCCTGGACAATAGGATCGCAAGCGGTTCAAGCCATGAGGCAAAATCCCTTCAAGGCAAAGAATGTACAGGAGATATCGATGGTCTTCTGGACAGAAGACGATTGTGCCGCGTCGCCTGATTGTTACGCCAACAACCCATACAATGCGTATGGTGTGGTACTCCAGCCCATTGATCCGCAAGTGAAAAACAATCCCTGCACCAAGTCCGACCTTAATGATGGACCTTGCACGGCTTTATTTCAAATGAGCGGCGGCGACGCGCTTGTGCTGGTCGGCAAGACCATCAGCGATGCAAGATACGTGAACTTCCTGCTCAATCAATTTGACCGATGGGTCCCCGGAAAAGGGAGAGAGAAGACGGAATCGAGCATCGGACTCGGCATCAATCACCTAACCCTGAAATATTGTGGCGTGGGGCCTTTCGACGGGGCCTTTGTGATGATCGTAACTGCGAGCACCGCCGCCGGTAATATGATAAAGAGTTATCTTACCGATTCTGGAGTTCCTGAGGACGTGATCAACGAATACTATTTCCATCGCGATTTCGCCAATGGCCACCTGGGGGATACCGCCGATAATCTCACCTTCTTCTACCGTATAAGCTGCGCCGATGACGCGGCCCTTGAGGCCTACATTGAATCCACACCGATGAAGGTCTTCATGATTCGGGGCGAGTCCACGGCGACCGGGGACGTGGACCATATGGAGGAATGGACACCCAGGCCGGACCCGACGGAGCTGGAGCATGAGGATAACCTGATGACCCTGGTTGAAAGGATCATCCTCCACTATTGGCATGATTTCGGAATGCCCCATAGGATTATGTTCGAGGATTGCAACCACTTGACCCCGAATGAGTGCAGAGGAGAAGGCACCGGGCTGGAAACGTGCCACTGGGACAATCCGGACGCTCTTTACCTCAGCTACAGCGGATACGAGGCGAGCATCAAACCCCTCCTGAATGACGAAGATGATTTCGTCATCATCGCCGGGGTTAATCACACCCAGTTCGGACTCAGTAATTACTTCGCCTATTTCATGTATCCTGACAGCCACAGGGTCGGATCTCCCGGCTTCCTCGACTCGGAGGCGATCGGTTCCGCCCAGCAGTACTGGCCCGAGGCGGGAGATTGGTTCTTTGCCTACAAGATTGGGCTGAACTGTGAAGGGGATCCATGGTGCGTCGATATCTCCTCCTTGGAGCAAAGCATAGAGCCGGGGGAGGAGTTCGTTGTCAAAGGACGGATTTATCTGGATCCGATGAGTTTGACAGGCCCGGATCCGGATAACTTCCTGTCATCCGTCATGCTCTGGTACAAGGGCAATTAAAGGTTCGCGAGCCCCAACATCAACACTCCGCCAGCAGGTCATCTCTTACCGTCATCACGAGGAGCCCCCCTCTCCCCGTGTCAACTATGAAAGACTCTGAAGATGAACACGTACCTCATCGTCCTTCTCGCCTACATCCTCTTCATCCTTTCCGTTAGCGCCTGGAGGAGCCGCAAAACCCGAACTCAGGAGGAGTTCATGGTGGCCGGTCGGTCGGTCCCGGCGTGGTTGCTCGTAGGCTCTCTCGTGTGCACGTGGATTGGGGCCGGGTCGCTTCTCGGCGGGGGCGGCCGCGCCTGCCGGGGCGGCCTCAGCCAGCTCTGGATGAGCGCCGGGGCCTGGGTGGCTATCCTGATCGTATATTTTCTCGCCGGCAGAGTGCAGCGGCTGGGCCAGTACACGGTCCCGGACATTCTCGAGCGACGCTACCATCCACTTGCCAGGATCCTCGGGACCTTGGTTGTCGTCGTCGGCTCCTGCATCATCTTCGGCTACCAGTGTCGGGGTGGAGGAATCGTGCTCCATCTGCTTTTGGGTTGGGACCTCAACATCGGAATCTACCTGACGGCCGCGATCATCGTGCTCTTCACCATGCTGGCCGGCCTGCGCAGTATAGTCACCATCGACATCTTCAACGGGGCCCTCATCACCATTTCGGTCTTCATAGGCCTGCCGGTCCTTCTTCTTGGGCTCGGCGACGGGAGCCTGGCCGGGGGAGTCGACTACGTGCGAACCACTCTCCCGGAGACTCACCTCTCCCTGTTCGGGAACCTCAAGCCCCGGGCGGGCCTTTTCTGGGCCATCGGAGTGTTCCTGCCTACATTTCTGCTGCTGCTCGGCGAGAGCTCCATGTACCAGAAGTTCTTCAGCGCTCGAAGCGCCTCGGCCGCAAGACGGTCCGTCATCGGATTCATCGTGGGGGTCGTTCTGGTGGAGGTGACCCTGGCCCTTTTCGCCGTTACCGCGACCAGCCACCCCAAAATTCAGGCATGGTTCAGCTCAGTGGAGAACTTCAAAACGGCCGAGACCCGGGCCCTCGATCCGAGCGCGAGGGACAAGAACTGGGAGACCCTCAGGCAGGGGCTCGATATCAACGTGGGCGACATGGCTTCTCGCCCCGACGACCCCGAAAAAGCCCTCGAGGTCGCCGGAACAGAGCTCAGGAAGAGGACGGACGAGATCAACCTCTATGCGGCCTTCCACATACTTCCCCTCTGGGCCGGGTGCCTGCTTCTTGTCGGAGGAATGGCGATCATCCTGAGTACGGGAAACAGCTTCATGATGGCCCCGAGCACGGCTTTTACCAGAGATATCTGGCAGAGGTTCCTGAGGCCGGACGCCTCCCAGCAGGAGGTCATCTGGGTTCAGAGGGCGTCCATGGGAGTCCTTGCGGTGATGGCCATCCTCGCCCTGACCCAGTTCGAGACGGTCTGGGAGATGGCCCTGGTGGCCTACACCATGATCGGTGTCGGGCTCACGCCGGCGATCCTGGCGGCCTTTCTCTGGAAGCGCGCCACTCCGGCCGGCGGGACCTCGGCCATAGGCGCCGGCATGCTCGTCTGCTTCGTCTTCGCCGTGCTAAACAAGATCGGCGTGGATCAAGTCTGGGTCTTCCGTACCGAGGGAGACTTCATCATCTACCCATCGTTGATCGCAGGCCTGGCCTGCCTCGTTCTGGTGAGCCTGCTCGGACGTCCACCCGCCGAGGAAAAATGGAAGCCCTTCCAGTCGGAAGGGTGATTTCATCTTAGTTCTTGCCATGCGTAGAATTCATCGATTCAGTTTTTTCCTGATTTCGTATTGTCTTCTCTCCCTGCTGTGGGGCTGTGCGGCCTCATCTGAAAGATTAGCTTACCCTGAGCTTTCGGAAACCGTCTCCTTCGACTTACGGACACCCGAAGAAATAGAGACCTTTATAACCGCGATGCCCAAGGTCGAGCTCCATATGCATCTCGATGGATCGCTGAGTCCCGAGACGATACAGAAGCTTGCCTCGGACCAGCAATATGAGCCGCTCATGAACAAGTCCATCGAGGAGATCGCGGATCTGGCCGTAGTGAGTACATCGCGCCGGACCCTGGCGGAGGTGCTGGAGGTCTTCAGGACGGTATACCCCCTCCTTCATTCGGAGGAAGCTCTGGAAGAGATCTCCTACGAGTACATGAAATCAGCCCATCGCCAGAAGGTGATTTACGCGGAGGTGCGATTTGCCCCCGCCCTGCAGGCGACCGCGGAATTCCCCATGGGCGAGGTGGTGGAGTCGGTTGTCAAGGGTCTGAAAAGGGGAGAACACGATTTCGGGATCCAATGGGGGATCATAATTTGCCTTTTAAGGCACATGACTATCGAGCAGAACGAGGAGATGCTCGAGGCGGCTCTCAAATACAAGGAACACGGAGTCGTGGGAATCGACCTGGCCGGGGACGAGACCCTTTTCCCTCTTACCAGATTCAGGGGCCTTTTCGCCCGCGCCAGGCTGGAAGGCCTCTTCACCACGGTTCACGCAGGAGAGGCGTCGGGGAGTCGGGACCTGGAAACCGCTTTGGAGATCGGTGTGGACAGGGTGGGCCACGCTACTCTTGTCAGAGAGGATCCGCTCCTGTTTCAGGAGTTCGTCGAGAGAAGAATACCGATAGAGGTGAATCTCACCTCGAATTTGAGAACCGGAGCGGTGAGCTCCTACTCGGAGCATCCCGCCAGAGAGTGGTTTGCGGCCGGGGTACCCATAAGCGTGAGTACGGACGATCCCGGCGTGTTCGATATCGACCTGCCCCATGAATACCGCATCATGGTGAACCAACTTGGATTCACGCCGGACGATCTGGTGTCCGTACAGCTAAGCTCCATCGAATGCGCATTCCTGACTCCAGAGAAAAAGGCCGCCCTCCGAGATCGATTTCTCACAGAGATAAAAGAGCTCAGGAAGAAACTCCAACTGCATTAGAGTATCTTAACGATCTCCTCCTGGGCCGGGAGGCCGGAGATCTTGGGTCCCTCCTTGTCCACATAGACATCGATCTCCGTGCGGAATCCGCAATCATCGAGATAGATCCCCGGTTCGACGGAGAAGACCATGCCCGGAACGATCCTTCGCGCGTCCTGTGTCTCGAGATTGTCGATATTGACACCGTTTCCATGCAGGGCCGTTCCGATGGAGTGGCCGGTGCGGTGGATGAAGCTCTCACCGTAGCCGTGGTCGGCTACGTAGCCGCGCACCACGTCATCCACCTCCCAACCACGCACCTCGCGCGTGGGAAGCTCAGCGGCGAGGAAAGAGACGGCCAGGTCGCGGGCGTCCCGGATGATGCCGAAGAGCTCGCTGTATCTCTCAGGCACGTTCTCCCCGACATAGCCCATCCATGTAATGTCCGCATAGATTGAGCCGGCCTGCTTGCCCTTGGCAAATATGTCCAGGAGCACGAGGGACCCTTCGTGGATCTCAGAGCTGCCATTGGGCGGAGGCTCGTAGTGGGGGTCCCCGGCGTGGGCGTCCACGGCGCAGATAGGCAGCTCATCCGTCACCAGCCCCTCGCGTTTGAAGCATGCCAGGACGAACTCCTTGGCGCCGTGCTCGTCGATGGTCCTCCCCGAGCGAACCGATTCGCCGATATGGGCGAAAGCCTCATCCATGATGCGACGCAGGGCCGCGGCCGCATCCAGGTGGGTGTCGAGCTCGGCCGGCGTGAGGAGCGCCTCGAAGCGCTGTACCAGGTCGGCCGCGCTCACCACTTCGACTCCGGCTGAGCGAATCATCTCGACCGTACCGGCGTCCACCTTGGATATGTAGGGGATGGCGTTCCCGGGCGAGTATTGCATGGCCACGCTTCCGGTGCCTTCGAGGCGGCGTGCCAGCTCGGAAGAGAGATCCTGCCAGCTCGCATAGAGGTGCTTTGTCCCGGGCAGCCCGTCGAGCGCTCCGGACTCGATACGGTGGACGATCTTTGCGGGATCGCCCGTGGCCGGGACGAAGTAGAACCAGCGGCGGGTTCGGATTCGCTCCGGATCGAGCCCGAGGATCCGCAGGGCGAGCGGGTCGAGCCCCTTAAAGTCGTAAAAAAGCCATCCGGCCATACCTTCGGCCCGAATCGCCGCCTGCACCTGCTCAAGTTCGAATGATCTCTCTCTGTTCATTCCTCCTCCTCATTACTATCATCTTTGTTCTGATCAACTCCAAAGACCCTGTCCAGGGGATTGTCCTTGCGCAGCTGCCCCGGGTCGCGAATGAAACCCTCCGCCTTCGAAAAAAGTTCGGCCTTCTTCTCGTCCTTGTAATCGGGAGCGAAACGTTCGTCTATACTCTTTTCTCGCTCCCGGCGCTCGGCCTCGATCTTCCTGAACTGTTCGTCCACGTCGGGGCCCCCTTCCAACGTGGGGATTTCTTCGATCATGAGGTGGTCTTTGATGTTGATGCGGTTCTCGAATGCTCCCTCGATGATCGCGATCGCCCCCAACTCTTCGAGACGCTTGCAGATATACTGGGCGGCATCGCGGGAAAAGCCGGTGCTATTGCTGAGGTCCTCCACCGTTGGTTGCTGTCCTTCTCGGTGGGCCCACAACCGCAGGGCGGCAACGACCAGGTGGGCCTGTTCATATAGATTGGAATGATCCTCCATCAGAGCTCCTCCTTCGACCATCTCCATTTCGAATCGAAATGAATAAAGAGAAACATACAATATTCGGCCGATTTTTTCAAAAGCACCAAAAAATAAGTTTACAGAATCTTTACAGCGGATTTATCGAATTCAACGGGCGATTGTATTATAATAAGGCATAGATGAAAGCAGATCGCAGAATGCCGGGTTCACTCGAGAAGAAGAGGAGCGAAGAGATGGCCACAAAGCCCAAGCCCCAGATCATCCTCTGCCTGGCGGTCCTTGCCTGCCTTATCTTCTCGACTGCGGCCTGGGCCGGCAGTACTCTGCAGAGTTTCCTGAGCCTGAGCCCGGATGAGGCGGGATCGTACGGCCCAGGCAAAATATCGAGACTTGTCTCCAAGGCCCTCCCGGAGATTGCGGGAGAGATCGAGTCGGGTGATCTCTCGCCCATCGAGATCATCCCGGTTTCGTCCGGCTTCACAGTGGACGATGCCTTCGACGCAATCTCATCCATGGATCTCGACACGCTCTTCCTAGTCTTCGCCGCCGATCGCGCAGACCACCGAGGCCCCTTCGAAATTGTATTTCACCATAGCTGGAAACAAGGAGAACGGGAACAGCTCAAGCAGATGGCCCCCTATATGAGCAAGGTCGCCGCCGCCGTTCACAAGGCAGAGCCCTTTGACGCCGGAACCTTCACGATCAGACCCGCCGAGGGGATTCCTTATCTCGGCGCCTTTATCATGAGCACGGGGGAGATGCTGCTCAATCCCAACCTGGTCCACCTATTCGACGCAGTCGACCCGGATCGGTACGCCCGGTCCATGGGGGTCCAGCTCAGGAGGCTGACCTTCCTGATCGAGAAATACAAATGGGAAAAAAAAGAGGGAAGCGAAGGGCACCTGCCCGCGTACCTGGCCGAGCGCTTCAAGACATTCACGGCGTTGGGAGACGTTACCGGGCAGGTCGACTCAGAGCAGGTCTGCCCTCCCATGGGGATTTTCTGCCGGCTCTGCCACTCCATGATGATGACCTACATCGACATGATCCTCGGGGACGCGGTCGACACGGTCGTGGACTGGGGGAATAATCGGGGTGAGAGCATCACCTGTGCCTCCCTCTTCTTCGCCGTTGGCACCCTGTTTCTCCCGGTCATCCTCGAGCCGGCCATGGAGATCACCGATGAGATCTGCGCGCCCATGTGCGAAACCGGGTGCCGGATCTTCCAATCCGGCGAGCCTTCGATCCTGATCATCATCTCCGGGGCTCTGCTGGTCTTACCTATGGGCTTCATCTTATACAGGCGAATACGAAGATAGTTCGCCCACCCGTTCAGAGAATCCGCCTCAACATCCTGATCGACCAGCCCATCGGCTTGAGGGCGGGCCAGTGCCCGGCCATGGCCTCTTCAAGCAGGCGACACGCCTCAACGGCCCGGTATTCGAGCATCCGCTCTCCGGCCTCGCGTCCCGCCCGGGAGGGATCCCCCTGGTACGACTCCATGCCGGGCTCACTCACCCATGCCAGCGCGCCGGCCAGGTATTCAAAATCCAGGGCCGCATCGCGCGCACCCAGTCGGCCAAGGATTCCGGCGACCCAGGCGAGCATCCGTGGAAGGAGCCTTGTCCGCGGTCTGCGCCCAGGCCCGGTTCGCTTCCAGACCTCTCTCACATTGCCCGGCAAAGTGGCCAGCGCCATGGAGGTTTCGTTCGTCCCGGCGTGCAGATCGTCCATTCCCCCATCTTCCGCAGGCCCGAGGCCCGTTCGCCGGTGAAGTTCCGGGTTCCCCGCGATCATCTGTCGGAACGTGTAGTGAAAAGGGGCCATGAGAACGATTCCGCGGCGGCGGAGGTGCCGCGAAGCAATCTCGATTGATAGCTGGTGATGGGGCCCCCCGTGATTGTCGGTAAGTATCCAGAACCTGAAGCCCAGGCGGGCAAGAGCGAGCCCCCAGTCCATTATGACGGACTCGATCACGCCGGGGCGGACCGGGACGGAGCCGGGGACCGGAATCGGATCGCTCCCCAGGGGAAGGGAGGGCATAAAGAGGAGATCCAGCTCCGGGTGCCGGTCCTCTATCTTCCGGGCGACCCGGTTCCTCAATTCCTCGGCTATCGCTATGTCCGTGCCGATGGGGAGGTGAGGGCCATGTACTTCGAGAGGAGAGATGCTGGAGATGATGATGGTCCGGTCCGGGTCCAGAGAAGCGAGCTCGGGGCCTGTGAGGTCGGAATAGTGGTGGGTGGTCATGGATTAGCCTTTTCTACAGGCAGGTGAACTGATCCCTTCGTGCGAACTTTTAATCACTGAAGATTCAAGCCTTACGTTATATACTGAAGAGTGCATTAGATACCCGACTTTACATTTCTGGCTGTCATCGCGAGGAGCCGCAGGCGACGAAGCGATCCGCCGAGCCCAGTTGCCAGGGTGCACAGTGGATTGCTTCGGCACTCCGTGCCTCGCAATGACGGACTCTTGTGACAATTTTTCTATGTCGGGTGGCTTTTGTACTGATTAGTAAATTA
>CAZFWM010000148.1:0-17353 GCA_964522545.1 uncultured Thermodesulfobacteriota bacterium
ACTTATCGCCCTTCGGGCGGACTTCTGCTCATTTGTTTTTTTCAACGCAGAGTCGCAGAGACGCAGAGGTCTGTTCATAAATCGATTCAACCCTTTAAGCTTACCAATTGCTGATTTCATAGAAAGTCGGACATGTCATTTCGACCGCAGGGAGAAATCTTTTCTTTTCAGATTGTACTCCCGGAAAGATTTCTCGCGGAGTTTATCCTGAGCGAAGCGAAGGACCTAAATGACATAAAAATCATTCGATACGGATTTCTTTCTCTGCGTCTCTGCGTCTCTGCGCCTCTGCGTTAAAACTCTTCTACGGAAAAAATTGGATTTCCTATGCCATGCACTTAACCCCCTTCGGTATGCCGGCACCAAGACGATCACCGAGCCGACCCGAGCATCTCGACGAAAGCCTCCAGCCGGGTCTTGAGCTGCCCTTCGGCGAAGTTCCTCTGATCGACGCAGTCGACCTCCAGGTTGAGCACCGGCACCCCGACCTCCTTGAGACCCTCCTCGATCAGCCCCCGGGCACCCGTACCCTGGCGGCATCCCCAGTGGCAGGGATTGATGGCGCCGTCGATCCGGTAGTCCCTGGCGAGCTGCTGTAGGTGTTCGACCCGGCTCGCGACACTCCCGTTCAGGGGGATCGAGATGGCCCGCCGCGCCAGGCCGGGGTAGGGATCGTCCGGGTCGATCGCGTCCCAGGTGATGTCGTTCAGCTCGTCGGCCACGATGGCGGCGCCGTACTCCTCTTCGAGCATTTTGACCAGGGGATGCTTGAACTGGATGCGGTTCTGGATCCATAGGAGCCGGATGCGCTCGCCCGGCACGCCGCCGGTCCCGGACTCGACCCGGGCGGCGAACTCGTCCCGGTAGGCCCGGGCGATCTTCACGGCCGCCTCGGTGCCGAGGAACAGGGCCACTACGATGCCGAAGTTGCGCAGGTCCCGTCCGTTGATTGGGGACGGGACCCTCTGGGCGAGCCGATAGGCATCGACCATGATCTCCCGAGCCCGGTTGGTATTCTCGATCGCCTCGCGCAGCCGGTCCCGGTCGAGGGGCTCGCCGGTCTGGCCGGCCACGAACTCCGCCATGTCCCTGATCTGGTCGGCCAGGTACCGGACATTTCGATCCGAATCGTCCTGGGGCACCTGAAGGACGAAGAGATCCTTTTCGAAGAGGCGGGCCAGGTTCTCGATGGTCGCCAAGCCGCCGCTGCACGGGCAGGTGGTGGCGATCAGATAGTCCGGCACCGGCATGAGCCCCTTGAGGGTGGCGCCCACCACGGTCCGGTGGTAGCCGCACATGTCCGTGCCGTAGCCGGCGTGCTCGGCCTCCTCAAGCAGGGGACCCTCCGTGCCGGTGGAGGCGAGCATGGCGCCCACGAACTCCACGAAGCACGATGTCACGCCCATGGCGTTGAGCAGATCGAACGGGGCCGACACGCCGCACCATGCGACCCGGTCTTCGCCCGAGTAGAGCCGCTTGCCCAGGCGGGCGATCTCGAGGGCGAGTATTTTCCGTGGGCTTGCGCTCTCCGGATCATCCCGAAGCTTGGCTTCGATCCCGGAGGCAAGGTCTTCAAAGTATTGTAGCATCATGATCGGTCACCTCAGCATTTCCACAAAGGCCTCTATTCGAGTCCGGTGCTGACCGATGGACCGCAACGTGCAGTCTCCTTCGAGCAGCAGCACCGGCAGGCCGGCTTCCTGGAGGGCCTCGCGCACGGCGGGCAGACGGGCCAGGTAGGGGTCGCAAAACTTGATCGTGTGGCCGATGACGCCTTGGGCCCCGCAGGCCCTGGCCGCGGCCAGGACCGTCTCGGCCATCCTGCCGGGCCGGCCGGGATCGAAGGTCCGCGCACAGGACGGGCGCTCGAGCAGCGCGCGCGCGAGCCCGCGCAGAGGGTCCCCGGAGCCGCCGATCTCGATCGAGTGAAACTGACGGGAGCCGGTACAGAGATCTTCGGCCGCTATGCGCGCCCCGCAGGTCTCGATCAACGAGAAGACCTCGGGGTCCGGAAGGACATTGCCGAAGAGAAAGACGGGGACCTTGTCGTCCGCCGGGGCCGGGGCTTCCGGCTCGGCGACCTCGGATTCCAGCGACGACAGAACCTGACGGATCGGTCCGGTCACGGCCCGGTTGCAGATCGCCTGCATCCGGGAGCTGCCGCCCTCCAACGCACCACGCCGGTAGCGCTCATAGAGCCGGTCCATACGTCCTGCCAGCTCGTTGTAGCGTTCGACGCTCTCGGCGACCCCCTCCGTGGTGACGGGACGGCCGCCCCAGGTAGAGAGGACGTCGGCGAGACGCGAGAGCTCCTCGCCGAAGAACGAGACGGACCTCTCATCATCCGTGATCGGCAGATCGACGAGCACGACTCGATCGTCCGGCCGGACCCGCAGCCAGGCATCGGACAGCCGGCGCATCGCATCGCAGCTGTTCATGAAGACCATGCCGGCGAGATCCGGGAGATCGGCCTGCAGGGCCCGGTCGAGAATGCGCTTCACATGGGGGCACAGGTTGTCGTGCAGGTACCGGCCCGCCTGATCGGGCCAATCCCCGAGCGGCAGGATTCGGTAGGGCGCAAAGCCGGCGGCGTCGATGAGGGCCAGGGGTGTGTAGGCACAGGCAAAACCGACCATTTCGCGATCTGCATTCATCGGGAACCACCTTCCTGATTGATGTTGAATTCTCGCCCTTCGGGCGAGCTAATGAGCTCAATTGCTCCTGGGGTTTACACCCCAGGCTACATGACCTGACCCCTGCGGGGTTAATTGGATTTCCTATGCAATGAACTTATCCCGGCTTCACCGGGGACTTCTTCTCTGCCAACTCCCCGTCGTTCCCGCGGAAGCGGGAACCCATGGTTGTGCTCATTTGCTGGATCCCCGCTTCCGCGGGGATGACGATGCGAGCGGTGAATTGGATTTCCTATTGAATGAACTTATCGCCCTTCGGGCGGACTTTCATCGGCATCGGTATCGCTATCGTCTTTTCTCATCGTTCGATAGCGATCCCGATCCCGATAGCGATAACGAATTGGATTTCCTGTGATCTGAAAATGGTTTACCAGTCCCCTTATCTGTTTGGATGCTTGCTCAATTCCGGTTTATATGCATTAATTTACGCTATCTTTTCAATAATCGACAGGGGGGCGTCCGAAATCTTGATTAGTGTGAGCAGTATGAGCGGAGTGCTCCATGGGCGTTAAGAGATGCACGAAGTGCCTCATGCCGGAGAACTACCCGGATATCCGCTTCGACGGCGACGGTGCGTGCGACTTCTGCCGGGGCGAGCGCCACCTCGGAGCAGCGAACCTCCCCGAGGTACGCGAGCAGATGGCCCGCAAAGATGCGCTCAGCGAGGACTTCGAGCAGGCCATGGCCGAGTGCAAGGGGCGGGCCGACTACGACTGCCTGGTCCCGATCAGCGGGGGCAAGGACAGCGCCTACCTCCTCTGGCTCCTCAAAGAGAAGTACGGCCTCAAAATACTCGCCTTCTCCGTGGACACCGGCCTGCTCAGCCCGGTGGCGCGCCCCAACATCAGGAGGATGGTCGACCGCCTGGATGTGGACCATATGTTCTTCACCCCCCACTTCGGCTTTTACAAGAAGCTCTACCGCTACTACCTACGCCATCCGCAACTCGAGCACTGCGGCACGGCCGAGCCGGGCCACGTGGGGACCACGTGCCGGGCCTGCTCGACCTCGATCCACAGCATGGCCCTGATCGAAGCCTCCCGGCGCGGCATTCCCCTTGTCACGCTCGGGTACTCGCCGGATCAGATCGAGCATCACTTCTATGAAGTCCCCCGGGAGGAGATTCAGGGGCGGAGCTGGGTGCCGGAGCCGCTTCAAGAGGCCCCCTTCGATGAGATGGATCGGGCCTGCTATTGGGACCCCGGCCGGATCGGGCCTTCGGGGGCCTTCCCCCGGCTTCTCTTCCCTTTCCATGTGATCGACTACCCGGGACGCCAGGACCTCATCCGGCAGGTTACTGAGATGGGCCTCGTTCGCAAAGGGAAGTCCAGGCCGGTGGTGACGAACTGCTGGGTGAACTGGGTCCTCACCGAGCTCGACATCCGCAAGCTGGGCTACAACCCCTACGTCCCGTTCCTCAGCGACTCGGTGAGGTCCGGGGCGGAAAAGCGGGGTCCGTGGGTGGCCCTGCTCAACTTCGCGCGGTTCATGACCCGGACCGGGCTGAACCGGAAAGTGTTACGGCGCAGGAAGCTGGATCACGTCCTCCGCAAACTCGAGCTCACGTGGGAGGACCTTGACTGATTGTCGACGCGGGATGAACTTCACGCCCTTCGGGCGGACTTTCATCGGCATCGGTATCGCTATCGGGATCGCTATCGGGATCGAAAAAACATGGCATTCGGACAGAACAAAGCCGCGTCTTCGACGCGGACTCAATTGAGGGATGTCGCGAGGAGCGCCAGCGCCGAAGTCGAAGATTGCGAGGCATGAAATGCCGAAGCAACCCACTGTGCTTATTGGCATACTGTACTCGGGGGATTGCTTCGCTTCGCTCGCAACATCCTCAAGGTGCTCAGTTGTCGATCTTATAATTTCCTATGCATTAAAAAAGAAAGTGCTTCGATTTTGTTGAATAATTCTTTCGCCGCGGATTTCCTTCTCTGCGCCTTGGCGTCTTTGCGACTTTGCGTTAATACTCTTCAACGGAAAATAATTGGATTTTCAACGAGATCAAAGTAAGCACTCCGTGGTCATCCTCCGGGCCGGCCCGAATCGGGTCGAGGCGTGGGAGCGGCTCCTCGCCGAGATCTACGGGCCCGGGGAGCGGCCGTGGTCCGGGACCGACGAGGTGCTGATCAAGATCAACGCGGTCAACTTCGAGCCCCACGTCTATGTCGTGCCCGAGGCGATCGGCGCCCTGGTCACCTTTCTCAGGCGGTCCGGCGCAAAGCGGGTGTCGGTCATGGAGAGCTGCACCAACGGGAGCTTCACGCGCCTGGTCTTCGACGTGACCGGGATCGGGAGGGCCGTGGCCGCCGCCGGAGGCCGTGCCGTCTACCTGGATGAAGGGCCCGTGGAGAGCATTCACTTCGGGCCGGACCTGAAGGTCCGGGTCCCCCGGTTCATCGTCGAGACCCTGATCGACAGCCGGTCAAGGCACTTCTACATCGATCTGGCCAAGCTCAAGACCCATTCCATGACCGATGTGACCCTGTGCCTGAAGAACCAGTGGGGATTCATCACTCCCCGGGACCGCTGCGCCCTCCACGACACGGCCCTTCACGAGAGCATCGGACTGATCTACAGCCGGTTCAGGCCGGACCTCAACCTCGTGGAGGGTCTGGTGGCCACGAACTACGGCCACTTCCCGCTCAAGGGGTTCGAGGAGAGGTGCCTCTGGGAAGCGGGTGTTCTGATCGGTGGGACCGACACGGTGGCGGTGGACGCCGCGGCCTGCCGCTTCATCGGGATCGACCCGACAGGCGTCGAGCACATTCGGCATGCGGCCGGGGGCGACGAGACACGGCTCGATCCGCCGGTAAGCTCTCCGGAGCCGGTGGAGGGACCTCCCGAGCCTTTCACGGCAGATCTCGTACCCTTCATCCCCGAAGGCGTCGAGATCCACGCCGGAGCCGAGAAGTGCTGCCGCGAGGGCTGCTACTCCAATCCGGTCTGCGCCGTCCAGGTCGTGGCGGCCAACTACGGAGGTCACGGGGCCTTCCACCTCTTCCTCGGGAGGGGCCATGACATCGAGACAGTGGAAGAGTGCGACGGCCCGGCCCTCGTGGTGGGACCCTGCGCCCGGGAAGAGGTCTATGACCGCCTGGTGAATCGGCTCGGAGAGAGGAATGTGCGTTTCTCACCCGGCCACAACAACCTCAAGATGACCATCAAACACCTGATGGCGCTTATGCACGTCCCGGTGCTCAAGGCGGCTCCGCTCTCCATCCCCCGCCTGTTCCGTCACTACCTTCTCCACCGCCTTTCCCGGGGTCAGGCTGATATCGCTCTTTTCTGAGCAGAACCGGAGGTGTTCAGACCATGATACCGACGAAGATGAAAGAATTTCTCCAGGACGCGCTGGTCGAGACGACGTGGGAGCTCCGCCTGAAAAAGGACGGCCCCCTGCGCTTCATGCAGTTCGGACGCCTCGACGTGGACCGTCTGCACAGCCTCGGGATCGAGGTCGACCGCCTCGGGCCCCGCCTCGTGGTCTGCATGTGGGACGACGAGAGCCCCCTCGAGATCGGTGGCTACCTCGTGGTCGACAACCTCGCCATGGGCACCCCCGCCATGGGGGGGATACGGCTCGGGCCCGACATCGAGCCGCTCACTATCTTCAACCTGGCCCGCGGCATGACTCTGAAGAACGCCGCCGCCGACCTCCCGTACGGGGGGGGCAAGGCGGGCATCGTGGCCCGGCGCGACCTCTCGGGCGAGGACCACGAGGCCGTGATCCGGGGCTTTGCCCACCTGATACGGCGCTACAAGGACATCTACAATCCCGGGCCCGACGTTGGCACGGACGATGCGGACATGAAGACCATCGCCATCGAGAACGGCCTCGACTTCGCCCTCTCCAAGCCGGTGGAGATGGGGGGCAACCGGATCGATGAGCTCGGCGGGGCCGCCGGGGGAACGGTCATCGCCATGGTCGCCCTCCACGAACAGCTCGACCGGCTCCGATTGCTCCCCCAGTTCAAAGATCTTCGCGTCCCCGAGATCGAGGACGTAACCGTGATCATTCAGGGCTTCGGAGCCGTCGGCGCCCACGCGGCCCGGATGCTCGGCGAAGTCGGGCCCGGCGGCCCTCCGAAGGTGGTCGGAATCAGCGACGAGCAGGGCTACCTCTTCAGCAAGGACGGCCTGGACACGCGCAAGCTCTTCGATCTCTGGGAGACGGGCCGCGTGGTCACCTTTCCTTACTTCCAGGAGGCCCTGATGGATAAGCGGGGCCCTGCCCCGCCGATCATCTTCTCCAACTCCTGCAACAATCTTCTACGCGAGTCGGCCTTTTGCCTGATCCCGGCCGCACCCGTCGCAAACTACCTCGACATAGACGAGACCTCCGGCCCTTCCATGACCGTGGACGGGATGGGCCGCTGGTCCATGATCGTCGAGGGGGCCAACACCTACTCGCCCGCCCCGGCCCTTCGGGCGGCCCGCACGCGCATGGAGCGGGAGGTGTACGGACGGATGGGCGTGCTCATCGCCACCGACTACCTGGTCAACTCCGGCGGGGTGATCTTCGCCGCCTATGAGAGGATGATCCCCACGCCGGAGAGCCTGGCCATCCCTCCGGAGCGCCTGGGCGATCGGGCCGCCGTGGACGCCTGGCTCGAGGAGCACGCGGAGGCATTCGCCACCCTGGCCGAGGAGCGCCGCATCGCCGCCTTCGCCAAGCGGGACGAGGTCATTCGCCGGAACATGGCCGAGCTGATCGACCACCTCGCGTCCGACGCCGATCTGCTCCCCTGCGAGGCCGCCGAGCGGGTCGCCGTCAAGCGAATCGCCTCGAGCGAGCGCTACCGCAAGGTCTCCAACATCATGGCGCCGATCCTGACGATCCAGGAGGGGGGCACGATCCACGACGCGGCCCGCATGCTCTACGAGACCAACAACGAGCTCCTGGCCGTCACGGCCGAGGACGGGGCCCTGGTCGGCGTGGTGACCGATTGGGATGTCACCCGGGCCATGGCCACGGCAAGGGGGTGTCCCGAGAAGGGCGGCGTCGAGAAAGGGTGCGCAGAGGACCTTCCCCTGAAGCGGGTCATGACGTCCGATGTGTTCACGGCCCAGACCGACGACAGCATCCTCGACGTGCTTCGCAGGCTCGAGCACCACGAGATCTCGGCCATGCCGGTCGTGGAGGGGAACCGGGCCATCGGCCTGATCAGCGGAGATATCCTGGCCCATCGCACCCTGTACCGGCTCCTCCAGGTGGAGGGAGAGTAGATCTCAAAACTACTCAAATCCCGATCCCACCTTGCATTTAAGGCACAATATAGGTATAATAGACTCGCATCTTTGCTTAAAGGGGAATGGGGAACGTAAAAGCTAGAAACCAGATCAAAGGGTCGCCGTCTGAAGCTTGAATCTGATTCTTGTGTTCGAGCGAAGGATGGGCGGTAGCAATTCGTCATGTCAACATCCATAACCCGTCGCAAATTTCTTTCGTACCTGTTGAGCACAGGTGCTCTCACCGGGCTCTCCAGTACCGGTCTGCTGAAGTTGGAGAGCTGGGCTTCCAAATCCGATCCGGTCATTGTATGGCTCGAGGGATCCGGCTGCAGCGGTTGTTTAGTATCGTTGGCCAACTATTTCAATTTTGAGGCTCAAATAGGATTCCCGGACATCATTACCTCCATCAACCTCGAATATTTGCCGCTCGTGATGACGGCAAGCGGCGAAAAGGCCTTTTCACAGCTCCTCACTATAATCGAGCACGATTACAAGCACATCGTTCTGGTGGTCTCCGGTTCTCTCCCCAATAAATCCGGCTATTGCGGTATGGGATCCGTTGGCGGAAAAGAGTACGAAACAAAGGAGTTACTGGTCGAATTGACCAGGAGAGCATTGACAGTCATAGGTGTCGGGAGCTGTTCCGCCTATGGGGGTATTGCCTCGACGCGCGATCAGGTGGGCCCTCGCTTTGCGCCCCTGGAGCACTACCTTCCCCCTTCCACTCCCCTGATCCTTTCGCCCGGATGCCCACCGCATCCCGATTGGATCGTCTCGACTCTTGTCAAGGTCATTGCGCAGGAGCCGATAGCTGTGGACCGTTACAAAAGACCCCTGGACTTCTTCGGACAAACGGTGTGCACCGGCTGCCCCAGGCAGTCCCAAAAACGAGCCGGCCGATTCGCAAAAGAAATTGGAGAGAGGGAGCCCTGTCTCAAATATGTAGGATGCAAGGGGGAGGAGAGCTTTTGCGATGCCAGCACCAGGGGTTGGAATGAAAGCAGCTCATGGTGTGTGGCCACGAACTCGAATTGTATCGGATGCACTGAACCTTTCTTCCCCGATGCGCCCTTTGTAAGCGTTGAATCGGTGAAACCCGGGCCAAGATGAGTAATATAGTCATAGATCCTGTCAGCCGCATTGAGGGCCATCTCCGCATCGATACCACAATCGAGGGTGGGCAGGTAGAGAATGCCGTGGTCAGAGGAACCATGTACCGGGGATTCGAGAACATCCTGATCGGCAAACAGCCCGATGATGCAAGGATCATTTGTCAGCGAATCTGCGGCGTCTGTCATACAAGCCATGCCCTGGCCGCGGTCGACGCCATAGAGAGAATGATAGGAGGCTCCATCCCCAGGAATGCCTATCTGTTGAGGAACCTGCTCCTCGGCTCCGAATATCTGCACAGCCATATCCTGCACTTCTATCATCTGTGCCTTCCGGATTATATTGATATGCCTACCTCGAGCCCTTGGGGGCCTTCCTATGGAGGCGACAGGCGTATTCCGCCGGACCAGGCCGCATCATTGATGGATAATTACTTAGAGGCATTTCGCTGCCGGCAGAAAGCCCATACCATAGGAGCGCTGATCGGAGGAAAAATGCCCCATTGTGTCGGAATCGCCATAGGGGGGGTGACCGGTCGGCTCACTTCTGAAGAAATCGAGAGGATCGACCAGCTCATCGATGAAATAGCAACTTTCGTGCTGGGTAAAATGGCTCCCGATGTGGGCAAGTTGGATTCGTATTATCCCGATTACCTGGAAGTGGGGAGAGGGACGGGGCGCTTTCTCTGTTTTGGTGCATTCTATGATCCGGACGAGGAACAATATTTTTTGACTCCCGGATACAAAGCTGAATCCGGCGAAGTATTTCCGATCTCTTTGCCTCTGGTAAATGAATCGACCCGTTTTTCTTACTATATTGGGGATAAATCGGCCGTCCCCTTTTTAGGTGACACCTTGCCGCACAAGACCAAGCAAGGGGCTTATTCCTGGATCAAGGCTCCGCGCTACCTTGGCAATGTAAGTGAAGTGGGGCCGTATGCTCGTCTTTCCGTGAAGGGGCTGATGAACGGCAACAGCTCGGTTCTCGGACGCATCCGTGCGAGAGCCATAGAGGCGGTGTTGCTCGTCCAGCAAATGAAGACCTGGCTGGCGAAATATCAGTCCCAGGAGCCGAACAGGGCTTTGCTGAATCAGCCCGATTCCGGCTTGGAAGCCGGTTTTCTAGAGGCACCCAGGGGTAGCCTTGCCCATTATGTCATCGTAAATGAAAAGATCATCAAAAATTATCAAGTGGTCACACCGACCTGCTGGAACTGCTCCCCCCGCGACGATAATGGAACACCCGGCCTCTTGGAACAGGCCCTCATAGGGACGCCCGTCGCGAATGAATCGGAACCGATTGAAGTCCTGCGAGTCATACACAGTCTCGACCCCTGCATGGCATGCTCGGTTCACTGACGGTCTGAGTTAGGACGAATGGTACCTTCAGAGAAGATAAGGCCTATGATCAAATGGGCATTTGCCTTCAGCCTCATTCTGGCTTTGCTCCCGACGAGCGATTATGCCTGGGAGAGGCAGGTCCAGAACGAGAACTACTGCCAGCGCTGTCACGAGCCTCATTATGGGTTGGGCTACGAAACACAAACCTGCTTGAGCTGTCACGAAGCCGTGCCCGGCGGCCAGATGGAACTATATCCTTGGTACACCTCAGAAGGGGCCATTGCAGGCCTGATCTGCGCCGAGTGTCACCCGACAGCTCATACGGACGATTCATGCCTCTCTTGCCATCAGAGGCATACTGACCCGCTTCGAGAATAGAGGATCTCTTACATGACGGATTTTTCCGACAAGAGGATCAGCCGGCGCCTGTTCCTGAAGACCTCTTTGGCCGGTGTCGCTTCACTCGACGCCCTGATCTTCTCAGGTCGCCCTGCCTCTGCCCGGCAACGATTGAAATCGGCCCTGCCATCCTTCCCGACACCGATCTTCAGAATCGACAATGTCAGGACCTACGAAGAGCGGATTGGCTTTGATTCTTACGAGGTCACTTCCGCCTCAGTAATCGGGCCTGACCCAAATCCGGATGATCCCTCCATTGCACCCGGTTATCATTACTATCATGAAGGCGTGGAAAACCTGCTCCAGAAAGCGGCCCAAAGTGGCTACCCTTTCTGGAAGTCGAGCAAGCCCCGTGCTCCTGCCTCCCGCCCCTTTCAATTCCAAGGATCGCCGGGAGATGACGGCGGCTTTGGCGTGGGCACGGGCATATACGGCGGCTCCAATGGACTCCTGGAGAGCGATGATATCATCATCATCAAAATCAATGGCGTCTCTCCTGCTCACTGCATGGTGAACGTCGACATCCTGAAGGGCCTGATTCAGAGGATCCTGGATCATCCGGACGGATTCACCGGAGAGGTCATCGTTCTCGATAAATTCTTTGATGACAGCCCACCCAATTCCTATCATCAGCAAAACTCGGTGAGTGCGGCCTGCAATTCCTTCCCAGAGCACCGGGTAAGCAGAGTCACTCTAAAAGACTTCGTGTGGCATAATAAAATACCCGTGCAGGTGCAAAACGGTTACGTCGAACTGGAGATCCTGAATCCTGATGTGCCGGAGCTCGAACGGGTCTCCTATCCAAAATTCACTACGCGGTACGGAACGCATATCGATCTCAAACTAGGGTGGTGGAACGGCGTCCGCTACGACAACGACCGTGTCAAGCTGATCGGGTACGCTGTTTTGAAAGACCAACGATGGACGTCCGTAACCTGCTGCCTGAAAAACTTCTTTGGCATCCACAACATCGGCACTGTAAAGTTCGGTGGAAGCGATGGAGACCCGCTGAACGGATGGCATCGGAGCCACGAGGCTATTTACCAGAGCGGCCTGCTCGGCAGGTTGTTGCGGTATGTCCGTTTTCCCGATCTTTTTATTGTCGATGCAACACGAATTCTTGCCCAGCCCCCTCTCGGGCCGAGTGCCTATGATTGGCCTCCTGTCACGCCGGGCGTCCTTCTGGCCGGTTTCGACCCCTGTAACCTCGATTATTACGCGGCAAAAGAGATACTCCTGCAACAGCCCATCATCACTCCATGCAATGATATACTAGGCATAGGTAAGCCGGCCGTGTGCCCTTACGACCCGGCGATCCCTGGATACCCATGTTCTGAGACCGGGCAGTGCGCCAGACACGACCCCGATTTCGTCAGCGATCAGCTCATCCATCCCATTTACCGGGGTAGGGAAGGCTTCCGCATGAGAGAATCCCCTCCTTTGGATGCCTTTCGACGGTACCTCTATCAGTCCTCTGAGCAGCTTTATGGTGATGTTTTGGTGGGGCCGGATTACTACGAGGTCTTCTGAGGGATGCACAAAAAGCCCGTCAAGAGTGCGAAGACCTTTTTCTCCATGGGCTGCGATGCAAAGTGTATTGTTTACGGCCGTGATGATGTGGAGAACAGACGGCTGCACCAGGAGGTCCAGGATACTCTGGGAAGGCTTCAGCGAACCGCATCCTTTTTCAACCCAGACTCTGAAATCAACCGACTCCCCAAAGGGGACTACACCCCTGTTTCCGAAGAGCTCATGGCGATGCTACGTCTATCCCAGCTCTACCACAAAGAAACAGAGGGCTTTTTCGATATCTCCATGGGAACGGTGAAGGCCTTGTGGCAGGAGGCCAGGAGCACGGGCCTGGAGCCCTCCAAGAAGCAGATAGAGGCGGCCTTTCAATCCAGCGGCATGAAAAAGATAGAGATCAAAGAAAACAAGGTCAAGATCCACGATCCCACACTGAGGCTGGACCTCGGCAATATTGCCAAAGGGTATGCCGTCGACGCCTGCATCGGGATACTGGCAAAGGCGAAGGTCCACGGAGGGCTCGTTACTGTCGGCGGAGATATGAGGGTGTTCGGCTCTGTACCGAACCAGTCGCAATGGAAAATCGGCGTACAAGACCCTCGTCCGGGACAGAAAATACTCGGTTACGTAAATCTCACTTCGGAGGCCATTGCCACTTCAGGCAATACTGCCGGCTCTGCAAGGACGGGGAAGACCAGGCTGGGACACATCATCAACCCCATTGAAAAGTCCTTTCAAAATGGAGGCGGGATGCTCAGCGTGACCATTGTGAGTGGGAAATGCGCCCATGCCGATGCCCTGTCTACCGCCGTCTTCGCTATGGGATTGGAGAAGGGGTCGAAATATCTGAAAAAAAGATCCGACCAAATAAAGTACCTGGTCACCATGAAAAAGAACGGCAATATCTCTTGCCTAAAAAACATGGAAATGACTGATTTCGTCGGCCGGAAAGCATAAGAGGGAAGAGACGGTCCGGCGGGCCAGGGCGACCGTGAAAGGGATCGTCCAGGGAGTCGGGTTCCGCCCCTTTATATACAAACTGGCCAACAGTCACGGACTGAAAGGGTACGTCTCCAACACAAGCTTCGGGGTGGAGATCGAAGTGGAGGGGGAGCCCGGGAAGATCGAAAGTTTTCTCCGGCAGATCCAAACCCGGAAGCCCCCCCTGGCCGAGATCACACACATAGAGAAGCACTTCCTTCCCCCACTGCACCATCAGGACTTCCGAATCCGCGAGAGCAGGGCCGAGGCCGGGCGTTCCGTGCTGATCTCCCCGGACATATGCGTCTGCCCGGACTGCCTGAGGGAAATGGCGAATCCCGGAGACCGCCGGCACGGCTACCCCTTCATAAACTGCACCAACTGCGGTCCCCGCTACACGATCATCAAGGATATCCCCTACGATCGCGACAAGACCTCCATGAGCTCCTTCACCCTATGCGAGGCCTGCCGGCGAGAATACGATGATCCCTCGGACAGGCGCTTCCACGCCCAGCCCAATGCCTGCCCGGAGTGCGGGCCGCAGGTTCGGCTCCACGATCATTCAGGGAAGCCCCTGGGCGGCGACGACCCGATACGGCAGGTTCGGAACCTGCTCAGCGCTGGAAAGATCGTCGCCGTCAAGGGACTCGGCGGATTTCATCTCGCCGTCGATGCGATCAACGAGAGGGCGGTGGAGCGCCTGAGGGTGAGGAAGCACCGGGAGGAGAAGCCCCTGGCCCTTATGTCCCCCTCTGTCGGGCATATCGAGCAGTACGCCAGGATCAATTCACTGGAGGCCCGGGAGCTGCAGTCGGCCCGGCGCCCCATCGTCCTGCTCGGGAAGAAAGGACAATCGACCATCTCGGGCCACGTGGCTCCCCACAATAAGTACTTTGGGGCCATGCTTCCCTACACTCCGCTGCACCACCTGATCCTGGGGGAGGAATTTCCGGCCCTGGTCATGACCAGCGGGAACATCAGTGACGAGCCTATTGCCATAGAGAACGAAGAGGCCTTCAGGCGCCTGGCAGGCATCGCCGATGCCTTCCTTGTCCACGATCGGGATATCTATCTGCGCAATGACGATTCCGTAGTACGGGTCGTGGGGGAAAAGGCGCGGCTGATGCGCAGATCGAGAGGCTATGTTCCGGCGCCGATCGTCCTCTCTCAGCCCGTGAGGCCGACCCTGGCGTGCGGCCCTTTTCTCAAGAATACGGTCTGCCTGGCAAAAGGAGAGAATGCCTTTCTCAGCCAGCACGTGGGGGACCTGGAGAACCTGGAGAGCTGTGACTTCTTCGAAATGACCGCCAAGCACCTCAGGACGATCCTCGAAATCGGGCCCGAGGTGATCGCCCATGACCTCCACCCGGACTACTACAGCACCCGGTACGCTCTGAGCCAGGAAGGTCTGCGGCAGGTCGGCGTGCAGCATCATCACGCCCACATCGCGAGCTGCATGGCGGAAAACGGCCTAAGCGGGACCCTGATCGGCCTTGCCATGGACGGGACCGGGTACGGGCCGGACGGCACGGTCTGGGGCGGAGAGGTCCTCGCGGCCGACCTCGGATGGTTCGAGAGGGTCGGGCACTTTCAGTACGTACCGCTCCCGGGCGGGGAGGCGGCCGTCAGGGAGCCGTGGCGCATGGCCCTGGCCTACCTCTATCAAATCTTTGGGAGGGATCTTCTCGACCTGCCCATCGAATTCGTCCGGGGCCTCGACCCCGACCGGGCGGGGAAGATCCTTACCATGATCGAAAAGAGGGTCAACAGCCCTGAGACTTCTTCATGCGGCCGGCTCTTCGACGGGGTCGCCGCCCTGATCGGCCTGAGAGACCGGGTATCGTACGAAGGGCAGGCGGCCTTGGAGCTGGAGATGGAGATGGGCGATGGAGAAGGGTTCTATCCTGTCCGGATCGCCGGAGAGAAGACCCTGATCATCCATCACTCCCCTATTATTCAGGGCGTGGTGTCGGACCTCACGGCGGGCGTTGATCGTGGTACCATCAGCAGGAAGTTCCACAACACCCTGGTACGGGCCTTTGCCGAGGTCTGCACGAGGCTCCGGCAGGCCAGGAGGCTCGATCGCGTGGCCCTGAGCGGCGGGGTCTTTCAGAACGTCTTCCTCCTCGGCACCCTGGAGGAAACTCTGCTCGATCTCGGCTTCGAGGTCTACACCCACAGCCGGGTCCCCACCAATGATGGGGGCATCTCCCTCGGGCAGGCCGTGGTGGCCAACGCGATTTTCAACAAAAGGTAGGGGCGACCGGCGGTCGCCCCTTATCGGTCAAGACTAAGCGAAACCGGAGACCCACATGTGCCTCGGTATACCCATGCAAATCGAGCAGATCGACGACAACGTGGCCGTCGCAGCGCTCAGCGGTACAACGCGAACGGTGTACCTGGACGTCCTGGATGAGGAAATAACGGTAGGAGACTACGTGATCGTTCACGCCGGTTTTGCCATTCACAAGCTCGACGAGGACGAGGCCATGGAGACATTGAGACTCTTCGAGGAGGCCGGCATGTTGGACCCTGAGGGGGAAGCCGGGGACGAACCGTGAACTGGAATTATAGCCCTCCGAGCGGGCTTTTGCTCTCAGATTTTTTTAACGCAGAGGCGCAGAGACGCAGAGGATTGATAGTCGATTGATTCAAACTGACTCAAATCGGGGGTCGTTGCGAGGAGCGACAGCGACGAAGTCGAAGATTGCGAGGAGCAAAGCGACGAAGCAACCCCCCGCGCTCCTCAGCCGTCCGTTCTCGGGGGATTGCTTCGGGGCTCCGCCCCTCGCAACATGCATAACTTTTTCCATTTTCCCTTTGGTTTATCTTCTCTCTGCGTCTCTGCGTCTCTGCGTTAAAACTCTTCAACGGAACAAATCGGATTTCCCATGCAATTGAAATACATCGATGAATACCGTAAGGCGGACACGGCCGGGCGCCTTGCAGATCAGATCAGGGAAACATCCAAGCGGCCCATCAAGCTCATGGAGGTGTGCGGAACCCACACGGTCACCATATTCCGGCACGGACTTCGGGAGCTCCTCCCCCCTCACATCACCCTGATTTCAGGACCCGGCTGCCCAGTCTGCGTCACTCCGGTCGGCGCCATCGATCAGGCTATCCTCCTCGCGCAGAGAGAGGAAGTCATTATCGTCACCTTCGGCGACCTCCTCCGGGTGCCCGGCTCTGAGAGCTCTCTGCTGCGGCAGCGGGGCAGCGGGGCCGATGTGCGCGTGGTCTATTCGGCCTACGATGCCCTCGAGATGGCCCGGCGGGAGAGGGAGCGAAAGGTGGTCTTTCTCGGGGTCGGGTTCGAGACCACGGCTCCCACGGTGGCGGCCGTCATCCGGCGGGCGAAGGAGGAAGGAGCGGCCAACTTCTCGGTCCTGTCGATGCACAAGATCATCCCCCCGGCCCTGAAGGCGCTCGTCGAATCACCGGATCTGACGATCGACGGCTTCATCTGTCCGGGCCACGTCTCCACCATCATCGGCACCGAACCATACCGCCCAACGGCCGAGCAGTTCCGCGTGCCCTGCGTGGTGGCCGGATTCGAGCCTGTGGACGTCCTCCAGGCCATCGCCCTCCTGGTGAACCAGATCGAAGCCGGAGAGGCGAAGGTCGAGATCCAGTACCGCAGGGGCGTCAGCTCGCAGGGCAACCCAAAGGCACTGGCCGCCATGGAGGAGATCTTCGTGGAGTGCGATTCTGAGTGGAGGGGCCTGGGTGTACTCCCCCTGAGCGGCCTCGAAATCGCACCTTCCTACGGCGCCTTCGATGCCGACCGCCTCTACGACATCCCCCCGGTGGAGGGGAGAGAGCCGGCCGGGTGTATATGCGGTGACATTCTGAGGGGGCTCAGGCGCCCCCCGGATTGTCCTCTGTTCCGAAATGCATGCACTCCCGAAAACCCGGTAGGCGCCTGTATGGTCTCGTCCGAAGGGACCTGCGCCGCCTACTACAAATACTCGGATGAAGACCGGACAGATTAGATTACTTTATTGACTCGACAGTCAGAAGTTTTCTTAAGCTGCGTCATTCAGAAGTGTATCTTTT
>CAZFWM010000149.1:0-17216 GCA_964522545.1 uncultured Thermodesulfobacteriota bacterium
TAAAAGAAGGGGGCTTGACAAGCTTATGACAGCAATCCCCCGGGCTCCGTATGCCAGGGTGCTCAGTGGATTGCTTCGTCGCTGTCGCTCCTCGCAACGACCCTCAATTGAGTCCGTTTGAATCGATCGATTCATATTCCTTTGCGTCTTAGCGTCTTTGCGCCTTTGCGTTAAAATTCTGAGAGCCAAAGTCCGCCCAAAGGGCGATAAGTGTGGACTTAAGAAGAGGCGATCATGATCGGAGCATCGACCATATGGAACGCGGCCGAGGCGGCAAGCGGCGAGCAGATCGTCAGGGAGATCCTCGCCCTCGGGGTGGACGGGATCGAGCTGGAGTATCGGATCACGAAGAGGCGGCTCGACGAGATGCTCCCTCTTCTCAAGGGCGAAGGAGTGCGGGTGTTCAGCCTCCACAACTTCTGCCCCGTGCCCAATATCGTTCCGCCCGGCAGCCCCCCGAGCGGAGACGCCCTGCTCCTCTCCTCGCTTGACCCGGACGAGAGGCGGTACGCGGTCGAGTATACCAAGAAGACGATCCACCTCGCCCACGAGTTGGAGGCGGGCGTCGTGGTCCTGCACCTCGGAAGGGTGGAGATGGACAAGGTCCTTCCGCGACTGCGCGAACTCTACGAGGCGGAGCGGATAGACTCGGACGAGGCCCACCTGTTGCGAGAGCGGGCCCGGGACGAGAGAGACCGCCTGGCCCCTCCTTACCTGGACGCCGTGCGCTCTTGCCTGGACGTTCTGGCCCGGGAGGCCGAGAGGTGGGGGGTTTACCTGGGGCTGGAAAATCGATATTTTTACCGCGAGATTCCCGGCTTCCGGGAGTTGAGGCTTCTCCTGAAGGACCTCCATGGGGCCCCGGTCGGCTACTGGCATGATGTGGGACACGCCCACGTGGCCGAGGTCTCGGGCTGGGAGACCCAGGAGGAATGGCTGGAAAGCTTCGGCGGCGCCATGATCGGCATCCACCTTCACGACAGCACAGGGTTCGAGGATCATGTCCCGCCGGGAACAGGGGAGATGGACTTTTCCATGATCGGCTCCCATCTGACGGATAGGGCCGTGCGAATGCTGGAGATCCGCTCCGGTGCGGAGCCGGAGGCGATTCTCCGGAGCATCGAGTTCCTTCGGGAAAAGGGAATCATCGCCTGAAACGAATCAAAAAAAGGAAGGAGAAATACTAATGGCAGTGGCGCGCGTCACAGAGGTCATCGCATCATCACCCGTGGGCTGGAAGGAGGCGGTGGATGAGGCCCTCAACCGGGCCAATCAGACTCTGAGAAACATCACCGGGATCGAGGTCGTGAGTCAGAAGGCCAAGATCGAGGACGGCGGCATTACAGAATATCTGGTTGCATGTAACATTACTTTTGTTCTCGAGTAGCCTGACAGGGATCGCGAAAAATGGGAGACATAGGGATCATCATCCTTGCGGCAGGCAAGGGGACGAGGATGCGGTCGGCCCGGGTCAAGGTGCTCCACGAGATCTGTGGAGTGCCCATGCTGGCCTACCCGATCGAGCTCGCCCGGGAGCTGAGGCCGGCCAGGATCGCCGTGGTCGTGGGATTCCAGGCCGCCGACGTGCGCAAGACCTTAGCCGATCGCCTCGCCCGGGAGGGCATGGAGGAGAAGGTCGCCTGGGTCGAGCAGGCCGAGCAGCTTGGTACGGGCCACGCCGTGGCCTGTGCCCGCTCCACCTTTGCCTCCTTCTCCGGGGACATCGTCCTCCTCTACGGCGACGTGCCCCTGCTGAGACCCGAGACGATCGAGGCGCTCCTGGACCGGCACCGCTCGTGCGGCGCTACAGCCACGGTGCTCACGGTGAACCTCGAAGACCCGACCGGGTACGGGCGGATCGTCCGCGACCCGGACGGCGGGATCGCCCGGATCGTGGAGCACAGGGACGCCGGACCCGATGAGCTTGCCCTCCGGGAGATCAACACCGGGATCTACTGCTTCGACGGCTCCTTTCTCTTCGAGGCCCTCGAGCGGCTGGGCGATGGGAACGACCAGGGCGAATACTACTTGACGGACGTCGTGGAGATAGCCCGGGAAGCGGGCCGCACAGTGGCCGGCCTCGAGGCGGGGAATCCCCACGAGGTGGAAGGCATCAACAACCGGCGCGAGCTCGCCGAGGCCGTGCGCACAGTCCAGAGGGAGATCCTGGACCGGCTCATGCTCGCCGGGGTGACCCTAGTGGATCCGGCCGCGACAACCATCGAGAGGGATGTCCGGATCGGAACGGACACGGTCATCGAACCCGGCTGCACGATCCGGGGAGCGACCTGGATCGGCGAGAGGTGCACGGTCGAGTACGGCAACCGCATCGTCGACTCGGAGATCGAGGACGGAGTGCACGTCAAGTCCGGCTCCGTGATCGACGGGAGCCGTATCGGCAGGGAGGCCACAGTCGGCCCCATGGCCAATATCCGGCCGGGCAGCGATGTGGGCCCCCGTGCCCGGATAGGCAACTTCGTGGAGCTGAAGGAGGCGATCGTGGGAGAGGAGTGCCGGGTCGCCCATCTGACCTACCTGGGCGACGCGGAGCTGGGGCGAAACGTGAACATCGGCTGCGGCACGATCACCTGCAACTACGACGGAGTGGATAAACACCGTACAATCATCGAAGACGATGTCTTCGTGGGAAGCGACACCCAGCTCATCGCCCCGGTACGGGTGGGCCGGGGAGCGTACATCGGGTCCGGCACCACGGTGACCAAGGACGTCCCGCCCAATGCCCTGGCCGTGGGGCGCGCCAAGCAGAAGAACATCGAAGACGGCGCGAAGATCAAGTCGGAGAAGAAGGAAAAAAAGTAGGGGCGCTGCTTGCTGCGCCCTTTTGGGCCGGAGGGCCGACCTCTGTGTCCGGTTACGGACGCCGCGGAGGATGTCCCTCCGAAGACAATAGGGCGGCCCGTGGCCGCCATTATGACACAAAGCAGAGAACACCAGAGGACAGAAAGACCATGTGCGGAATAGTAGGATACATAGGACACCGCGAGGCACCGGCCCTGCTCCTGACGGGGCTGAGGCGCCTCGAGTACAGAGGATACGACTCAGCGGGCCTCGCCACCCTGGAGGGCGGTGAGATACAGATCCGTCGATGCGAGGGGAAGCTCCACAATCTCGAACGCGAGATCGCCGAGCGACCGTGCAGGGGCCCCATCGGCATCGGGCACACCCGGTGGGCCACCCACGGCCGTCCCTCGGAGATCAACGCCCACCCCCACCGAGCAGGGGACGTGGTGGTGGTACACAACGGAATCATCGAGAACTACCTGGCCCTTCGGGAGGAGCTCCAATCGCGGGGACGCACCTTCAGCTCCGAGACCGACACGGAGATCGTCTCGCACCTGATCGACGAGAAGATCGCCGAAGGGCTCGACTTCCCGAGCGCCGTGCGTGCGGCCCTCAGCAAGATCGATGGCTCGTACGCAATCGCGGCGCTCTGCAATAGCGAGCCCGGCCAGCTCATCGGGGCCAAGCAGTCCAGCCCGCTCGTGGTCGGCCTCGGAGAGGGGGAAAACTTCATCGCCTCGGACATCCCGGCCCTGCTGGAGCACACCCGCCGGGTGGTTTTCCTGGAGGACGGGGAGATGGCCGTGGTCCGGGCCGATGCCGTTGAGATCACCGACCTCGAGGGGAAGGCGGTGCACCGGGAGTCGCGCACCATCGAGTGGACCCTCCTCATGGCGGAGAAGGGGGGCTACAAACACTTCATGCTCAAGGAGATCTTCGAGCAGCCCCGGGCGGTCACGGACACGGTACGCGGCCGGGTCTCCGGCGCGGCCGACGGGATCTACCTGGACGGGCCCGGCCTGAGTGCGGAGACCTTCGACGGAATCGGGCGCGTGGGGATCGTGGCGTGCGGTACCTCCTATCACGCCGCCCTGGTGGGCAAATTCATGATCGAGGCCCTCTCGGCCGTGCCGGTGGAGGTGGACCTGGCGAGCGAGTTCCGCTACCGCGACCCCCTGGTCGGGGAGGATACGCTTCTCGTCACCATCTCCCAGTCAGGGGAGACGGCCGACACGATTGCCGCCCTCGAGGAGGGGCGGCGCAAAGGGGCCCGGGTCCTCTCGATCTGCAATGTGGTCGACTCGAGCATCGCCCGCAAGTCCGACGCGGTCCTGTACACCCACGCCGGCCCCGAGATCAGCGTGGCCTCCACCAAGGCCTTCACCACACAGCTCACGGCCCTCTACCTCCTGGGCCTTCAGCTCGGCTCGGCCCGAGGCCGGCTGGAGCCCGAGCGCCTCAAGGAGCTGATCGGGGACATCCTGCATCTGCCCCACCTCATGGATGAGGTCCTCGGCCAGGACGGGCGGATCCAGGAGATCGCCAGGCGCTACTTTCATGCCACCGATTTTCTCTACCTCGGACGCGGCATCAATTACCCCATCGCCCTCGAGGGGGCGCTGAAGCTCAAAGAGATCTCCTACATCCACGCCGAGGGGTACCCCGCGGGGGAGATGAAGCACGGCCCCATCGCCCTGATCGACGAGTCTCTGCCCGTGGTGGTAGTGGTTCCGGAGGGGAAAACCTACGAGAAGATTCTCGGAAACATCGAAGAGGTCAGGGCACGCAAGGGAGATGTGATCGCTCTGGTCACACAGGGGGACGAGGTCGCCCCGGCCAGGGCGGACGCGGTGATCGAGATCCCGCGCACGAGCGAGTTCCTCACGCCGGTGCTCATGGCGCTCCCGCTCCAGCTCCTCGCCTACCACATCGCGGTCCTGAAAGGGACCGACGTCGACCAGCCCCGCAACCTGGCCAAGAGCGTCACGGTGGAGTGAGGGGGGAGGGATGTAGAGTGTCTCTTGGAGACGTTCTCACATCGGGATCGGCAAGTTGATTGCTCAGGAAATCGGAGTTCTTCCGGATATGATTTTTAACGCAAAGACGCAGAGACGCAAAGAGAAGTGAATCAAATGTGCTTGCGATAGAATAAAATGATTTAACCACAGAGGACACAGAGGTCACAGAGAGATGAAAAAAGAGATCATAAATGAGTAAAAAACTTTTAAATCTTTCTCTGTGCTCTCTGTGTCCTCTGTGGTTCATTTTTTTTCTGAGGATATAGATGGATAATACAACCGCCGACTTACTTGCAAACCTAAATCCCCGCCAGCGCGAGGCCGTGGAGCATGGGGACGGGCCCCTGCTCATCCTGGCCGGCGCCGGGAGCGGGAAGACCCGGGCGATCACGTACCGTGTGGCCCACCTGATCCGGGAGCGCGGGGTCCCCCCGTGGCGGATCCTGGCCGTCACCTTTACAAACAAGGCGGCCGGCGAGATGCGCCAGCGCGTGGAGGGCCTCGTCGGAGGGTCGGCAAATGTCTGGGTGAGCACCTTCCACGCCGGCTGCGCCCGCATCCTTCGCCGCGATATCGACCGCCTCGGATACGACCCCAACTTTGCCATTTACGACGATAGGGACCAGACCGACCTGGTGAAAGCCTGCCTCAAGGAGCTCAACATCGACGAGAAGATCCTGCCGGTGGGGGCTGTGCGCTGGATCATCGACCAGGCCAAGAATAAAGGCAAAATGCCGGGAGACGAGGTGCCGGAAAACAGGCCGCGCGACCGAAGCATCCGCGACGTGTGCAACCTGTACCAGGATCGCCTCGCGCAGCAGAACGCCGTGGACTTCGGGGACCTCATCGTGCTCACCTTGCGGCTCTTTCGCGAGCACACCGATGTGCTCGAGCGGTACCAGGGCCGGTTCCTTCACGTCCTGGTGGATGAGTACCAGGACATCAACCCGGCCCAGTACGCCTTCGTCAAGCACCTCGCCGGCGCCCACGGCAACCTCTGCGTGGTGGGCGACGACGACCAGTCGATCTACCGATGGCGGGGGGCCGATCTCAAGAACATTCTGAGCTTCGAGCGCGACTTCCCGGGCACCCGGGTGATCAAGCTCGAACAGAACTACCGCTCCACGAAGCGCATCCTGGAGGCGGCCAACGCCGTGATCCAGTGCAACCGGTCCCGCAGGCCCAAGACCCTCTGGACCGAGAACGAGAAGGGCGTGCCGGTGGACCTCTTCAGCGCCGAGGACGGAGGGGATGAGGCCTCGCACGTGGTGGGACTGGTCCGGCGGCTCGGCGAGAAGGAGGGGCTCTCGTACAAAGACTTCGCCGTCTTCTACCGGATCCACGCTCAATCGCGCCTGCTCGAGGAGGAGCTCCTCCTGTACAACATCCCCTACACGGTGATCGGCGGGGTCCGGTTCTATGACCGCAAAGAGGTGAAGGACGCCCTCGCCTATCTCCGCATCCTCGTCAATCCGGCCGACGCAGTGGCCCTGCGGCGAATCATCAATGTCCCCCGCCGGGGGATCGGCGGCGTCACCCTTGCGGCCATGGGCCGGCTCGCTTCCGAGGGGAACACGACCCTGTATCGGGCCCTGGAGCAGGCCGCTCAAGGCGGAGTGATCGGTGCCGGGCCCACAAAGCGGCTTCGAGGGTTCCATGAGATGATGGAGGAACTCCGGCGCTCCGCCGAGAGTAAGGGGCCCGCCGATCTGATCGAGGAGATCCTCGATCGGTCCGGGTACATGGATAAACTCTCCCGGGAGAGGACCGAAGAGGCCCAGGGCCGTGCGGAGAACCTCCGGGAGCTCGTGGTCGCGGCTCGGGATTTCGAGGCCGAGTTCCAGGAGAGAGACGACTTCCCCGATATGGAGGGCCCTGTCGGAACGGGACCGATGAGTGAGATGCAGCCCCAGGATTTCGTCCGGCCTTTTCTCGAGAGGGTCTCGTTGGTGGCCGGAGTGGACATGCTCGGCGACGACGCGAGCCGGGTCACCCTCATGACGCTCCACAGCGCCAAGGGGCTCGAGTTTCCCGTGGTCTTCCTGGTCGGGCTGGAGGAGGGGCTACTCCCCCACAACCGATCCATGGGTGATCCCGCAGAGCTGGAGGAGGAGCGCCGCCTCTGCTACGTGGGGATGACCCGGGCCGAGAAGCGGCTCTTCCTCTGCCACGCAGAGTACCGGAGCCTCTTCGGTCAGTTCCAGATGAACCGGCCGTCCAGGTTTCTCGAGGACATCCCCCCCGGGATGCTCACCATAGGCGGAGAGCGGGTGGTGGGAGAGGAAGAGGAAGTGGAATCGGAGACGGTGGAGAAAATCGTGCCCGGGGAGACCTACATAGACTACTCCTGTTCTCAGGAAACGCCGGCCTTCCGACCCGGCCGCGGTCGCGGGCGTGCGAGCGCCGCCCCGGTCGGGGGAAACATCTTCGGCCCGGTGAGCCCGGAGCCGACAGGCGGGGAGCCGGAACAGAAGGTGCCGGGCCCCGGCACAAGGGTCCTTCACCCCAAATTCGGGATCGGCGTGGTCCGCAAGGTCGAGGGAGCGGGGGAGGGCGCCAAGGTGTGGGTCCAGTTCCAGCGCTTCGGCCTCAAGCGCCTCGCCCTCAAGTATGCCCCGCTCGAGCTGATCGGTTAATTACTTCCTTGAGGAAAGGAAATGGCGGCCACGGGCCGCCCTATAAATTGGCAACATGACACCCGTGGCCACCGTTACGATTGAATTCCAATAGGGCGGGCCGTGCCCGCCATCGGATCGTGCCCGCAGTAAATGGATAATAAAATGCCTAACTATCGAAGGGATTATTCTGGAATCGTATGGTTCTTTACAGTAGTCACTCATCGACGCAAACCATTATTCTCCAGAGAACAAGCTCGTGAATGTCTAACCAATGCTATCCATGAGTGTCGACAGCGTTACCCATTTACGATTGATGGCTGGGTGCTTTTACCTGAACACATCCACTCCATCTGACAACTCCCGGAAAGTGATCGGGATTATTCGCGTCGCTGGAGCATTGTTAAGCGTCGGTTCACACAGAAATATAGAGATGGAGGATATGGAAAGCCGCCCTTTTGGCAGAAGCGTTTCTGGGTTCATCGCATCGACGACGACCTCGATTATGAGCATCATATGAATTACATTCATTACAATCCAGTGAAGCATGGTTATGTGTCGAGTGCGAAGTCATGGCCTTGGACAAGTCTCCACCGGTATGTGGAACAGGGCGTTTACCCGGCAGATTGGGGAGAAGGGGTAGTAATACCAACAGAGATCGGAATGGAATAAAGAACCAATAGGGCGGCCCGTGGCCGCCTATAATCTGGCCCGTGGCCGCCTATATTACGGCCCGTGGCCGCCGTTATGAGTGCATTGCCAAAGAATCGGCGGGCATGGCCCGCCCTATGTTTTGATAGGGAGGCCCATGCCCGCCTTTATGTTGGCATTGCGTAAGAGTCGACGGGCCGTGCCCGCCCGGTTACTTCTTCCCGGCCTTCCTCGGCTTCGCCGCTTCATCGGCCAGGCGCTCGGTTCCGTAGATCTCAAGGAGCTGGTTGATGTCGGTCTTCTTGAGGTTCATCCCGCCTTCTGAGACCGGCAGCAGCAGGATCTTCTTTCCCTTCAGCGCCCTGGCGAGCTCGAGCTTGGCCAGGATCTCCCCTCCCTTGCCGGCCAGGGCCTTGTTGAGCTCGGTGATCCCCTTGGCCTCGGCCTTGCCCTCGGCCGTGATCGCCTCTGCGATCATGCTCTGTTTTTCGTAGTAGGCATCGGCCTCGATCACGGCCTGCTTGTACAGGCCGTCCGCCTCGGCGACCATCTTGTTCACCTCGCCCTGGGCGTCCTCGAACTTTTTCAGGTACTCCTCTATGGCGGCCTTGGCGGCCGAGCGGTTCTTCTCCACTAGCTGATCCGCCACCTTCTTGTCCTCGATCGCTTTCTGGTAGGCCTGGTTGAAGCGGTAGTCCTTGGTGGAGACCCGCTCGACCACGATGCCGAAGGGATTTAGGATCTCATTGAGGGCCGTCTTGGCCTCATGGGCCTTCTCCTCCCTCTTCTCGGCCACGTAGAAGTCCTCGGTCATGAGCTCGCCGAAGATGTCGCGCGGGCGGCTGCGGACCACGGTTCGCACAATCGAGTTCTTGATCCCCTCGTTGTTGCGGGCCACGAACTGGAGGACATAGGGCGCCTTCTCCGGGATGATGCGCCAGGAGATGATCACGTCCAGGGAGATGTCGTTTCCGTCGATGGTCTTAAAGAGGAGGTCGTCGCGGGCCCGCACGTCGCCCCGGCCCGGATCGTAGGTCATCTCCATGTTCTGGAGCTTTGTGCTGAAGACGTAGAATTCGTTGAGCAGGGGTAGGAAAAAGTGAGTGACCCCGGATGCATAGGGGGTCTCCACCACTTTCTTGACGGGCCACTTCCAGACCTTGACCCCGACCTCGTTCGGCCCGGTGGTGGTGAAGAAGCAGCCGCTCAGCATGAGCATGGACGCCGCACCAAGCAGGACGGCGAGCTTTCCGAAACGGATGGGTGTCGTTCTTTTCATTGCCGCCCTCCTTTACTGGCTCCGGGAGACCCCGAAGAGCTTGAGCATTTCAGTTAGATCAAGTGGGTTTACGCCGTTGCGCCCATCCGAGGGGAGGACGATGAGATCGAGGCCTGTGAGGACCTCGGCCATTTCCATCGCCACTCGCCGGTCCGAGCCGGCCATCCGGTTGGCCTGGTTGACGAGCCGCGTCTTCTCCGCCTCGGCCAGCTTGACCTGGAGGTCGGCGTCGGCGTGGCGCTTGCGAGAGTAGAGGTCGCGCTCGGCCTTCTTTTTCATCACGTAGGCCTTGCCCTCCTCGAGCTTTATATTGACCTGGGCGACCCCCTCCTGGGTGACCTTCTTGAGCTTGGCCCCTTCCTGGGCGGCCCGCGCCTCGGCCTGGTTCTTGAAGACGAGCTGATCCTTGAGCTTCTTCTCCTCGATATTCTTCTGGATCTCTTTGCTGTACTTGAAGTAGCGAATCAGGACCTGGTCCACGGTGAGGCCCTTCTCGGCCAGGTCCTCGTTGAGAAGATCGCGGGCAAGGATTGTCTTCTCAAATCGCAGGGGGCTGTTGTAGAACTCCTCGGTCGTGAGAGTGCCGAGGGCCTCCTTGAGGATCGGCTCGGCCTTGGGCTCTATGCCGGCATAGCGGTACTGCTGGCCCGTGCCGAGCTTGGTCGCCACGAGAAAAGGATCGGCGATCCGGTAGAGAATCGTCACGTCCACGTCGACATAGAAACCGTCGGAGGTCTGGATATGGGCTGCCTTGTCATAGTGGAAGTTCGGCAGCCTCCCCGTCCTCTGGTTGGTCATATCAAAGCCCTGGATCTTCTTGGAGAACCGGAAGACCTCGGTGATGCCGGGCACCACGAAGTATAGCCCGGTCTCGTACCGGGCCTCCTCGATCCCGGCCGAGGGGCCGATCTTCACACGCTTGATGCCGAACTCGTCCGGGCCTACGTAGGTGAAGAAAAATTTGAAGGCCACGTAGACCGCGACGAGTACTATGATCGCGATCTTGGGCCACGACTTCCCCCCGAGGCCTCCGCCTCCTTTTCCTTCTCCGCCTGCTCCGGTGAACCGCTTCAGGAGACGGGAGAGTGCTTCAATGGGATCAGGAATATTCTCCTCGCTCATCTTCCCTCCTTCCGGGGGCTGTGCCCCCTGTGGAATGTTGTCTTCGTGATTTCATGTGAAGAGGATGAAGTATAAACATAATGGAGAACAATGAACAAGGGGAAAGAATTCATCTATTCCATGAGCGCCTTCGGGGCAGAAGAATAGGGCGGGCCGTGCCCGGATCGTCACCGCGTGCAAACGCCGCTTCGGCTGCAAGGCCGAACCAGGGACTGTGTGTCTCGACGGGCGCCTCCCGTGCTCGATCAAGGACCGTCTCCGGATCTACCTCACCTGATTTCACCAACTCGAATGCGTCGGGCACGGTCCCGTGTCGAATCGCACAACGGAACAGCGCATTCACATCGGTACCAAGTCGTCGGAGCATATGAACCGTGTTCCGCGTCCGCTGTTATGCCAGCATGTGAACATGAGTAATTGACATGCTGAAGACATACCCATAACATCATGGAATTAATAAGTAACTTGCTTTAAATCTTCCAGAGCGTCATTCACATTCTTGTTTCTTCCGCCCCGCTCCAGATACAACTCCCAGACCTTTTTAGCCTTTTTTGTTAGTTCATGTTGAACGTAGACCGATCCGAGCAATGGAAGTCCCTCGATGTCTTCTGGCATAATTTCTTCCGGGTTTAGCGACAGAGAGTCTGCGATGGCAGCGTCAATCTTTTGCGCCACTTTAGGCCAATCAGTTTTGTTTATTGCCATCAAGTCGGTCAGGGATTGATGATTCAGTGCAATCGTTTCGTACAGGTAAGCCGAGCTCACGTCCAGAATTGTTGCAGCTATGGTAAGTGCGTTTACAATGGCACCCAAACGGGTAGTGTGATTGCCATCCTCACCCCTAAGCTTGTAATCCCGTGCCAGCTCCCGAATCTTCTGCTACGCATATCCTGCAGGGGCTACTCTTATGCCGAACTTGTGCCCTGTAAGAAGGTACGAGGCGGTCCAAGCTTCTTGAGTGCCCAGTATGTCAGCACGCACCCAGGTCATATAAAGGATTGGTTCAGCCCCCATTCCTCGTATTTCTCTCGCGAACAGTCCCACTGCATCGCTCATTTGTTTGCTGCAGAATACGGAACTGCCGCTTTGACCCTGCAGAATTACATAGTCCCATTTAGCCTTTCGAATTGCTCTGAGGGCATTCCCGTCATTCCAATGCGTAGGCAATCCATAGCCTCCATAAGAGACAATTCCTGTTTTCACTTTGGGCACCCTACCACTTGCCTCAACGATCCTTGAAAATAATCCAGGAATATTATGGACAGATGTATGGCTATTGCCGATAAAAAGCACTGCTAATTCACCGGTAGTTCGATTTCGTGTTCCATTCTCATCCTCATTAAGATCTCCAAGGATCTCTCCATGAGCAGAATCCATGTAAATCTTTTCATCTACATCCTCGCACCGCAGACTGCGTGGATCTCCGAAAATGATCTTCGGAGGATGTAAGATACGATAGAACAGCAGCGCGGATGCAATGAAGGCCAGGAATAAGAACGTTTCACGTTTGGTTGGTTTTCTCATTGAGATGTATAACGCTCTGGATTACCAGCCGCCCACAAGAAAGATTTGCCTTTTAATGGGGCCGCCTTGTCTGGCGGGCTGGCGCAGCCAGTTGTTCGGCCGTGTTGTGATGAGTTGTCTGGTTCTTGGAGATTGTGTCCTCCACTTGGTCCCGCCAAAGAGGAATCTCCTGTTTTCCTCGAGGTGAGAGTTCGTACACACCAAGTGACACCCTGTCAAACCATCTGTACACGTTTCTGTACAAGATATCCCTGGCCTTCGGCTCGCGGAGAGTCCGGGCAATGTGTGAAGCCTTGGTCGGCCCTTGCTTCTGAAGGAACCGGGCAATTTCCAGGGCTCGCTGTCGGTAGACGGTCATGATGCCCTTTCTTTTCTCTGTCCCGCCGAGGTTCGGGTCACCTACCCGCTTTATAAACTCACCGAGCAGATGCTCCTGGCGGTGCTTCGATCTGCGAGGTCTATACTCGCCGGGATCGAGAAGCACCTTTACCCCGCCGGTCTCCCGGTACAAATCAATCACCACCAGCCCCAAACCAAGCATCCTTAGCAGCTTGATAATGTGCCTCCGTCGCCTCTTCAGAATTTTACATTGTTCAGGGATGCAGATATACACTTTCGGAGTTAGTGATAACCTTTCAACTGCCTGAAGGACTACGGTGAGATTGATCGAGAGCTTGAGTTCCACGACGACAGGAGCTTCCTTGCCGCGTACTGCCAGAGCATCACAGTCCTGAACCTCCCCCTTTACCTCATAATTCTGAGATTCCAGAAACCGTTTCAGGGGTATATAGAGATCAGATTCTTTCATGTCTATCCGTCTATGCCGAACGCCAAGAGTCAGCGTACCCAGGGGCCAAGTGTGGTTGATACTCGCCAGAAACGCAACAGCCCCTGGGTTCCGCTGCACGCAGTTGTCAGGCGGCACCGGCAAGGTCCTTGTCAGGGGATATTGAGTTGAGAGCAAGCGCTGTCCCTGGCAGAAGCAGCCAGGGAACGAGATAGTAAACCGACAGATACCAGAAAGTGACCAGGAACGAGATTCCATGGCCAAGGTAGATGCCGCAGTACAGCCAGTCATAGATGGCCAGTGGCACGGTGAAGTGGAATGAAAGCCACAGGGCCATCTTGAGGCGACGCGCCGGCTGAACACGCTTGAGGACGATGACCACGATCACGGCAATAGGAAGTAGCACTAGGCTGTCGAACCAGATCATGAAGATCCGAGAGTACTGCTGGTAGTAGGAGGGCCATCCTGCGAGAAGAAATCCCGCCCATACGGCGGCTGCCGTTATCGACACCCCGAAATGTACACGACGATTCATCGCTATGAAAATCCTGGCAAGTGCCGCCCAACGTTATGGCTCACCAGCCGCCAATGAGCTTATAAGGCTTTTTCAATTGTTTCAAATAGCTGGCGGCCTGGTGCAGCCAGATGTTCGACCCTATGGTCGAAAACTGAAAAGCGGTCCTTGACTTTTTGTCCGTTGTTTGGTATATATCAAAGTATCTACCAAAGCCTGATAGGAGAATTTCCATGAAAACAGCCCGCCTTTTTAAGAACGGAAGAAGCCAGGCAGTCCGACTCCCTAAAGAATGCCGTTTCGAAGGGAATGATGTGTACATAAAGAAATACGGAGGCCTCGTCATCCTCTTCTCAAAAGATGCACCCTGGTCTTCTTTTTTGAAGAGCCTCGATCACTTCTCCGATGATTTCATGTCTGATAGGCAACAGCCACCTCAACAAAAGAGGGGCAATCTATGATCCGATACCTGCTCGACACGAACATATGTATCTATGTAATACGGAATAAGCCAAGTCGCCTTATTCAACACCTCCAGAGTTTGCGTATCGCTGACGTTGGCATTTCCTCGATAACTCTTAGTGAACTTGAATATGGTGTTGCGAAAAGCCAGAAGCCTCCGCAGAACAAACTAGCATTGGCGGAATTCCTGGCTCCCATCGAAATTCTCCCATATGACGACATGGCAGCTGTACAATATGGAGAGATCCGCGCTTTATTAGAAAGACAGGGAACTCCCATTGGCTCTCTCGATATGTTGATTGCTGCTCATGCTCTCTCCCTCAATTCCATTTTGGTCACTAATAATGAGTCCGAATTTCGTCGAGTCCCTGGATTAATTGTTGAGAACTGGACGAAATAGGAACTACCTTCCTTTCTCTACATGTGTAGAACGCTTTGGCTCACCAGCCGCCTGCGAGAAAGATTTGCCAATTAAAGTGGCCATATTGGTAGGCGGGCTGGTGCAGACAGTTGTTATCCGATTTTTATTCTCCTGTGCCAGTGTCGAATATTTCTCCAAAATCAAAGCTACCTTGACATTTTAGAATGGGGTGCGTATAAATACACACATGGACAGCCGAACAATAATCAAGATTCTGAAGAGAGAGGGGTGGTTTGAAGTAGATCGAGTCGGCTCCCATGTTCAATTCAGGCACCCTGATAAAAAGGGGAGAGTTACGGTTCCACACCCAAAGAAAGATATTCCGGCTGGTACTTTGAAGAGCATTGAACGCCAATCCGGTATTAAATTTACATAGGAGCTAGAGATGTCCAATTATATCGCAATTATTCATAAGGATCAGGATAGCGATTTCGGAGTTTCCTTTCCCGATTTCCCTGGATGTATTTCTGCTGCAAGCACCATCGACGAAGCCAAAGATATGGCCCAGGAAGCACTCTCTTTGCATATTAAGGGCATGATTGAAGACGGCGAAACCGTTTCCTCACCTTCCAGACTCGAAGATATAATGGCAGATCCTCTTTATTCCGACGCTGTCGCTTTCCTCGTAGTTACGATTCGATACCCAAAACCACGGACCGTTCGAGTGAACGTAACCATCCCCGAAGATATGCTCCATCAAATCGATGTCGCTGCAAAAAGTCGAGGTATGTCCAGGTCCTCCTTTCTTGTTCATGCTGCTCAAAACTCCATCAAATCCAATCCAAGCTGAATGCCTAAAAGTTACTCCACATTCGGACGTTCATCTTCACCTGCAAGCGTGGCTGGCGCGGTTCGTGCGACAGCACGAAGCGTGACGGACGCGATTGTCAGGTGCAAGCGCTTGTTAGGCGGCCGTTTGCACAGTGTCAGTCTTCAGGGCGTAGAATCGTGCCATCCACAGGCCGCAACTCGGTACAGGCATCGGGCTCGACCGTCCACATCGCGTTAGACACAAGCCATTTCCCGTCAATCTTTACGAAGTCGACAACATCGACACCACAATGGCTCGTCTCTCCATCGATCCAAAACTCATAGGGCGCCCACACAACCGCGATTCCACCGCGAATCATCACGGTTGGCGACCAGTACCGCTCACGATACACATGCCCGTCATCTCGAGATGGATCGGTCCAAAAAGAATTCGGGTGCGCTGTGACATGCATGTCGCCGCCTTTGGACGGGCGCCACTGATAAGTCATACCATCCGGCGCTTGCATCGCCGCCTGCGCCTCAAGATTGCTCTCGGAGATCGCTGTCATGTAGCGGTCCATTGCTTCAAAAACGGCTGCCTCCTCGCCCGACTGGTGCCCTCCTGGGATGCGCTGTGCTAGTGGTACAGAGGCTCCGCAGCCCGACAGTAAAGCCATAACTGCGATAACGCTAATGCTTCGAGTCATTTCAGTCTCCAGAATATCAAAAACGTTCCTCTCGCCCGCCTAACGTCCAAGCTCACTGGCGGGGATGGAGCGAAGCGGAATCCCCGCCCAGTGCAGCGTTTTGTTCTGCCCAATTTTCCGAATCTCTTCTTGTGAGATCATCCGTCCACGCCTGCGTCAATTCCTATTGCGGGATCATACAGATTGACTCCAACGCTGCCGGTACGCCTTGCGATTGCACGGACAAAACCAATGTATTTGCCGCGATCCCTTTCAAGCGCTTCCGCATCAGATGGGAAAACGGATTTCCCAGTTACTTCCAGTACCTTCTCGAAGTCGTACCAGTGACGCCACCCCTCCTTGAGAGTGTCAACTCGAACACAGGTAATACCACTATTACGACTCCAATGCTTACGCCACCAATCCGGCGTCTTAAAACTCCAACACTCATCCTCCCAAAAAACCTTCCCGTTCGACTGTGGTCGGGCAAGATGTTCCGGAATGTCAGTGATTGGCTGCATCAAACCCGGTACTACGATGCCCACGTATCCTTCCGGCCGTAAAAATCTCGACAGGTAGCCGAGATAAAGCACGTCCGTTCCGAAATAGTGGTAGGAATCTATTGACACAATGACATCGAAGAAGTCATCCGAGAACGGCAATGCATGTGCCTCTGCACGCAAGGGAAAAACGGAAGCTCCCACTCCGGCCGCTTCTGCCCTTTTCCGATTGTGATCTGGAGTAATCCAGAGATCGACAGCCCATACCTGTACGCCGAATTCCTTGGCCATAAAAATACTGGTGAGCGACCGACCGCAACCGAGATCAAGCACGCGCATCCCAGGTTTGAGAGGTAACTCATATAAAAGCCACTCAACCAGCCACAGTGCATTCGGTCCCATCTGGTTATCGAGGATCAAATCCGACTCGTATCGGCCGGAAAGGGGAAACTCTGGTTTATTCAGAAGTCTCTTGATATCCGTCATGGTATCGTTTTCTTGGCATTTGGCAGAACGTTTGGTTCAGGTGCGAAGTCGATTGGCGCGTGCCTGGCGAAAGCCAGGGCCGTGACAAGCGGCTTCGACAGCTGGAAGCTGTTGTTATGGTGACCTGCCCCCATATTTGTGACTACACCAATCGTCAGGATGCAGCCGACGAGCACCGTCACTCCCCACCCGACGACACGAGGATATCCCCATCCTCCAGGATCACACGCTCGCTCCCATCGGCGAACCGAGCTGTCATCGTCGGCCTGGTGACGAGATAATCGATGTGAGTGGCCGACTCGTTCACCCCCCCCGGCATGCCGACATTGCTCCCGAACGCCACATGAATGGTCCGATACGCCTTCTCATCCTCGAGCATGAACCCCACCAGACGCGCCCCGGGATTCAGCCCGATTCCCAGCTCCGCGATGACCCGCGCCCCGTCATCGGTATCCAGGAGCTCAATGATGCGCTCCTGCCACGCCGCATCCGCACAGTGCACCGTTCCGACGCGCCCCGCCTCCAGCTCCAGGGGGGCCGGGGCGGGGGGGGGGGGGGGGCCCCCCCCCCCCCCCCCCCCCCCCCCCCCCCCCCCCCCC
>CAZFWM010000150.1:0-17210 GCA_964522545.1 uncultured Thermodesulfobacteriota bacterium
CACATCGAGACGGTCAAGAAGGCCGGCATCAATCCGGTGGTCTGCATCAACGCCTTCCACCACGACACGGACGAGGAGATCGCCATGACGCGGAGGATGTGCGAGGAGGCCGGGGCGCGCGTGGCCCTGTCCAGGCACTGGCAGTACGGCGGCGAAGGCGCACTCGAGTTCGCCGACGCCGTGATCGACGCCTGCAACGACTCGGTGGACTTCAAGTTCCTCTACGACCTGGAGACCCCGCTTCGCAAGCGGGTCGAGCTGATCGCCAAAGAGGTCTACGGAGCCGACGGCGTGGACTTTTCAGCCGAGGCGAACGCCAAGGCCGAGAAGTTCGAGGCGGACCCGAAGTTCTCGGACTACACCACCATGATGGTCAAGACCCACTTGAGCCTGACCCACGACCCGACCCTGAAGGGCGTGCCCAAGGGGTGGAGGCTCTATGTGCGCGACTTCCTGACCTACGGCGGGGCCAAGTTCATCTGCCCCGTGGCCGGCAACATCTCCCTGATGCCCGGCACCGGGTCCGACCCGGCCTACCGCCGCGTCGACATCGACGTGGAGACGGGCAAGGTCAGAGGCCTGTTCTAAGAGACGATCGAGGGCCTCTTCACGCGAAGGGGCCCTCTTCACTTACGCGCCCGAGCGATGCGGCGCGAAAGGAGAGCCGAAATGGCAGCCAAAATCATAAGCGGCAAGGATGTGGCCGCACAGATCCGCGAAGAGATCAAGGCCGATACGGATAAACTCATCAGTGAGCACGGGATCAAGCCGGGACTCGTGACGATCCTCGTGGGCGAAGATCCTGCATCGATGAGCTACGTCACCGCCAAGCAGCGCACATCGAAAGATCTGGGATTCCACTCCATCCAGGACACCCAGCCCGCGGACATCACCGAGGCGGCCCTGTTGGAGCTCGTGGACAAGTACAACAAGGACCCCGAGATCCACGGCATCCTCGTGCAGCTCCCCCTGCCCAAGCACATCAACGAGACCAAGGTCCTCTACGCCATCGACCCGGACAAGGATGTGGACGGCTTCCACCCGGTCAACGTGGGCAAGCTGATGATCGGCGAGGCCCACTTCCTGCCCTGCACGCCTGCCGGGATCCAGCAGCTCCTCATCCGCTCCGACACCGTCACCGAGGGCGCCGAGGTGGTCGTGGTGGGACGGAGCAACATCGTGGGCAAGCCGATCGCCAACATCCTCCTCCAGAAGCAGGAGGGGGCCAACGCTACCGTGACGATCTGCCACACCCGCACGAAGAACATGGCCGACCACACCCGCCGGGCCGACATCCTGATCGTGGCCGCCGGCTTCCCGAACGCGGTCACCGCCGACATGGTCAAGGACGGGGCCGTGGTGATCGATGTGGGCGTGAACCGGGTCGGAGAAAAGCCGAGCAAGAAGACCCCCGGCAAGATGGTGGCCATCCTCAAAGGGGACGTGGACTTCGACGCGATCCAGGAGAAGGCGAGCGCCATCACACCGGTGCCGGGCGGCGTGGGACCCATGACCATCACCATGCTGATGATCAACACCCTCAAGGCGGCCAAGCTGGCCCACGGGCTTGCCTGATCGGATCGACGGGGAAGAGGAAAACGGAGGCCGGATTGTCCCGCCGGAACCACCGGGTGGGCTTATGGCCGGCCCGGAGGAAGTGATAGAATTCAAGAGCTTAATCCAGTTGACCCCGAAGGGGTCAGGGCATGTAGCCTGGGGTGTCAACCCCAGGACAATTGAGCTCATTAGTAAGCCCGAAGGGCGATAAGTTCGCGACACGGATGGAGACAGACCATGGCGAAGAAAAAATTCGAATACAAGATGGAGAAAAAAAAGCGCTTCGACGGATCCGAGGTCGAGGTAATCGGCCCTTCCTATGAGAAGGGAAAGCCGAAGGAGCCCGAGGCCTGGCGCAAGAAGATGAGGACCCGCGCCGAGATGCTCAAGTACCTCGAGACCGGAGAGCGCTACTGGTTCTCCGACGAGTGGTTCGGAAGCGAGAAGCGGAAGAACCCGGCGTAGTCAGGAAGTCGTCAGTCTTCAGTTTACAGTTTTCAGTCGTGAGTTTTTTCCTCTCACTCTCAACTGGCGACTAACAACTGTTGACTAACATCGCTTTTAGCCTGAGGAGGAATCACTATGGCAGTTGAAATTCCGAAAGTTCTCTATTCCGGGAAGATCCGCAGCATCCCGGTGGGCCCCCAGGACAAAGGGGTGGTGGTCGGCGGAGAGGCCGCCTATCCCTTCTACTCCTTCGAGGGGGAGATCCCCAACGCCCCCAAGCTCGCCATGGATGTCTATGATACGCCCCCTACAGACTGGCCCGAGGTCCTGGCGGTCCACTTCAAGGACGTCTTCGACGATCCGGTCGCCTGGGCAAAAAAGTGCGTCGAATCCTTCGGGGCCGACATGATCGACCTGGAGCTCGTGAGCACGGATCCGAACGGAATGAACCGCTCCGCCGAAGATGCGGCCCAGACCGCCAAGGCGGTTGCTGATGCCGTCGATGTCCCGGTGATCGTATGGGGCTCGGGAAACGAGGAAAAGGACGCCGAAGTCCTGCGCCTCGTCTGCGAGACCTGTGAAGGAAAGTCTCTCCTGGTCGGTCCCGTGGCCGAAGGGAACCACAAAAAGATCGGGGCTGCTGCCATTGCGTATAAACACACCGTGATCGCCTCCACTCCCATCGACATCAACCTGGCCAAGCAGCTCAACATCCTGCTCGGCAACCTGGGCGTGCCCGAAGACAAGATCATCATCGACCCCACGACCGGAGGGCTCGGATACGGCCTCGAGTACACTTACTCCGTGATGGAGCGGTGCCGGATGGCCGCGCTCACCCAGCAGGACGACAAGCTCCAGTTTCCTATGATCTGCAACCTTGCCAAGGAAGTCTGGAAGACCAAGGAGACCAAGATCGAAGAGGCGCCCGAGGGAGGCGACCCCGATAAGAGGGGGATCCTCATGGAGGCCGTGACGGCCGCCACGCTGCTCATGGCCGGTGCCGCCATCGTGGTGCTCCGGCACCCCGAGACGGTTAAGCTCACGCGCGCCTACATCGGGGAGCTGATGGCGGGCTTATGCTGGGGCGGCATTAATGACGCCCCACCACGGGTTTGATGAATCAAACCCCTACGGAAACGATGTAGGGGCGACATTCATGACGCCCCAAGAGAGGTAGAGGAGAACAACTCTTGAAAGGAAATGTATTCATCGACGTGGAGAAGTGCCTGGCCTGCAAACGGTGTGAGATCGCCTGTGCCGTGGAGCACTCGTCCTCGAAGGCCCTCGAGGCGGCGATCCTCGAGCTTCCTCTGCCCGAGTCGCGAGTCTCGGTCGAACCCCATGGAGGATTCTCCATCCCCCTGGAGTGCCGCCACTGCGAGAACGCCCAGTGCGTGGCCGTCTGCCCCACCGGGGCCATGACGCGCCTGGACGAGTACAGCCCGGTCCACATCCGCCACGAGCTGTGCGTGGGCTGCCGCGACTGCGTGGTGGTCTGCCACTTCGGCGTGCCCAGGGTGAGCCGCGACGGCAAGACCATGATCAAGTGCGACCAGTGCCTGGGGCGCATCGACCAGGACGTGGAGCCGGCCTGTGTCACGGCCTGCCCCACCGGGGCGCTCGCCTTCCGAGCCCAGGGCGAGATCGCGGGGGTACTTCGGACAAAAGGTTTCTCGGAGAGGTTCGTCCGCTCCGAGTGAGTCAATCGAATAACAACACCAACGATCAAGAGGTTGAAATGGGATCCAGACATGTAGAGAAGATCGTTCAGAAATACGGCCGGGACCCCTCTTATCTCATCCCGATCCTCCAGGATGTCCAGGCGGTGTGGAACTACCTTCCCGCCGAAGAGCTCAAGGAGGTCTCGACACAGCTCGACCTTCCCCTGGGACAGGTGTACAGTGTGGCCACCTTTTACAAGGCCTTCAGCCTGACCCCGCGGGGCAAGCACATCGTGCACGTGTGCATGGGCACGGCCTGCCACGTGCGGGGCTCTCAGCGCGTGCTGGAGCAGGCCGAGCGCGACCTGGAGATCGAGGCGGGCCAGACAACAGAAGATCTCGGTTTCACCCTGGAGAAGGTCAACTGCCTCGGCTCGTGTGCCCTCGGACCGCTGGTGACGGTCAATGAATCGTACCACGGAAAGATGAACTCCCAGAAGATCTCCAGGGTCATCAAAAAGATCAAGAAGGCCGACGCCAAGAGGGATAGTGAGAGTGAAGGGGAGCCGAAGGAAGAGACGGTCCAATAGAATCGAACCCAGAAACGCCCGTGTTCACAGGGGTAGAGATATGGCGCAATTGAACAGTTTCAAAGAACTCGAAGAGTACCGCAGCGAAGTGCTGTCAAAACGGGATCCGGACGCGACCTGCATCACGGTCTGCGGCGGAACAGGGTGCCTCGGGAGCGGGGCCGAGGCGGTGGTCAAGACCTTCCGGGACAAGATCGCCGAGAACGGTCTGGCCGTGAAGGTCAACTTTCGCGAGACAGGCTGCCACGGCTTCTGCGAAAGGGGCCCCCTCGTGGTCATCCACCCGCAGAAGACCTTCTATCAGCTGGTGAAGCCGGACGACGTGCCCGAGATCCTGGAGAACGTGGTCAACGGTGGGGGCATCATCGATCGCCTCCTGTACGTTGACCCCGCCACGCAAGAGAAGGTGGAGAAGGAGGACGACGTCCCCTTCTACAAAAAACAGAGCCGGATCATCTTCGGCAACAACCAGGCCATCGAGCCGACCAACATCGACGACTACGTCGCCCTGGACGGGTACGCGGCCCTGGCCAAGGTCCTCCAGGAGATGAAGCCCGAGGATGTGATCGAGGAGATCAAGCGCTCGGGCCTCCGTGGACGCGGCGGCGGCGGGTTCCTCGCCGGCAAGAAGTGGGCCAGCTGCCGCAAGGCCCCGGGCGAGCCCCGGTACGTCATCTGCAATGCCGACGAGGGGGACCCCGGCGCCTACATGGACCGATCCCTTCTCGAGGGGAATCCCCATAGCGTCCTGGAGGGGATGCTCATCGGGGCCTACGCCATCGGGAGCGACACGGGGTACATCTACGTGCGCAACGAGTACCCCCTGGCGGTGAAGAACACCTACATCGCCCTGGAGCAGGCCGAGGCGATGGGACTGCTCGGCGAGAACATCCTGGGCACCGATTTCTCCTTCCACATCAACGTGAACCGCGGCGGCGGGGCATTCGTGTGCGGGGAGTCGAGCGCCCTGATGCTCTCCCTGGAAGGCAAGCCCGGCAGGCCCCGTGCCAAGTACATCCACATGGTCGAGAGCGGGCTGAACAACAAGCCCTCCAACCTCAACAACGTCGAGACCTGGGCGAACGTGCCCCAGATCATCGCCAAGGGGGCGGACTGGTTTTCCAATATCGGCTCGGAGAACTCCACGGGCACCAAGCTCTTTTCTCTGGTGGGGAAGATCAACAACACCGGCCTCGTGGAGGTCCCCATGGGCATGACCCTGCGGGAGATCGTCTACGATATCGGCGGCGGCATCCCGGACGGGAAGAAGTTCAAGGGCGTTCAGACCGGCGGCCCCTCGGGCGGCGTGATCCCCGAGAGCCTCCTCGATCTCCCCGTGGACTTCGACAAGCTCACCGAGGCGGGGAGCATGATGGGCTCGGGCGGCATGATCGTCATGGACGAGAACAACTGCATGGTGGACGTGGCCCGCTACTTCATCAACTTCCTCAAGGACGAGTCCTGCGGGAAGTGCATCCCCTGTCGCGAGGGGATTCGCAGGATGCTCCAGATCCTCGAGGGGATCTGCGACGGCAAGGCGACCGAGGAGGACCTCGCGCTGCTGGAAGAGCTCTCCGACGCGATCATCGACGGGGCCCTGTGCGCCCTGGGGAGCACGGCGCCCTTCCCGGTCATGTCCACGATCAAGTTCTTCCGAGACGAGTACGAGGCTCACATCAAGGAGAAGAAGTGCCCGGCCGGCGTGTGCAAGGCGCTGATCACCTACAGCATCGATGAAGAAAATTGCAATGGCTGCGGGGCGTGCGTCAGGCCCTGCCCCGAGTCGGCCATCACCGGTGAGAAAAAGAAGCTCCACGCGCTCGACCAGGCCAAGTGCATCAAGTGCGGCGTCTGTTTCGACGCGTGCAAGTTCGACGCGATTCGGATTGTGTAAGCTGAGAGGTTCGATAATGAGCGATGAAATGATCAAGATCACCATGGACGGCCAAGAGACCGAGGTGCCGAACCGCTCCACCATCGTGGAGGCGGCCAAGAAGCTCGGGATCCACATCCCCACCCTCTGCCACCACGAGGCGCTCAGCACGTGGGGGGCCTGCCGGGTCTGCCTCGTCGAGATCGGGTGGCCCGGCTATCACAAGACCAAGATGGTCACGGCCTGCAACTTCCCCATCGACGAGCCCTGCACGATCCAGACGAACTCGGAGCGGGTGGTGCGGACCCGCCGGATCATTGTGGAGCTCCTCATGGCGAGCAGCCCCAACGTCAAGGCCATCAAGGATCTGGCCCGGGATCTCGGGATCGAGAAGTCCCGATTCCCGAGCGATGAGGACAACTACTGCATCCTCTGCGGGCTGTGCATCCGCACCTGTGAGGAGCAGATCGGCTGCAGCGCCATCGCCTTCGTGGGGCGCGGGATCGACAACAAGGTGGAGACCCCCTTCGAGGTCGAGGCCGACGCCTGCATCGGCTGCGGCGCGTGCGCCTTCGTCTGCCCCACCGGGGTCATCTACGTGAACGACGACATGGAAGAGGGCGTGCGGCGGATCCAGCAGTGGCACGGCGAATACAAGATGGCCGCGTGCAAATCGTGCGGCAAGTACTTCACCACCGAGAAACACATCGAGTACCTCAAAAAGAAGATCAATCTGCCCGGCTACATCTTCGAGAACTGCCCGGACTGCAAGAAGAAGTTCTACGTGGAGACGACGGCCGCGGTGGGACACATGTAGAGGTGCTGAGAAAAATAATTTATGGAGTTTAAGCAACATATTTTTCAACCACAGAGATCACAGAGGTCACAGAGAGAGAATGAATGCAATCAAACTCTTTCTTTACTCTGTGCTCTCTGTGCCCTCTGTGGTGAATTTAAAAAAACGTAAGGTTTGAATCGTCAGAGATCGAAAGTTCGCCCGAAGGGCGCAAGTTCAAAAGAGAGAGGGCCAGGTTCTTAAGGAGGTAACAATGAAGACAAAGGACGTCGGCATCGACAAGGCCACACTCGAGCTGTACGACAAGGCCCAGGAACTGGGGATCGACACGGCCTGGGACCGCCTGAAGACCCAGGAGCCTCAATGCGGGTTCGGACAGCTGGGGCTTTGCTGCCGCCACTGCAACATGGGCCCCTGCAACATCAACCCCTTCGGCGACGAGCCGAAGCTGGGGGTGTGCGGGGTGGACGCCGATACCATCGCGGCCCGGCACTTCGTGCGCATGGCCGCGGCCGGCGCGGCCTCGCACTCCGACCACGGCCGGGGCGTGGCCGAGACATTTCTGGCGGCCGCCCGGGGCGAGGTGGAGGACTACGGCATCAAGGACGAGCAGAAGCTCTACCAGATCGCCAAGGACTTCGGCATCCAGATCGGCGACCGGAGCGTGAAGGAGATCGCCATCGAGGTCGGCGAGAAGGCCCTGGCCGAGTACGGCAGGCAGGAAGGGGAGCTCCTCTTCATCAAGCGGGCCCCGCTCAAGCGGCAGGAGATCTGGCGGAAGCTCGGCATCGTTCCGCGTGGAATCGACCGGGAGGTCGTGGAGTGCCTGCACCGCACCCACATGGGCGTTGACCAGGATTACAAGAACCTGATCAAGCAGGCGAGCCGGGCCTCTCTGGCCGACGGCTGGGGCGGGTCCATGATCGCCACCGAGCTCCAGGACATCATGTTCGGCACCCCGGTGCCCCTGCTGGGCCAGGTGAACCTCGGCATCCTCAAGAAGGACCAGGTCAACATCGTGGTCCATGGCCATGAGCCGCTGCTGAGCGAGATGATCGTGGCTGCCTCGCGCACGCCGGAGTTGCTCGATCTGGCAAAATCCAAGGGGGCCAAGGGGATCAACCTCGCCGGGATCTGCTGCACCGCCAACGAGGTCCTCATGCGCCACGGCATCCCCCTGGCCGGGAACTTCCTCCAGCAGGAGCTCGCCATCGTGACCGGCGCCTGCGAGGCCATGGTGGTGGATGTGCAGTGCATCATGCAGTCGCTGCAGGAAGTGGCGACCTGCTTCCACACCAAGCTCATCACCACGAACGTACGGGCCAAGATCCCCGGGGCCGAGCACATCGAGTTCCACGAGCACACCGCCATGGAGTCGGCCAAAAAGATCGTGACCACCGCCATCGAGAATTACTCGAACCGGGGCGAGCAGATCGACATCCCCGAGGACAAGGTCGACCTCGTGGCCGGCTTTTCCCACGAGACGATCAACTACCTGCTCGGCGGCGTGTACCGCGCATCCTACAAGCCCCTGAACGACAACATCATCAACGGCCGCATCCGCGGAATCGCTGGCGTCGTGGGGTGCAACAACCCCAAGGAGACCCTGGACGTGGGTCACGTGGAGATGGTCAAAGAGCTCCTGCGCAACGACGTGATCGTGCTCATGACAGGGTGCGGGGCCATGTCGTGCGCCAAGGAAGGGCTCCTCACGCCCGAGGCGGCGGCCAAGCACTGCGGGCCGGGCCTGGCCGAGGTCTGCGAGACGGTCGGCATCCCGCCGGTGCTCCACATGGGGTCCTGCGTGGACAACAGCCGCATCCTCATGGCGGCCACGGCCGTGGTCAAGGAGGGCGGCCTGGGGGACGACATCAGCGACCTGCCGGCCGCCGGCGCCGCGCCGGAGTGGATGAGCGAGAAAGCGATCGCCATCGGCCAGTACTTCGTCGCCTCCGGCGTCTACACCATGTTCGGCGTGGGCTGGCCCACCCTCGGGGCCAAGAAGCTCACCGAGTATCTCATGAGCGGTATCGCCGAAGAGACGGGCGGAAAGTGGGGCTACGAGATCGACCCGGTCAAGGCGGCCCGGCTCATGATCAATCACATCAACGCCAAGCGCAAAGAGCTTGGAATCGACAAGGCTAAAGAGCGGGTGCTGTTCGACATGGAAGCCCGCCGTGAAATCGATTAACCCCCCCGCACCGCCACACCAGGCACAAAGGGGCAAAGGGGCATAGGCACAAAGCAAGGCAATTTTCGCTTGAACACCTGACCTAAAGGAGTTCTGAGATGTCCAAGATCATCGCTTCCGCAGGCATCCGCGGCGCACACAAGATCGTGGAGAAGGCCGAGACGAAATACAAAGAGGTCCTGGAGAAGTACGGACCGGACCAGGAGGTGGGCTTCCCCAACACTGGCTACTACCTCCCCATCATCTACGGGATACTCGGGATACCGGTGAAGACGCTGGGCGACATGCAGGCCGTGTTCGACCGGTGCCACTCGCTCCTTCCGCCCTTCGTGCGGAACAAGGTGCACCTCCCCTACCTCGGCCCGGCCCTCGACGCCGGCATGGCCGGCCTTTTCGCCGAGGAGCTCATCGAGGCGATACGCTACCTCGAGGAGCCCGACTTCTACCTCAGGGGCGAGGACGTCACCGAGGACAACATCTGGCTCGGCGCGGCGGACGACATCATCATGCGCAAACGCGGCGTGGAGTTCGTCGACGGCTCGGCCCCGGGCTTCGCGGCCATCCTGGGCGGAGCGCCCGACGTGGAGACGGCCGTGAAGATCGCCCAGGAGCTCCAGCAGAAGAACCTCTACGTCTTCATGGCGTCCCACACCAACGGAACGAGCTTCTCGCAGCAGCTCGTCGAAGGGGGTGTGCAGATCGGCTGGGGGACCCGGCTGGTCTCGTTCAGCCCGGACGTGTCCGGCGCGGTCTTCGCCATCGGCTTTGCCACCCGCGCGGCCATGGCCTTCGGCGGGATCGAGCCCGGCGACTACCGCAAGATCCTCATCTACAACAAGGACCGGGTCTTCGCTTTCGCCCTTACCTTCGGCCTCGTCTCGGACGAGTGGTACGCCAACGGACTGGCCTGCGTGAACTACGGCTTCCCGGTCATCGCGGACACGCCGATCCCCGAGGTCCTGCCCACCGGGGTCTGCACCTACGAGCACGTGGTGGCGAACATCCCCCACGATGAGATCGTGGCCAAGGCGGTCGAGGTGCGTGGGCTCAAGGTCACCGTGGCCGAGGTCCCGGTTCCCGTGGCCTACGGGCCGGCCTTCGAGGGCGAGCGGGTTCGCGGTGACGACATCTACCTCGAGGCGGGCGGCGGCCGGACCCTGGCCGTGGAGCTCGTGACCATGAAAGACATTGATGAGGTCGAGGATGGAAAGATCGAAGTCTTCGGTCCGGACCTGAAGGACGTCGAGCCGGGGACCAAGCTCCCGCTGGCCGTGGTGGCCGAGGTGGCGGGCCGGGCCATGCAGTCGGACTTCGAGCCGATCCTGGAGCGGCAGATCCACCACCTCGTCAACTACGCCCAGGGCGTGATGCACATCGGCCAGCGCGACATCGCCTGGTACCGCATCGCCAAGGCCGCCGTGGAGAAGGGATTCGGTCTGTCTCACATGGGATCCATCCTCCACGCCAAGTTCCACCAGGACTTCGGCTCCGTCTTCGACAAGGTGCAAGTCAAGATCTACACGGAAGAGGACAAGGTCAACGAGATCACCGAGGAGGCCCGGGAGATCTACAAGAAGCGGGACGAGCGCGTCGAGGGGCTCACCGACGAGGGCGTGGAGACCTACTACTCCTGCACGCTCTGCCAGTCCTTCGCCCCGAGCCACGTCTGCATGATCAGCCCGGAGCGCACGGGTCTGTGCGGGGCCTACAACTGGATGGACTGCAAGGCCTCCTTCGAGATCAACCCGACCGGGCCGAACCAGCCGGTGGAGAAGGGGGAGGTCCTGGATCCCGCCCTCGGCCGATTCAAGGGAGTGAACGACTTCATCTTCCAGGCCTCGCGGCAGAAGATCGAGGCCTACAACTTCTACAGCATCATGCAGGAGCCGATGACCACCTGCGGCTGCTGCGAGTGCATCGCGGCCCTGCTCCCCATGTGCAACGGCATCATGACCGTGGACAGGGACTTCAGGGGCGAGACCCCGTGCGGCATGAAGTTCACCACCCTGGCCGGCACCATCGGCGGCGGGCAGAGCACGCCCGGCTTCATCGGCCACAGCAAGTACTACATCACCCAGCGCAAGTTTATCAGCGCCGAAGGCGGAATCCAGCGGCTCATCTGGATGCCCAAGCGGCTCAAGGAAGAGATCATGCCGCGGCTCAAGAAGATCTGCGAAGAGCTCGGGGTCCCGGACTTCCCGGACAAGATCGCCGACGAGACAGTGGGCATGACCGAGGAAGAGATCCTTCCCTGGCTCGAGGAGAAGGGGCACCCGGCGCTCACGATGGATCCTATTTTTTAGGCATTTACATTTTTTCGGGCACGGGCACGGGCACGGGCGCGGGCACGTTTGCTGGAAAAAAAGAAACGTAGGGTGGGTTTGCGAAGCGTAACCCACAATAAGGAGAGCGACTCATGGCACTATCAGGAATCGAGATCTTTAAATTCTTGCCCAAGACGAACTGCAAGGAGTGCGGGGTGCCCACCTGCCTGGCCTTCGCCATGTCGCTGGCCCAGGGCAAGGCGGAGCTTACCGCATGCCCCTATGTCTCTGACGAGGCCAAGGAGAAGCTCTCGGTCGCCTCGGCCCCTCCGATCCGCACCGTGACCATCGGCGCCGGGGACAAAGCCCAAAAGGCGGGTGGAGAGACCGTGCTCTTTCGCCACGAGAAGACCTTCTTCAACGCGCCGGGCCTGGCCATTCTCATCACGGACGCCATGGACGACGCCGAGGTGGAGGCGCGGGTGAGCCGTGCTGACAAGCTGGAATACGAGCGGGTCGGGCTCACACTCCGGGGAAACCTCGTGGCCCTCAAGGCCGCCTCCGGCGACGCGTCCAAATTCGAGGCCCTGGTGAACAAGGTCAAAGGGCTCACGGACCTCCCCATCATCCTCATCACCGACGATCCTGCCGTGATGGGCGCCGGGGCCAAGGCCTGCGCCGACCGCAAGCCGCTGCTCTACGGCGCCACGGCAGCCAACGCCGACGCCATGGCCGGACTGGCCAAGGAGCTCTCCTGCCCTCTGGGCGTCAGGGGAGAGAACATCGACGATCTCGCCGCCGTCTCCCAGAAGCTCATCGACGCAGGGCTCAAGGACCTGGTGATCGACTCGGGGGCCCGCAAGATGAACACGGCGCTGACCGACCATCTCGCCATCCGGCGCCTGGCGCTGCAGAAACAGTTCAAGCCCTTCGGTTTCCCGACGATCACATTCCCCTGCGAGATGACCGACGATCCGATGATGGAGACGATGTACGCCTCCACGTTCATCAACAAGTACGGCGGGTACATCGTGCTCTCCGACTTCCAGGACCAGAACCTCTTTCCCCTGCTCCTCAACCGGCTCAACATCTACACCGACCCGCAGCGGCCCATGGCCACGAAGCAGGGAATCTACGAGATCGGCACGCCGACCGAGGAATCGCCTGTGCTGATCACGACCAACTTCTCGCTCACCTATTTCATCGTCTCGGGCGAGATCGAGACCAGCCGCGTGCCGGGCTACCTCATGGTGCTCGACACCGAGGGGCTCTCGGTCATGACCGCCTGGGCCGCCGGCAAATTCGCGGCCGACCTCATCGCCACCTTTGTCAAGAAGAGCGGGATCACCGACAAGGTCAAGCACACCAAGCTCATCATCCCCGGCTATGCTGCCGGCATGAGCGGCGAGCTCGAGGAAGAGCTGCCCGACTGGAAGATCATCATCGGCCCGCGAGATGGATCGCACATACCAGCCATGCTCAAAGAGATGAGCGCGTAAGGCATTTAGTCGAGAGTCAACAGTTCAGAGTCTAGAGTTTCTTGCTTCACACTCTCGACTCTTGACTCTCGACTGTTGACCAACAAAGCTCTCTAACAATACAACCGGGGGGTGAACCCATGATCCTGATAGGCGAAAACCTCAACGTGATATCCAAGGTCCTCGGACCGGCCATGAAAGACAAGGACCCGAAACCGATCCAGGAGATGGCCGTGCGCGAGACCGAGGCCGGCGTGGACTATATTGACCTCAACCTTGGCCCCGCGCGAAAGAACGGCCACGAGATCATGCCCTGGATGGTCAAGACCGTCCAGGAGGTGACCGACCTTCCCCTATACCTCGACACCAGCAACGTCGAGGCCATCCGGGAGGGGCTCAAGGTCTACGAGCCCAAGAAAGGCAAGGCGGTGATCAACTCCATCATGGCCCGGCCGGAGCGCATGGAGGCCCTGATCCCGATCGCCGCTGAATACGGCGCCGCCTTCGTGGCCCTGCTCTGGGGCCCCGAGGGGATGCCCCGCGACGTGGACGAGCGGGCCATGCTCGCGGCCAACCTGCTCGCGGCCGCCATGGAGGCCGGGATCGAGCCCCAGGACATGTGGTTCGACCCGATCGTCACGCCCGTGAACGTCCAGCAGGAGCAGCTCCCCCACTGCTTGGCCTTCTTCGACTTCCAGCCGGACCTCACGCCGGGCGCGACCAACACCTGCGGCCTCTCGAACGTCTCCAACGGTTGCCCGGAGCACCTGCGTCCGGTCATGAACCGGGCCTTCCTGCTCATGCTGCTCAATCACGGGATCCAGGGCGCCATCGTGGACGCCTTCGACGAGGACTTCAAGGCGATCGCCCGGGGCAAGCGGCCCGAGCTGGTGGAGCTTGCGCGCAAGATCGAGGCCGGCGAGGACGTGGACGCGGGCAGCCTGGGCAAGGAAGAGCTCGACTACTACAAGTCCATCAACATCCTGCTCGGCAAGTCGCTCTACTCCGACTCCTGGCTCGATATCTGAAGCACGACTGATACGGAATGAGAACGGCGGGTCGACCCCGCCGTTCTTTTTGTCTACACCATGCCGACCCGAGAAGACTTCGAGACCTCCCTCCGTTACGCCCGGGAGGTGTTTGCGCGCATAGATCCCGCCGAGCAGGCCCGCCAATGCTGGGCCGGCATCGAGGATCTCCCCGAAGAGCGGAAACGCATAAGCCTCGAATACCTAGGCCGGACATACGAGATCACCCACCCGGACGGGGACGTGCGATACACCGGCGAGAGCGAGTCCTCCCCGCCTCTTTGGGAGCAGATCATCAACCTCCACTATCTCAACCACGCCGAGGACAGGCCGCTCACCGGAGAGCTCATCGCCTTCGACTCCATCCCCTCGGGCCCCTTCTACAGGTCCGCCTTCGAACGGCGCACCGCCGGGATTCTCCTCAAGGTCTTCGAGGACAAGCCCGAGGCCCTGGCGGCGTGCGCGGAGCGGATCGGGGCCGAGCCCAGGGAGCTGGGAGACGTGGGCTTCACTGTATACGCATTCCCGCGAGTGCCCATCACAGTCGTCTTCTGGCGCGGTGACGAGGAGTTCCCGGCCCGGGCCAGCTTTCTCTTCGACGCCTCGGTCGCCTCCTACCTGCCAACCGAGGACATCACCTTGACCGCCCAGATGCTCGCCATTACACTTGTCAAGACATACTATTCGTCAAAGGCATAAACTTATCGATCTTTGGGCGGACTTTTTCTCCCAGAAGTTAAACGCAAAGTCGCAAAGACGCTAAGTCGCAAAGGACTTTTTATAAATCGTTTAAAATGGATTCAATTTTTTCTCGTTCCCAGGCTCTGCCTGGGAACAGCCTTCTGAGAGGCTCCGCCTCCTCTATCTGATTACAGCGAACTAGTAGGACAGAAGGGGCAGAGCCCCAGTGAAACTCCGTTCCGAGGCAGAGCCTCGGAACGAGGGAAAAACATCCATAACTTTTTCCATATTTCCTTTGGTGTATCTTCTCTTTGCGCCTCTGCGTCTCTGCGTTAAAACTCTTCAACGGAAAAATTGGATTTCTTATTAAACTAATTAACGGAGAAACAAAACAATGAAGATCGCCATCAGCGGAAAGGGCGGCGTCGGCAAGACCACGTTCGCCGCCCTCCTCTGCCACAGCCTCGCCGAGCGCGACTACCGGGTCCTCGCCATCGACGCCGACCCGGACGCCAACCTGGCAACGGCCCTGGGCTTCCCGCCCGAAAAAGCCCCGAATCCGATCTCCGAGATGGCGGACCTCGTCCTCGAGCGCACCGGCGCCGCCCCCGGCTCCTCGGGGGGCTTCTTCACCATGAATCCCAAGGTGGACGACATCCCGGACACCCACTGCATCGAGCACGGTGGAGTGCGTCTCATGCGCATGGGCACGGTGAAAAAAGGGGGCGGGGGGTGCGTCTGCCCGGAGAGCACGTTGCTTCGCGCCCTCACGCAGCACCTGATCATCGAGCGGCGGGACAGCATCGTGCTCGACATGGAGGCCGGCCTGGAGCACCTGGGCCGCGGCACGGCCATGTTCATGGACCGGCTCGTCGTCGTGGTCGAGCCCGGCCGGCGGAGCATCGAGACGGCAGAGAAGATCCGCCGGCTCGCCGCGGACATCAAGCTCGAAAAGATCGGCGTGGTGGGAAACAAGGTGAGAAACGATCGGGACAGAGAATTCCTGGAAGAGACCCTCGCCGATTACACCATCCTGGGCTTCATCCCCTTCAGCCCATCCGTCCTGGAGGCGGACATGGAGAGCCGGGCCGCCTTCGAGGTCGATTCCGCCACGCGGTCCAGCGTCGAGGAGATCGTATCCAAGCTGCTCTAGCCGATCACGCCCGCTACAGGAAAATGCAGCTTCCTCGGATTAGCGATCTTTTTCCGAACGATCGGTAGCGCCAGAGGACCGGCTGATAGGGGGGAGCCAGCGAGCGTGAGAACCACCCTTGGGAAGATTTTTTAGGCGACGGCAATTTTTACCGTCGACATCCACCAGGACCAGGCCCACATAATTATCGGCCTGATTCCATTCTGAAAACACGATTCGATTATCATGAGACCAATCTGCAATGCCATGGACTCCCGTATTCCCCGCTGGTGACAGCCTTTTCAGTCCAGTCCCATCGATCTTGACTCTCATGATGTCATGGCTGGGGATCTTGCTTGCGAAGTTGACACTGGCAGCCGTTGCTCTCCCGAAACAGATGCGCTTTCCATCAGGGCTGAATTCCGGATCGAAATCACCCGGTCCCCAGGGGCCATGGGATAACGGCTCGATCCCGCCGCCGTCTGTGACAAAGCTGGCACCGGCGCCATCGACACGGCACATGGCGATGCGGCTTACGGTGAATGATTTTTTCCAGAGTCTTCTGGCTTTTTGAGTGGAGTAGACAAACGCGATCCACTCACCGTCGGGGGAAATCCCGACATCGGTAACCCTTTTTTGGGGAAGATCCGGCGTGAGTACGGTCTCTATTCCCTGCGTGATGTTTTTCAGGCCGCTACCGTCAGGGCGAATTCGATAGATATCCGTCTTGGAATCTTTGAATACGGATAGATAGATAAATTGGCCGTCCGGTGACCAGACCACACCGCCCCAGCCCGCGTCATACTCCGGCATCAACGGCCATTCCTGCTTGTTGGCGAGATCAATGAGCCAAAGGGTCTTTTTGTCGAGAAAATCGAATTGTCTATTCTTGTTCGTATCCCCGTCGGAATAGCGAATGGCTGCAATCATTTTGCGATCCGGAGAAACCGCGAAGTGATTGTAGTGATAGGTGTTGTGAGTGATCTGCGTTCGGTTTTTTCCTTCCCCATCGACCGCATACAGTTCATTGGCAGGAAAACCGAACTTGGATTTGGTACCTGCCCAGGGAGCCGCGAGAATGAGCTCTGCATCTTCGGGAATTGGGACCAGACTTTTTACGGTTGTTCGCGTAACAGCGGATTGGTCTCCGCTGTTTCCAGATTTCCTTGCACATGCGAGCGCTTGTGCTTCAGCTGTTGCCGTAAATGTCTCTATGACACTGGAAATCACCAAAAGTACGACCACTGCGGAAGGCTTTTTAAATCTCAATTCAATTTCCCTTGTCCTTGACGAGAACGATTGGGTGTGTCGTTCACCACAAGGTTTTTCCGCTTCAATGCTCAAATCCATCGGGTGGTGGTGAGTGCCGGTATGGTAACTTCTCAATAACATAGGGCGGGCCATGCCCGCCGACCCCTACGGAATGCAATCATAACGGCGGCCACGGGCCGCCCTATGAAAGTTGAACTAAGGCCGCTTCGCGGCAGTTGACCTTTCGAAATCTATCCCATT
>CAZFWM010000151.1:0-17190 GCA_964522545.1 uncultured Thermodesulfobacteriota bacterium
GTCTCTGCGTTAAAACTCTTCAGCGGAAAAAATTGGATATCCTATGCGATTCAATCAGCGACCACCGGCAATCCGGTACCCGGGCATTCGGCGGCGGCGATATTGGATGGGAGGCTCTTTTCTCCCGAGACTGTGAAGGTCACCACGCGGCACGAAACATCGCACTCACCTCGAGGCCCTGCATCCTCCCAGACGACTTGCCTCCCCTCCATCATGGCCAGCCCCTGCTCGCGGAATCGCACTTCACCGACCACAGTGTAGGCGCCGCTCTCCGACATAAGAACGAGGTAGCCCGCAAGGTCGTCCAGCCGGCTTCCATCGAGGCGCCGTGCGGGCAGCGTCCAGCTGAGCTCCACTCCATCGCCGCTCCAGCGTGCCGCCAGGTCCCACACGGGAACCGGCCCGGGCCTCGAAGGGGCCAGGGGCGGCCCTTCCTTGCCGCAGCCTATCAGCGCCGTCACGAGGACTCCGGCCATCCAGACCATTCGAGCCTTGCTATACACGTTCGTCCTCATCGTCGTCCATGATTGCCTGCTGAGGCCAAGGCGCAATGAAAAAGAGAATATCGAATATTGAACAAGGAATTTCGAACCGCAGAAGGCTGTAAAAAAAAGTTCTTTCTTTCATTCGGAATTCTGCGGTTCCTTGTTCTGCTGTTCGATATTCTTATTTCCTTACCAAAGGCGCTACAAAATATACCGGCTCAGGTCCTGGTCCTGGACGACATCCTTGAGTCTCTCCCTCACGTACTTGGCGTCGATGATGATCTCCTGCCCGCTCAGGCCAGGTGCCTCGAAGGATACCTCGTCCAGGAGCTTCTCCATGATCGTGTAGAGCCGCCGAGCGCCTATATTCTCTGCGCTCTCGTTCACCGTCGAGGCGATCTCCGCGATCTCCACGATCGCCTCGTCTTCGAACTTCATCTTCACCCCTTCGGTCTTCATCAGCTCCGTGTACTGAGTGATCAGAGCGTTTTGGGGCTCTGTGAGGATCCGGATGAATTCCTCCTTTCCCAGAGAGTGGAGCTCGACCCGGATGGGAAAACGCCCCTGGATCTCCGGAATGAGGTCCGACGGCTTTGAAATGTGAAAAGCGCCCGCCGCGATGAACAGGATGTGCTCGGTCCTCACGATCCCATGCTTTGTTCCGACGCTGGAGCCCTCGATGATGGGGAGGATGTCACGCTGAACCCCTTCGCGGGAGACGTCCGGACCGTGAGTGGCGCCCCGCCCCGCGATCTTGTCGATCTCGTCGACGAAAATGATCCCGCTCCCCTCCACGCGGTCGATGGCAAGGCGGGTCACCCTGTCCATGTCTATCAGCTTCTGCGCCTCCTCCCGGCGCAGGATTTCTTTGGCCTCGAGAACCGTCACCTTGCTCCGCTTGGTCCGCTTGGGGAGCATATTTCCGAACATGTCCTTGATGTTCAGGTCCATCTCCTCCATGCCGGAGCCGCTGAATATCTCCACCACAGGGAATTTCATTCGTGCCGCGACCTCCAGGTCGACCTCGCGCTCGTCCAGCTTGCCGGCGCGCAGCATCTGTCGAAACTTCTCCCGGGTCGCGAAAGGCACGCCGACAGCTCCATCCGAATCAGTGGATTCCTGTACATCTTGTGAGGAATCGTCCTTCTGCACATTCCCTTGCTGCGGCAACGGAATGAGCAGGTCGAGCAGTCGCTCCTCGGCGATATCTTTGGCCCGGGCCTCGACCTTTTTCTGCTCCTCCTCCTGCACCATCTTCACAGCTATCTCCGTGAGGTCCCGAATCATCGATTCCACATCGCGTCCCACATAGCCGACCTCTGTGAATTTCGAGGCCTCCACCTTGAGGAAGGGGGCCTCGGCCAGCTTGGCCAGACGGCGTGCGATCTCTGTCTTGCCCACCCCGGTGGGACCGATCATGATGATATTCTTGGGGGTGATTTCGTCCCTCAGTTCCTCCGGGACCTGGAGACGACGCCACCGGCTTCTGAGGGCTATCGCCACGGATCGCTTGGCGTCCTTTTGGCCAATGATGTACCGGTCCAGGGCGGAGACTATGTCCCTCGGCGTGAGGTTCTCCACGATCGTTTCATCCTTTCGACTCATATCACTCGATCTCCTCTAGCGAAATTGAGGCGTTTGTGTAGATGCAGATCCCTGCGGCTATACGCATAGAGGCCTCTGCGATCTCACGGGCGTCGAGATCAGAGGCCTGGGCAAAGGCCCGGGCCGCCGCCTCTGCAAATCCACCGCCGCTGCCGATCCCCAGGACTCCGTCGTCGGGCTCTATGACATCCCCTGTGCCGGAGATGAGCAGGGTCTTGTTCTGGTCGGCCACCAGGAGAAGTGCCTCGAGATGACGGAGCACTTTATCGGTCCGCCACTCCTTCGCCAGCTCCACGGCGGCACGCTCGAGGTTTCCGTTGTACTGCTCCAGCTTGGCTTCGAACTTTTCATACAGGGCGATCGCATCCGCCGCTGCGCCCGCAAATCCGGTGAGGACCTTTCCGTGATAGAGGTGTCGCACCTTACGGGCGCTGTGCTTGATCACCGTGGCCTCCATGCTCACCTGACCGTCTCCCGCGATCACCACCTTTCCTTTGTGGCGTATTGCAAGGATCGTTGTGCTCCGTATCATTCCCGCTCCTTTCCTGTTCTACTGGCTTTTCTTGGCGCCGGCACCCGCCCCGTGGCCCTTCCGCCTCACTTTGGCCTTTGGATGGGTCCGGTCGTAGACTTCCATGAGCCGGGCGGCGCTCACATGTGTATACTGCTGAGTCGTATCGAGGTCCGCGTGACCGAGGAGCTCCTGGATCGACCTCAGGTCGGCACCCCCATCGAGCAGGTGCGTGGCAAATGCGTGGCGCAGGGTGTGGGGGCTCACCGCTTTCAGGATACCGGCCTGAAGCACGACGGCACGCACGATGCGCTGAACGCTCCGAGTGCTGAGGCGCCCGCCACGCCAGTTCAGAAAGAGCGCCTTCGCCCCCGCCGCGCATCCCGACCCGCCCAGTTCCGCTCGCAGGACCAAATATCGTCGCAGGGCCTCGGCGGCCGGCCCTCCAATGGGCACGATGCGCTCCTTGCCCCCCTTGCCGAGCACTCGCACGGAGTTCCGTTTTAAGTCGAGATCCTCGAGGTCCATTCCCACGGCCTCGCTGATCCGGAGTCCCGCCGCGTACAGGAGCTCGAGAAGGGCCCGATCCCGGACGGCGGCCGCGGATCCGCCGCGCGCCTTCTCGATCAGCCTGAATGCCTCATCGACAGATAGAAAGGAGGGAAGCTTGCGCTCGCGGCGGGGGGTGGATACCAGAAGGGCCACGTTGAGCGGAACATCCCCCTCCCTGTAGAGATATTTCAGAAACGATCGGATCGCGGAAAGCTTGCGTGCCATGGAGCGGCGGCTCACACGGGTGTGCAGGTGAGCCAGATAGGCCCGGATACAGGCCACGTCGATCCTGTTCACGGCAACCTCTCCGCCCGGCCCGACATACTTCTCGTCTTCACCCAGAAAGCTCTCGAACTGGACCAGGTCCCGGCGGTAGGCCGCAAGCGTATGGGGAGAAAGGTTCCTCTCCTCCTCCTGGTAACATCTGAATCGCTCAATGGCGTTGCGCATAATCGAATCTATCCCTGTATCATGCCTCTGCGGATACACAAGTGCAAATCAATAATGGTAACACACATCGAGAAATAATCAATCGGTTGAAATTGGCCCGTGCCCAGGCCGAAGGCCGGTGCCCGCTCCCGTGCCCGTGCCCGATTCTTTTGGGCGGCCAATTTTTTCGGGCGCGGGCACGGGCGCGGGCACGGGCACGAAAAAAGATTATCACATCTCTTCCTCCCACCACGTCTCGAGATCGGCCAGGGCCCTTGCGGCCAGGGCCGCCCTGCGCTCTCGGCGCCGCATGCGCTTCTCCATGCCGGGGAGTAAACCGAAGTTGATGTTCATCGGCTGGAATCCCTCCGGGTCGGCCTCGGCGACATACCGGGCGAGAGAGCCGATGGCGGTCGTCGGCGGGGGCGTGAGAAGGGGGCGGCCGGCGGCCAGTCGCGCCGCGTTCCATCCGGCGAGCCATCCCATGGCCGTGGACTCTATATATCCCTCCACGCCGCTGATCTGACCCGCCGCGAGCACGGTCGGATCCTTTTTGAACTGCAGCGTGCGGTGAAGGACCTCCGGGGCCTTTAAAAATATATTTCGGTGCAAGCTGCCGTACCGGACGAATTCGGCCTTCTCCAGGCCGGGGATCATCCGGAACACCCGCCTCTGCTCAGGCAGTGTGAGCTTCGTCTGAAAGCCGACGAGATGGAACAGGGTTCCGGCCACGTTGTCCCGACGCAGCTGAACAACGGCATGGGGTCTCTTGCCGGTGCGGGGATCGATCAGGCCGACCGGCTTCATCGGGCCGTAGGCCAGGACATCGCGTCCCCTGGCCGCCATCTCATCGACGGGGAGGCACCCCTCGAAGAGCGTCCCTTCCTCGAAAGGTCGGAACGGGAAGGTCTCCGCCGTGAGCAGGGCCTCGACAAAGGCCTCGTAGGAAGGCCGGTCCATGGGCAGATTCAGATAGTCCGCCCCTCCTTTGCCGTACCGAGAGGCTTCGAAGGCCACATCCCGGTCTATGGTCTCCCCGTCGACGATCGGTGCGACCGCGTCGTAAAAAAAGAGGGATTCCTCCCCTGTCCACTGAGCAATCGCCCCGGCCAGAGGCGAAGAGGTTAGCGGCCCGCTGGCCAGGATCAGGGGACGATCCAGGGGCAGATCCCGGACCTCGCGATGGTCGATCGTGATCCCGGGCGCGCTCTCGATCGCCCCGGTGACCCATTGGGAGAAAGCCTCCCGGTCGACCGCGAGCGCCCCCCCTGCAGGTACGCGGGTCGTCTGGGCGCCCTCCATGAGAAGGGATCCCAGCCGCCGGAGCTCCTCCTTGAGGAGGCCCGCCGCGTTCTCTATGGCGCTGGCGCGGAGTGAATTGCTGCAGACAAGCTCAGCAAGGTTGGGGGAGCTGTGGGCGGGCGAGTATACGAGGGGCTTCATCTCCAACAGCCTCACCTGCACCCCGCATCCGGCGGCCTGCCAGGCCGCCTCGCAACCGGCCAGGCCGGCCCCGATGATCGTGATGATCGAGGTTTGGCTAGTCATCGCCCGGAGACGATTCCTCTGTCTCGGGAGGGCGCCCGTAACCGCACCCTTTGACGGGGCATCCGATCACCGTCCCCGCCTTCAGTTGCTTCTCCACGAGAAACGGGTTGGAGCAGTCCGGGCACTCGCCCGAAACGGGCCGCCGCCAGGAAGTGAAGCGACAATCCGGATAGCGGGAGCAGGAGTAAAAGAGCCTGCCCCGTTTCGAGCTGCGCTCCACGATATCACCGCCGCACCCCTCGGTGGGGCAAGCGACACCGATCTTGAAAGAAGCGGCATGTTTGCAGGCGGGGTACTTCTCGCAGGCTAGAAAGCGATTCCCGGTACGCGCCCGCTTGATGAGAAGCTGGCCTCCACAGGAAGGGCACGTCTCTCCGCTCGGCTGGCCAGAATCGCGCGACGACTCTCCGGGCTTGGCATCGATGGGGCGCGTAGCCTTGCATTCCGGATAGCCGCTGCAGGCCAGGAAGAGGCCGAATCGACCCCGCTTGGGCACCATCGGCTTTCCGCATTTCTCGCAGGTCTGGTCCGTCTCGGGAGGCTCCTCCACGACGATCTTCCCCTGCTCATCCCTGGAAAACTCCTTGGTGCTTCGACAGTCCGGATAGGCAGAACAAGCAAGGAATTCTCCACTCGACCCGATCCGGATCACCATGGGCGATTCACACTTCTCGCAGGTGATATCCGTGGGCGTCCCCTGGCGTTTTACATTGCGCATCTCGGTCCGAGCGCGCTCGAGGTCGGCCTTAAAGGGGGTGTAGAATTTGTTGAGCGTCTCGATCCATCCCATCCGGCCTTCCTCGATCTGGTCGAGGAGCTCTTCCATGCCGGCCGTGAATTCCACATTGAGCACGTCGGGAAAACTTTCTACGAGCAGGTTCGTCACAATGAACCCGAGCTCCATGGGAACGAACTTGCGCTCTTGAAGGACTACGTAATCTTTCTGACGGATGGTGCTCAGGATGGAGGCGTATGTGGAGGGCCGCCCGATCCCATTCTCTTCCAGCGCCCGTATCAGTGTGCTCTCGTTGTAGCGAGGAGGGGGTTTGGTGAAGTGCTGGTTCGGGGTGAGTCCGAGGAGTGTCAGCTCCTCTCCCTGGACCATGGGAGGCAGAGGCCCCTCGCGCTCCCCCTCGACCGCGGTCTTTTCCTCGTCGCTCCCTTCGATGTAGACGGCCATGAATCCTTTGAACCGGAGCACGGTCCCCGATGCCCTGAAGAGAAAGGCCTCTCCGGATTTGGGTGAGGCGGCCTCGATGTCTACGATCTGCTGGTCGAACTGGGCCGGCACCATCTGGCTGGCAACGAAGCGCTTCCAGATAAGGGAGTATAATCGCTGCTCATCGCGGCTCAGGTACCGGGCTATTTTCTCCGGCGTGTTCTGGAGCGAGGTGGGCCGGATCGCCTCATGTGCGTCCTGGGCGCTTTTTTTGCTTTTGTACCGGACAGGCTTCTCCGGCAGATAGTCGCCGCCAAACTGATCTCGGATGTGATCCCTGACCGCCTTGAGCGCATCGTCGGAGATCCGGGGCGAATCGGTTCGCATGTAGGTGATAAGCCCGACCATTTCGCTCTCGCCGAGCTCGACACCCTCGTAGAGCTGCTGAGCGACCTTCATCGTCTTCTGGGGCGAAAAACGGAGCTTTCGGGAAGCCTCCTGTTGGAGTCTGCTCGTGATGAACGGAGGGGCGGGATTCCGTTTTTTTAGTTTCTTCTCTATGCGACGCACACGGTACGGGGCGCCTTCGAGCGAATCGAGGACCTGTTGGGTCTCGGCCTCGCTCCCAAGATCGATCTTCCCGGAGCCGCTCTCCACCAGCTTGGCCTCAAAGGGAGGCGGATTCTTCCCCTCCAGGCCCGCCACAATGGACCAGTACTCCTTTTTCTGGAAGGCGCGAATCTCCTTCTCACGCTCGCAGATCATCCGAACGGCAACGGATTGAACTCGGCCGGCGCTCAGTCCCTTTCTCACTTTGTCCCAGAGAATCGGGCTGATCTGATATCCCACGAGCCGGTCGAGGACTCGGCGGGCCTGCTGCGCTTCGAACTTGTTCTTGTCCAGTGGCCGAGGCGACTGGAGCGCCTCCTTTACGGCCTTCTTGGTGATTTCGTTGAAGAGAATCCGATGCACTGATTTGCTTCCGGCGCGGATCTCTTCGGCGATGTGCCAGGCGATCGCCTCTCCCTCGCGGTCGGGGTCGGGAGCGAGATACACCGCCTCGGCACTATTGGCTGCCTTGCGGATCTCGGTGAGCTGCTTTGCCCGGCCCTGGATGACCTGGTAGGTCGGCCTGAAGGAGTTCTCGATGTCTACTCCCAGCTCTCGCTTGGGCAGATCTTTCACATGCCCCATTGAGGCTTTCACCTGATAGTCCGCTCCGATGTATTTCTTTATCGTCCTCGCCTTGGCAGGGGATTCTACCACGATCAGGGTCTTAGCCATTGAATGGATCTCCTCCTCTCCCCCTCGAATACTTTCGGTCTCACCGGTTAAGCTCGCACAAACCACTTGCCCGGCCGCTGTTCCACGATCCCGTCGAGCTCCAGGGTCATCAAGAGTCTGAGCACATCGGATGGAGGCCGCTCGGCTTTTCTGACGATGTCGTCTATGTGTGCGGGCTCGCATCCCAGGGCCTCGACGATGGCGCTCGCCTCCCCGGAGATCGGGCCTGGAGCGCCTCGGGTTCCCTCGCCTCGACTTTCCTCGCTATCACTCGAGACGGGCCTCTCCAGCGGCTCGATTCCCAGCTCATCGATGATATCCGATGCATTTCGGACCAGCAACGCACCGTCCCGGATCAGGCGGTGGGGGCCTGCGCTTCGCGCGGAATCGATCGGACCGGGCACGGCGAAAACCTCTCTGCCCTGGTCGAGGGCAAAGCCGGCCGTGATCAGGGAGCCGCTTCGTTCGGTGGCCTCTACTATGACGACGGCCCTGGAGAGCCCGCTGATCAATCGGTTTCGAACCGGGAAGTTCCCGGGCAGCGGCTGTGTGCCCAGGGGGAATTCCGAGACGATCGAACCGTTTTGCATGATGGCCTGATAGACCCCTTTGTTCTCCGGAGGGTAGACGACATCCACCCCGCATCCCAAAACGGCGATGGTACTTCTTCCGGCCTCCAGGGCTCCTTTATGGGCCTCGGTGTCAATACCCCGGGCCATCCCGCTCACGACGCATACGCCCAGGCGGGCCAGATCTCTCCCCATCTTCCGCGATGTGCGGCGCCCGTAAGAGCTTGCACGCCGCGCGCCCACGACCGCCACCGAGCGAGCATCGCCGGGGCCCACTTCGCCCCTCACATAGAGGAGCAGCGGCGGATTCTGAATGTGTCGAAGGAGCTCCGGGTAAGCCGAGTCCTCCCATGCGACGAGCTTGATCCCCAGGCGGTCGATCCCTTCGATCTCTTCCATGACCGCTTTCTCCGAAGAGAACGATGCGATCGCCTCCGCCATCGCCGGCCCAACGCCCTGCATTCGGGTCAGCCCTCTCGGCGCAGCCTTGAATACCTCGCGTGCCGAACCGAACCTCTCGACAAGATTCCTTTTGATGCCCAGCCCTATTCCCTTCACACGGTTGAGGGCGAGCGAAAAATATCGCGGATCCACCTCCTACCTCCTTAGTCTCTTGGTATGAGGCGCTTTCACGGAGTGCAAGTCAAGCACAACCCGCACCCGGGGTCAAGAACGTTCATTGTGGCTGGTGACGATTTCCAAAGGGGGCTAGGCTTGATTCGGAGGGCTGGGGGACCCCCAACGCAGGGGGATTATTCGAACTCGATCTGCAATCCGACTTTGACACTCTTCGTGTTCTGGAGGATCAAAGCACTGGCCGTGGTGCTGCCGGGCTTGACCACCACGACCCGCCCGATGATCTCATCCGGAAGTGCGAGAGGTTTGCCGGACTGGGGATCGCGGGCCGGATCGCGGGACGCCAGGACCCGCATCGTGTTTCCCGCCTCCACACCGTCCTGGCTGCCTCGGTCGATGTATACGATGTCCCCCTGGGTGAGGTTTTCGATATCTTCGGAGCCTCCCGCAATGATGGTGCCCGTCAGACCACCCGGGCCTGGCATTATATTGACATCGAGCAATCGGGGCTCGAGTTTCATGATCCGGTCCCCCACCACGATCTCTTTTCGAGAGGATGAGATCGCTGCACCGTAAACCCGATCGAACCGGTCGCCGACCTTCATATCCCCGAGAAACTCGATGAATAGGCCGAGGCGCTCGCCGCTTGCGGGATGGATCACAGGCCCGACTTCCCGAACGATCGTAAATCGCGCTCCTCCCATCTCATCGTCCTCATGAGGGAACTTCACAAACACTGCGTCGCCCTCGACGAGGAGCTCGCGCTCCGTTGATTTCTCCACGATGGTGCCCAGCGCCTCGAAATCCTCGGCTGCAATGAATCCTTTCGACTGGGCCTTCGGCACGTAGACCGCCCCGGCCGGGGTAATCCGGAATCCCGTCGTCGGTTCCCGGGCCCCTGCATCAGCACCCGGCTCTGACAGCCGAAACCTGGGGGGCCCCAAATAAAGAACGTCGCCGGGGTAGATCCAGTGAGGATTGAGTATCCTGAGATTCTGATTCCAAATGAAAGGCCACGAAAATGGATCGAAGTACATCTCTTCGGCGATATCCCAGAGGGTATCGCCTTCCTTTACGATATAGACCTTTTCCCCCCGCTCCTCCGTTTCGGGATCTCCGGCCTCTTCGGCCACCCCATGGGACAAGGGGATCAGAACCAGCATCAGGATGAGACAGGCCATCCGGGCTGCATGGGTCATGTCAATGCTCTCCTTTTCGTGGGCCTTGAAGCCCTGAAATACATATTCAAGCGATCCAGGTGCTCCTGAGGCGCGCAGGGGTCATTCGGCAAGCCTCTCCACTTCCCGGCGCGCCTTCCCGGCCGGCTCGGTGGATGGATACTTTTCGATGAGCTGAAGCAAATAGGGCCTGGCCCTTTCAGGTGCATCGAGATTCAGATAGGCGAGGCCGATCTTCAACAGGGCATCGGGCACCTTGTCCTCATTTTCATGCTGCTGCAGGATGGCGCAAAATTCATCGATGGATCGCTCATATTGTCCGAGGGAATAGTGACACTCGCCGATCCAGTACTGGGCATTGTCGGCAAAGTGGTGTGCCGGGAATCGAGAGACGAAATCCCGGAAGCGTGTTGCCGCCTCCTGGTAGCGCTCCTGGTTGTACGCTTCCATGGCGGATCGGTACAGGGGAAGGGCTGTCTCCTTCTCCACCACCAGAGATGCCGAGTCCTGGTAAGGAGCCCCGGATCGGCCGGGCCCTTCAGCTCCCGGCACCTCGGCGACCCTTGCCCCATCCGCAAGAACGTCGCCATCATCGCCCCCCTCCGCTGGGCCCGACTCATCAGCGGGGTCCGAGAGGGCCTGGCTTGCGAGAAGGGCCCGCAGTTCCTCGAGATCCGTCTGTAGACCTTCGAGCTCGCTTTCAAGCAGCAGGAGCGTGTTGGTCATCTCTTCCACCTGGGCGCTGATCTCCGCCCTGTTCTTTTCCTGTGACTTTTGGAGTGATTCTACCTTACTCTCCAGCGTGCCCAGCCGCTGGTCCTGAGCCCCAAGGATGGTGCATCCCCAAACGAGGAAAAGAGAGGCGATCAGCGCGGAGGAAAGCTGTACACTCCTCCAATTCATGTTGCTTTCCTTTGCGTCTAACAGAGGCGAGGGTGATTGAAGAATACTTTCTCGCCTTTTTGTTTGTCAAGCTAAATCCGGAACAATTCACCGGCTCTGCCGATGAATTGTCCCGGATTTAGCTTTTAAAGAATTTTAGCAGGTCAAGAGCATAACAATGGGGAAAAGATGAATCCTGCGTTAAGCCCAATCTAAAATATTAGGTTTTAATAAGGTGTACGAAGAATTCCCTGTTCCCTTTGGCGCCCAGCAGGGGGGAGTCGACCCACCCGAGCACTTCGTACCCGATCCCGGGCGCCAGATTCTCGATCTTCTCCCTGACGGCCCGGTGCTTTGCCGCATCGCGTACCACGCCCCCCTTCCCCACCCCGCCCCTGCCCACCTCGAACTGAGGCTTGACCAGGGCCACCACTTCGCACGGCTCGGTCAGAAGCTCGCGGATCTTCGGCAGGACCTTATCGAGAGAGATGAAAGAGACGTCGACAGTGGCCATATCAGGAGTCTCGTCAAGGCGGTCGCTCTCCAGGTGCCGGATGTTGCACCGGTCCAATACGGTCACTCTCTGGTCTTGCCTCAACTTCCATGCGATCTGGCCGTATCCCACATCGACCGCGATCACACACCTTGCGCCTCTCTGGAGCAGGCAGTCGGTGAATCCCCCGGTTGATGCACCCACATCGAGTACCACCCGATCTTTCACGATTACCCCGAACGCCTCGAGTGCCCCTTCCAGCTTATCCCCTCCCCTGCTGGCGAAGCGGCCGGCCTTTTGCTTCAGCCGGACCGAGGCATCCTCCCGGATCCTGTCGCCCGCCTTGTCCCGTCTCTCTTCCTCGACCAGGACAACGCCGGAAAGGATGAGGGACCGGGCATGAGCACGGCTCCTTGCCAGGCCCCGTGCCACCAAAAACTGATCCAGGCGGATCTTTGCCATGGTTAATCAGCGACCACAGGTAGAATCGGTGGTATGAGGAAGGCCCCTGGAAGGGGTCTTCGATCCTTCGCGCCCTTGCGCATTCCCTGGTCGCTGATTCCTTTTGGAGAATTTTGACGTATGAAATCCAATGAACAAATGGAACTATTCTTCACATCTTTTCTCATGAAACATCCTCTCTTTCATGGAACCCTATCCGCCTTGCTTCCATGCAACCTTTCGGTTCTCTCAATCTCCTTTTCAAATACTCAATTCGTATCGCTTACCATACTATGAGTGTTCATGAGCCAAAATTCTCTAATGGATGAATCCGAGCCAATCCACCGGCTTCGCCGGTGGATTGGCTCGGATTCATGTGGGCTACCGGGTTCGATTGAATGCAAATCGCGCAATCTCGCGCAGGGGGTCGGCACGAACGTCGAAGGTGCTCAGTTCGTCCACGGCCTCCTGTACGAGGGCACCGGCTTCGGCCCTGGCCGCTTCGATCCCGACCAGTGCGGGGAATGTGGCTTTGTTCTGCCGCTCGTCGGCACCGACGTCCTTTCCGATCTCGGCCTCATCGCCTTCGACATCGAGTAGATCGTCCACCACCTGGAAGGCGCGCCCCAAGGCCTCGCCGTATCGGCTTAGCGACTTGACCTCGCCCGAGTCCGCGCCGGCCAGAAGGGCCCCGGCCCTGGCGGAGGCCTTGAAAAAGGCCGCCGTCTTCAGTGTGTGGATCGTCCTCACCATCTCGATCGTGGTTTGTCGCCCCCCCTCTTGCACATCGAGGACCTGCCCGCCTACCATCCCGGCGGGGCCGCATGCCCCGGCCATGTCGGCGACGACCTCGAGGGCCCGGCCGGCAGGCACCTCCCCGGAGCGCCCCATCCGGCCCAGCATGTAAAAGGCCTCCGTCAGCAGCGCGTCGCCCGCGAGCACGGCCATGGCCTCGTCGAAGGCGCAGTGAACCGTAGGTCTTCCTCTCCGAAGTGAAGCATCGTCCATAGCAGGCAGGTCGTCGTGAATGAGGGAATAGGTGTGAATCATCTCCACTGCGCATGCCGCCGACATGAATTGTTCCTCCCAGCCGCCCGCAGCCGATGCCGCGCCGATTAAAATGATCGGACGGAGTCTCTTTCCGCCTGAGAATATAGCGTAGCGCATGGCCTCGAGCAGGCGCTCCGGGATCGCGATGCACCCGTCCAGGTGATCCTTAAGGGCGCGATCCACGCGACCTGCCGTATCCTTTAAGTATTTCTCAATAATCATTCTTCTCCTTCATCGGCCTTCTGCTCAAATGTCCCGTCGGCACCGCTCTCGAATGGAAAAGGTACGGCCCCTCTCTTGCCGTCGGCCTGTTTGGCGAGGATCTCTATGCGGCGCTCCGCTTCGTCCAGCTTGCCGGCACAAAAATCGGCGAGCTTGACCCCTTCCTCGTAGGCATGAATCGACTCCTCGAGGCTAAGCTCCCCGGCCTCCATTCGATCCACGATGGACTCAAGCCTCTCGAGTGCCTGTTCAAAGGTCTGGCGGCTCGGGGTCTCATTGCCGCCTGCATTGCCTGCCCCCTTTCCTGCGTCTTCTGATTTCATCGATCTCCTCCTGGAACCGCCCGTCAACGACTTTCTTCGGGCCGATTCCCCTGCTCTTTTACCGAGACGAAGTCACTGCAATCAGGGCAGCCGGCGAAACCCTTGCCCCCCCAAGTCTCACGCCCCAGTGAAGGTGTGGGCCTGTGGCCCTCCCGGTCGAACCGACGGCCCCGATACGCTCCCCTTTTGCCACCCTTTTCCCTTGGCTCACTCCGACCTCCGAAAGATGGAAGTACATGGTGTAGAGACCCTGCCCGTGATCAATGAGCACGGTCTTGCCCGCGAAAAAGAGATCATCCACGAGGACCACCTCCCCCGTATTGGATGCCCTCACCGGAGTCCCTGCCGGCGCGCGAATATCCTGCCCTGTGTGCGGACTGCGCGGCTCACCGTTGATAATGCGTCTCGAGCCGAAGAGCCCACCTATCGGCCCTTCCACCGGCATGTCGAAGGGACCGCTCCACAGGCGCTCGGCCCGCGCCCGAGGCCAGATTTCTTTGAGAAGTTTCGCCTCCCGCCGCACCCGGCCCAGGGTTGCCTCATCGAGGTCCACTTTATCGCGGGGAAGCGTGATACGCTCGGTTTCGAATTCCGTCTGAATGATTTCAACCGGACGCGAAATCCGAAAGATCTTACCGTCTCCATAGCGACCGGACAGGGTCAGGTCGGCCCTCCCCGCAGGGGCGTCGAGATCGATTCCCATCAGCCCATCGAAGATCCTTCCGGCGGTGTGAGCCTGGAGGGGCAATTTGCCCCCGGCAAGCTCTGCCTCGATCTCTGCTATGGGACGTGAGCTCTCCACGGTAAGGTGTGATATGCCGCCCTGAGTGAGCCGGGCCGGCTCCCATCTGACTTGGATTTCCTCCTCAGCCGCAAGATGAGAGGCACAGCTGAAAGCCGCCAGCATCATGCCCACAAGTACCGTACGTCCTTTACGCATCATCGATTTTCACCTCTGTAACTCGGCAGACGAGTTCCCCTCGGGCGAGGGTGACTCCGACTTCCTCGCCCGGGGAGGTATCCCGTGCATCCCGCAGAAGAGCATCCGAGGGGATCGCTCGTACGATTGAATAGCCGCGCTCGAGAACTGCAAAGGGGCTGAGCGACGAGAGGCGGCTCAGGAGGGCCTCGAACCGGGCCCGGCGCATGGCCAGATCATGAGAGGCCGTCTTCTCGATTCGCCGGGAGAGATCCGACAGGCTCTGTTTGGAACTCTCTATGAAGCGATCGGGGGAACGCGCGGCGAGTCGGACCCGTACTCTCTCCATCCTTTCGGAGCGGGCGCGAACCAGGTTCTTCGTTGCCTGAGCGGCTCTTCCCAGAATATCATCGAGCCGGATGCGCTCCTCTGTGATCCGCCTCTTTGGCGGGCCCAGCCGCTTTTTCAGCCCTTCCATCTGTTTTATATCTGATTCGATCCGCCGGGCCGCCGCCCTTGCCAGCCTTCCTGACAGGCTGCGCAGATGGCTCAAGAGGTCGGCCTTGTTCTTGACCACGAGCTCGGCTGCGACCGACGGGGTCGGTGCCCTCAGGTCGGCGACGAGATCGGCGATGGTCACGTCGATCTCATGCCCTACCGCCGATATCACCGGAATCTTCGAGGCGAATATCGCCCTTGCCACCAGCTCCTCGTTGAATGCCCATAGATCTTCGATCGATCCCCCGCCCCGTGCGACGATAATGACATCCACCGATTCCTGACTGTTCAATGTGAAAATCCCCTCGGCGATCTCCTCTGCCGCTCCTTCCCCCTGGACCCGGACAGGATAGAGGAGGACGCTGACATTTGCATATCTCCTCCCAAGGACGTTGAGTATATCCTGAATGGCGGCTCCCGTCGGAGACGTAACCACACCGATCCGGGCCGGAAGTGCCGGGATGCCCCGCTTGCGCTGAGGATCGAACAGGCCCTCCGCCTCAAGCCGGCGCCTGAGAGCTTCATAGGCCGCCCGGAGTGCTCCTTCCCCCCGGAGGTCGAGGTGCTCGACCACGATCTGATACTCCCCTCGCGGCCGGTATATTCCAAGCCTTCCTCCACAGAGGACCTGCTGTCCGTCGGCGGGCCGGAATCGAAGAGAGCTGTTCCTTGAGCGGAACATAACCGCTCTCATCTGGCTCTCGTCATCTTTCAAGGTGAAGTAGAAGTGTCCGGAGGCCGGGGTTCGAAAGTTGGATATCTCCCCTTCTATCCAGAGAAAATCAAAGGCCTCTTCCAGGCAGGCGGCGATTTCCCGGGTGAGGTCGGAGATCGTGTAGATCCTGGAGTCTGAATCCATAGGGGTCTGGATGAGAATTCTAGATTGCAGGTGCTGGATAGAGGGGTCGAGACTCTTTATGAGGCGCTTTTATTGGGCCAGCGGATCAGAAATTTCGTCCGATCGGCTGTGCAGAGCGGTCTTTCCGAAGACCTCCCACGTCTTCAGATACTCGAGGGCCCGCTCGAGCTGGATATCGTGGAATGGGTGCTCCTCGACACTCTCCTCCCCCCCCGTCCCTTCGTCCGCCAAATGCCCTTCGAGGACCTCCTCCCCCTCTTCTTTCTCCGTTTGAGCTCTTGCCCTGAATAATTCGGACTCCTCTATCTCTACGATAATGTCCGGAGTGATCCCGGTCGCCTGAATATTGAGCCCTTTGGGAGTGAAGTACTTTGCCGTTGTGAGGCGCAACCCGGATCCGTCATCTAGCGGGATGATCGTCTGGACGGAGCCCTTTCCGAAGGTCTGGGTCCCCAGAATGACGGCCCGCTCATGATCCTGCAAGGCGCCCGCCACGATCTCTGAAGCGCTCGCGCTGCCTCCGTTCACCAGGACCACTATCGGACCGTCGAAGGCGACATCGATCTTACCGGCGGAAAACTCCTGTATCTGGCTCTCCACGCGGCCTTCCGTATAGACGATGAGACCTTTGTGGAGGAGGCAATCCGAGACTTTGACCGCCTGATCGAGCAGGCCGCCCGGATTGCTTCGCAGATCGAGTATAAGGCCGCTCAGGTAGCCGGACTCTTCTTCGAGGGCTTGGATATGCTCTTGGAGTTTCTCTGCAGTTTTTGCCTGGAACTGAACGATCCGCACATAGCCGAAACGCCCTTCCTCGAGTCGTGACTTGACGCTTCGGATCTCTATTATGTCCCGGGTGATCGTGAAATCGGCGGGGGCCTCGAAAGGCTCCCTCATTATGGTGATCGTTACCTGGGTTCCCTTAAGCCCGCGCAGCTTCTTCACCGCCTCGATCAGATTGATCCCCTCCGTGGATTCTCCTTCGATCCCGATGATTCGGTCCCCCGCCAGGATGCCGACACGATAGGCGGGCGTGTCCTCGATCGGCGAGACGACGGTGAGCACCCCATCCCGAATTGTGATCTCGATCCCTAGCCCCCCGAAGCTCCCTTTCGTTTCGACCTGTAACTCATGGTAGATGTCCGGCGGCAGGAAAGAGGAGTGGGGGTCCAGAGTTTCGAGCATTCCATCGATCGCCCCGTAAAGGACATCATCCGTGTCGACCTCTTCGACATAATTGCTCTGGATGATCGAGAGGACATCTGCGAAGATCTTGAGCCTTTCATAGTTCCCTTCGGCTCCGATGGCCGGCCAGAACATATCGCTCACGCCAACGCCGGCCGAGAATGCCGCCACAAGGACGGCGATTAAAAAGCATTTCCTCTTTAGCTCACCGCTGTTCATCATTTATTCCCCAAAGGAGTATTCCAGATCCATTGAGCGGGGACCCTATCTTGTCAATCCTTTAATTCGCATTAAAGCTGCAAGGAATATACCATAATTCAAAAAAATAATATCAGGAACTCCACCTTATGTTCAACCCCTTTGCCCGCACTAACTAATAGAGGTTTGTAGAAGTCGAGCGAGCCGAGCAGGAGCGGTTCGGC
>CAZFWM010000152.1:0-17169 GCA_964522545.1 uncultured Thermodesulfobacteriota bacterium
CGCTGTGTACCGCACGGAGCAAGGGGCACGGGTCCTCTGCTCCCTGCGGTCCCCTTCGCTACGCTCAGGGCTTCAGCTCACCAGGACGACAGGTCCGTCCATGTCATCCTGAGGCGCGAAGCGACGAAGGATACGTACCCCGAGCATCTTCGGAAACGGGAGAGAGATGAAGAAGATAACGGTGATAGGCTCGCTCCTCATGCTGTTCACAGTGGCTTTAACAAGCTTCCGCGCCCTGCCGGCCGATCCCAAGAAGGTCGCGGTGCTCGAGTTTCACAACTACGCAGGACTCACCGACTATGAGATGGAGAGGGTCTCGGACGTGGTGAGGAAGGCGGCCCTCGTGGCGCTCCCGTCCGATCTCTACCTGATCATGACGCGCGAGAACATCTTCGATCTGCTCCCAACGGGCAGGAAGCTCAGCGACTGCGAGGGGGAGTGCGAGGTGGAGACGGGCAGGCTCATCGGTGCCGACTACATCGTGATCGGCTCCGTGGGCTACTTCGGGGGCCGGCTCGAGGTCTCGATGAAGCTCTATTCTACCGCAAGCGGTGCGCTCCTGGACCAGGGCGCCAGGGAGACGGACGATGTCTCCATATTGAAAGCACGGGTTCAGGATGTGGCAAGACAGGTTTTCAAAAAGCTCCCGATACAGTCTGTATCCGTGAAGGAGGAGGGCAGTAAAAGAAAGGGAATGACGTCCGCCGCATCCTCACCCAAAGGGGACTTCGGCTGGCTCACGGTTGTAAGCGATCCGCCGGGGCTCAAGGTCATGGTGAACGGAAGAGCAATGGGCAGGACCCCGCTCGAGAGTCGTGAGCTCGCCCCTGGAACATATGATGTGATGGTCACGGATCCTCGATATTATGATGAGAAGGTAAGTGTGGATGTGGAATGCACTCACCATCGAACCGTAAAGTTGACGTCGAGTCCCAGGGAGGAGGCTATTCAATCACCCGGGCCAAAGAAGATGTCGAGAGGGCGGGTAATCATCGGGATCCTTGGGATCGAAATGGTGGAGGTCCCGGCCGGGAAGTTCATGATGGGATCGTCCGGCTCCGGTGAGGCGCGCGGCCAGGGAGAGTGGCCGGTTCACGAAGTTGTCATAACCCGGCCCTTCCTGGTCGCGAGATATGAAGTAACCCAGGGGATCTGGGAGGAGGTAATGGGGGAGAATCCGAGCGCCTTCATAGGATGCGGTCCGGACTGCCCAGTGGAGAGCGTGTCATGGAACCGGGCGGTCGAATTCTACAATACCCTCTCAGAGAGAGAAGGCCTCAGGCCGGCCTACCGGATCAAGGGCGACCAAGTGCGATGGGATCGGAACGCCGACGGGTACAGGCTTCCTACGGAAGCTGAATGGGAGTACGCATGTCGGGCCGGTACCGTGACGAGATTCAACACCGGCGACACGGACGCCGACCTGGGCTGGGCCGCGTGGTACAAGCACAACACAAAGAGAAAGACGAGGCCGGTGGGCCAGAAGGCGGCCAATTCCCTGGGCCTCTATGACATGCACGGCAATGTATGGGAGTGGTGCTGGGACCGGTACGGGCCCTATCCCTCCATAGCGGTGAAAGACCCGGCAGGCCCGACTTCGTCCGGCTCGGCCCGTGTCTACAGGGGGGGCGCATGGAACTGCATCACACGATTCTGCCGCTCCACCCAGCGCAACAGCCGGCACCCTACGTTCCGCGAGAATTATCTTGGCTTGAGGCTCTTCCGGTCTTTGCCCTGATCCGTCCCGGATCAATATTTCACAAGCACACGCTCCTTGTCTCGGGACTGCATAACCGGCGTCTGTTCGCGATTCAGGAATGTCGCGGTCTTGCTTACATTCGCCTTGATGTAGTCTGCCAATTCACCGACAGTCAATCGACTGTCCCCATCCGTATCGGCGTCACCTCTCATTCCTTTCATCAGGAAGTAGCTGAATAGGCCGTGCTTTTTCTCAGGCCAGGCAGAAGATATCTCATTGGAACTGGCTGCGGAGAATACCGTCAAGTTGCTCTTCAATGCAGGCGAACGGACTTCTATACGTACCGGACGGGCATCTGCCAGCAAGATTTCATTTTCGCGGTTTGCGCCTGAGAAACAAGCATCCAGGAAAACCGTTACCGACTTAGCACCCAGATCCGCCAAGCCCTTGTATAGCTTTTCAACCTCGAATCCGGTGATAGACGCGTAGTTGGGATCGCTGTCAAAAGGTATGAGATAGGCCTTGTCGGCCTTTAAATCCGGGGCTCCGTGTCCGGCGTAATAGATGTAGACCTCTGTAATTTTCTTCTCAATACGTTTGTCGAGCCATCCCCCTTTTGAAAAGACTTTGTCGAATTCGGCTTTGCCGACTTCGTTGTCAGTTCTGAAATAGATACAGGACTGTGGAATACCCAAGACCTTCTCGAAATACTCTTTGACGAAATATGCATCCCTTTTCGCGTAAGTGACGGGGCTCACATTTCGATACTCTTCGATCCCGAAAATAATTGCCAGCGCATTATCTTTATTTTGATCGGTCTCGGGAATGTCACTTTCGATATCTATGGAAAGATCCTTCCCAAAGGCCAATTCCCCGTAATCCTGCTCGACACCCGAGACAACGGTTTTTCGTATTCTCCGAATCCGCTCGTTTTTTCTTATAGGCACACGAATCTTGCTCACTGTGGCCAGATTGGTCTCTTCCGTGAGATCAAAATACATGGGGATATCGTTATCTGTACGATCATTGACAAAGAATTGCAGGGGGATGTCAAGAGATGCATTGAAGGTCAGTTCACCCAATTTCACCGTCTTGGGGTGCGATTCCGTGATAAAGACATCGTCGCCGGCGTAGAACTTGGCATAGGCAGACTTTGCAGTTCCTCGGCCCTTGTTGCCGACACGCACCGTCAGGTTTATCATCTCCCCGGACTCGATCATGCCGTTGCCGTTTCCGTCTTCGATTCCGACGTCCACAATGAACATTTCCGGTTTGAGAAAAGCCCTGGTGGCAAACTGGATCTCCACCGGAGCCGGGGGGAAGCCGTTGACCTCTTCGAAGTCGAATCGAAAGGTGTGGTCCCCGTCCGCCACTCCGACGTAGGCCTCGACAGGGATGTCCACTGTAACACTTCTTCCAGGGGCGATCTCCTCGATGTAGGTATTATTGTAGTTCAGGTGGGCAATGCGTTCTGGAGTAATCTTCACCAGAATCCCTTTGCCAGGGCCTTGCCCTTCATTCTTCAGGGTAAGAATGAAGTTGCCTTTCTCAAAAGCGTCCAGGAAGCGGTTGCCGGAGGGCTCCACGAAGCAGACGCTGGCCGTTATGGACGGGGGACGAGAGATTGCCTTCTGTGCCAGAACTTCCTCCTCGACCTGTAAGAGGGTGCGGTAGATCCGGGCTTCCTGGCCGTAAACAGTTGAGATGTATTTTCCGTCCGAGCTGAAATCGATTGAGCCGTGACCATTAAAATTCCGCACTCTTTCTCCCGTATTGATATCATAAAGCTGGATGCCATCATGACTAAAAGCCAGATACTTGCCATTCGGGCTGAATTTAACCGCATAACATGTCTTTTCCATTAGAAAGGATTTAAATTTTTTCCTTGAATCCAGTCTATAAATTGTGACCGGATCGTAATGCTTGGATCGATTACCGCTGATCGCTAAATACTCTCCATCGGGACTGAATGCTACAGAATTTCCCTCGTGAAAACTATAGACATTTTTTCGAGTTTCCGTATTGTAGACCTTACCGGAACTTGTGGCCAGCAATTTACCATCGGGGCTGAGGGCAATAGAACTTGCATTACCATTAAATTCTATTACTTCAACCCCTGTATCGAGATTAAATATTTTTACGGAATTTTCTGTCCCAACAATAATAAACTTGCCATCTGGGCTAAAAGAAATTGACTCCACGGCAAGAAGCTTATCATCCCGTCTAGATTTTAATTCCACTTTTCCGCTGATTAAAAAGGAATTTACTACATGTGTTATAAAACCAGACTTGGCAATATCTATTATTCTGATCCTTCCACTAGCACTTCCTATGGCAAGCAGCCGGCTATCTGGACTAAATGAAACTGATTTAATTGTATTACAACGATATCCATTTTCACAATCGAATAGTAATCTTCTATGCAACTCATTCTTAACCAAATCATAAATACGCACAGCCTCTTTGGTCGTGTCATTATATTTAACTGGGATTCCGCCCGTTGAAAAGTAACGGCCGTTAGAACTGAATGCTGTGGCAAAAATACAATTTATTTTTGATTCTTTTCCATATCTATAATGCACGTTATATTTAAATGCTGACATTGGTCTGAACTCATGGATGAACTCAAACCCACTGATAGAATCCTCTAGTTGGAATTTTGCCAATCCGATCCGGTCTCCAGTATCGATGGTTAGGATACCGATCTTCTGGACTATGTCCCAATTCTTGTACAGTTCGTTGGCCTTTTCCCTGGCAATATAAAGCGTAATTTCAAATTTTTCCTTCTGGTATTCGTTATGTTTCACCACAATGGGCCAAGTCTCGTTGTTCGGGTCGTATCTTTCTTTCGCCAATGTAACTATAATGTTATTTGTCTCAAACATCCGCCCCCGCAATACGCCTATTTTTTTCCACAGATCTCCCAGATACTGCTTGCGAAGACGGTCAAACTGGGGCATGACCCGACTCATCCGCTCCAGGTATTCCATGTCGCTCTCGAAAGCATCTTTGTCAGCAAAGAGTGGGTTGGATTGCTTCAAGCCGGCTATCTTTTGCTCTACCAGTGCCTCATTGCGGGTTATCTCATCCTTCAACGCGGCGATTTCATTCAAGGTGCGTTGGATCGGATCTTCAATCGTGGTTACAAGATCACTAGACTGAACAGTGCCAACGCCACCAGCGCCGCACCCTAAATAGCATAGAGCCCAGACCGCCATCGTGGCAGCAGCTAATAAATATTCGGTTTTTCTCCGCATAGTATTTCCCTCCCAAGCTCTTTCAGACTACCGGCCCGGGGTCGTTTCCGACCGGGTCGACATCAATATCTCAACAAGACTCTGCTCTGGTCTGTACACAACATCTGAGGATTTTGTTCCCTTCCCATTATCATTGCCTGCACCGGGACATTGGCTGTCAGATAATCCTGCATTTCTGAGACGGTAATTATTTTGTCGTTGTTCTCGTCGGCATTTCCGTTTAAGCCCTTGAGGAAAAAGTAAGTAAAAATACCGTGATTTTTCTGGTCGTAGGCTGAGCTTATTTCGCTTCCAGTGGCAGCGGTGAAGATGGTCATGTTTTTAGGAACGTTTGGGCTCTCAATGTTTATCCTGACAGGGCGTGCCCCGGCCAATAACGACTTATTGTCCCTGGTGCCTCCTGAAAAGCAGGCGTCCATTACAACTGTGACATATTTCAGGCCTAGGCCCCCGAGATTCTCGTATATTCTTTTTAACGGGTATCCCGTGCTTGTTGCATAGTCTGGGTCGCCATCAAATGGTACGAGAAAAGTCTCTTTTGTCTGGATGTCCGGTGCTCCGTGGCCGGCAAAATAGACTGTCACTTCGGTCTTAATTGAAGAATGCCTGCTGATCCAGCCGTTTTGCGAAAAGACTTTGTCGAATTCAGCTTTTGTTGCTTGTTCGTCGAGTCTCAGATAGATGTTCTCTCGCCTGAGTCCGAAGCGTTTGATCAGATATTCCCTGAAAATGTCAGCGTCATTTACGGCGAACGGTACTGGAGGCGCATTACGATAATTTTCTATGCCAAAAACGACTGCAACGGCATTATCATTTCGATTGGATGTAGGAGTTGGAAAGTCGACATCGCTGAATTGGGCCTCCTCGACAATTTCGTCCCTGATAATGACGAAATCCTTTGTCGAAATGTTGTTGTTGACATCGGTTGCCTTGACCAAGACATTGTTTTTCCCGATTCTCAGCTTTAGCCTTTTCTTGAATATGTCATTATTCAAAGATGCAGCTTCGTCGTTTATTTTAAGGTGCAGAACTCCCAGGTTGTCTTTTACATGGCCTTCGATTGTGATGTACAATTCTTCAGTCCTGCAGAAATTGTTTTGAAGTGTAGGGTACTCAAGGACGATTCGGGGTTTCTCGTCGTCATCCAGGCCTTTTCTGTTCGTTCTTGCTTTCACGTAATTTTCATAGGGCGTTAAATCCAACGATCCGTCGCAGCCAAAGAATCCCCTTAATCCCCAGAAGAAAACTTTTTTGTATTGTCTTGGGATAGTTAAAGAATAACTATAACTTCCGCTAACCACCTCCTCTATCTTTCTAATTGAAATAAAGTTTCCTAATGTTGCATCATATTCGTGATAGCCTGTTTTCAAAATGAAATGATCAGGTGTGACAGTAATTTCATATATTTCTATAGAACGGCTACAGTTGCTTCCAAAAACGGTTCCATTAATACTTACCGTTCTTGATTCTTGAGCAATAACAAGACTTGGAAAGATGAACAAAAAAATCAGCATAAAAACTACCGTATTTTTCATTTATTGACCTCCTCAACTCCGACCGGTCTGTGCATGCCTTATAAAGATGATCATTCACTTTACAATAAAATAAACTAGATCGACCTCCGCAATCTCGCTACGCGGGACCTCTATCAGGGCCTTCTGTAAATCAGCAAGGGCCGCCCTGTAGGTATTGTAGGCAGAGAATTCGGTAAATGCTAAAAGTCCAAGTTTCTCCTTTGTGGCAAGAATTTTTATCATCTCAGTGTCCTCGTCTTTTCCCGGAAGGAGACTAATACCGAATGACAGGCCCGCTTCCTCCCCGGACTCTCCTGGGAGGATAAGCAAATCGCCAGCTTTCAGGAAATTATCCATCTGGTACTGATTCGGGAACATCAAATAGACAGAGTCGTTCGAACAGATATTCAGTATTGTTATATAGCAGTCCCTGGAGCTCTTGACCGTCAATTCAAGCTTGTCGCCCTCCTTGAAGTACTCCCTGTTTAAACCGGCCTCCACTTTGAAATATGGATCCGGCTCGCCCTTCTGCCTTCCCACCTTTACTTTGAGAAATACGTTCTTGACCAGGACTCTTCCATCGGTATTTACCTCGTCCCGAAGAACCACCTTTTCCAGTACGATCCCCTCTGTCATGTAGTTACTCAGAGAAGAAAAGTGATCGAGAAGTATTTTGTCCCGACTTTCCGCTTGAATATCCAGCGTGCGATTTCTGATCGTCACACCGCTGTAATATTCTATGGCCGCTTGGCAGGCGTCTTGAATAGCCCTCTTATTTGCTTCGCCAGGGGTTATGTTCTCAATCACGGCCTGGCCTGTCACCTCGAGCCAGCCACCCCCGAGATCTTTGACAGCAGGATGACCGTGTTCCTGTATGATGCTTTGATTTTCGGGCTGGGATATTACAGTGGGTGCGGGAACAGGGAGGGCGTCATGCATACAACCTGATGCATGAAATATAAAAAAAGAGAAAAAAACGATACTTGGCATTTTTGAAATAAGCCGCATGAACACCGCCATTGCCACATACTTTATGATGGATCGAAGTTGTTCGCGTCACATCCCCATAAAGTCGGAGCCACAGGGTCGCGATTGCTAATTGGGAATGGGAGCGAAGCATTCTGGAAGTTCAATGTGTTCCACTTAAGTAGACATTATATATTCTTTTTCCGGAACGTAAAGAAGTAGATTTTCTTCAAGTCTGTATGGAGATTCCCAGAGTAGCCAAAGGGATTGAACAGTGCGCCGGCCGTTATCTTGCACAAGCGCCTGCAAGGTCACTCCGCCTCCTACATACACCCGCGCGGGTAATCGAGCGGGTCGTCCGGGGCCTTGAGGTTTCCCGGGCCCAGCGATCTTACTACTCGCTCGCGGGAGACGGCCGAGCCTCCGGCCCGGTCGATCGCCAGCGGCCTAACCATCTCTTCCCCTGTAACGGGATCTCTCTCTTCGGCGATCTCCACCGGCACGTACTGCACGCCCGAAACAAAGGCCCCCTCCTCGCTCCGCTTCACCCCGATGTAGACGATGGCCGAGGCCTCCGTTCCGTCGCGCCACCGGGCGGAGATGAAGTTTCCCAGGCTGTAGAAGACCACGGCCTCTCGTCCGTCCGGGGCGATGATCCTCTCCATGGGCTGGAGCACGTGGGGGTGGTGTCCCAGGATGACGTCCGCGCCCGCCTCTACCAGGGCCCGGGCCCATGCGCTCTGGGCCGGATCGTGGAGCTCATTGTATTCGAATCCCCAGTGGGCGGAGACGACCACCAGATCGGCGCCGCTTTCGGCGCGGGTCCTGGCGACGGCCTCGCGCACTCTCTGTTCATCCTGGAGCAGGAGGTTGTTGTAGAAGCGGGACACCTGGTAACGGGAGTCCGGTACGCCGAGGACGCCGTAGATCCCGTTGACCAGGTTGGCGAAGGCGAGGAATGCCACGCGCACACCCCGGCTCTCGACGAGTGCATAGGACGGGTCGTCGGGGCGGCCGTCGCCGTCGGCGTCGACGATCTCGTCGCTTCTCGTCGTGCCTGCAAAGGGGAGCCCGGCGGCTCGCAGGGCGTCGACGGTCCGGTCGAGGCCGTTCACGCCGCGGTCGAGAGAGTGGTTGTTTGCCGTGCTCACCACGTCCCAGCCTGAAGCGCGCAGGGCCGAAGCGAGGAGGGGGTGGGCGTTGAAGTTCGGTATGAGGCCCAAAAGAAGGTTCCTTCCATAGGCGCGGCCGTCGTACAGTACGCCCTCGGCCACCTCGATCTCCCGGGCATGGAGCAGGCCGTCCGGGCCTTCGTAGAAATCCGGCACGAGACCCCTGGCGATCGGGACCTCGAGATTGCCGAAGAGGATGTCGGCCCGGTCCAGGTCGGGCTGAACTTTTTCGAAAAGATGTGTAAAGCCGCTCACGATCCGGGCATCCGGCCCTCCGGCGTCGGGGTCCATGAGGAGGGAGGCCGAGCACTGGACGATGTCATGCATCAGGAGGTCCCCCACGGCCGCGATGGCGATCTCCTCTCCTTCGCGGCAGGCACCATCGAAGGTGACCGTGCCCGGGGGATGGGGTGTTCCCGTATGGCTGTTGTGACAGGCAGCGGCAAGGACGGTCCACAAGATCAGTAGAGCGAGGGAGTATTTTATTTCTTTCTTCATGAGAGCTCCCGGGTAGCCATCCTTCCTATGGAGATCCGAAAGTAAGAAACATCTCCGCGGCCATGGCGAGCACGCCGAAGAGCGAGCCGGCCGCGGCCTCGGCCGGGCTGTGCTCACTGAGACGGATGCGGCTCCATGCAGTCAGAGCGATGGCCGCGACGCCCACCACCATGGCGGCCGTGCCGAAGGCATACAGGGCTCCCACCACGATGCCGCCCAGCCCGGCGCAGTGGAGGCTGATCTTGAAGCGAAAGGAGATCAGGGCGCAGACAAGGCAGTTGAGAAAACCATAGCCCAGCATCGCCACAACGAGGCGGCTCACTCCCTCGTTCCGGTAAAGGATCCAGGTGGAGAGAAGAAAACAGGCGAGGAGCACAGGGAAGAGGTAGACCCTCTGCCTCCGATCCGAGACGTTGAAATTTTCGACCACGCCCCGTTTCATCAGGAGCCGGATGTAGGCGAGCGGAACTATGCACATGATGAAGACGGCGAGGAGGGCCGTCGGAATCACCTCGATCTCTATTCCACCCTTGTCCTTTATGCCGATGGCCAGGACCGCCGGCAATCCGATGAGCAGAGGGTTGAAGAGTATGGAGATGATTCGGGCCGGTCCGGCATTATCTTTGTTTCTATCTGACAAGAGCGACTCTCCTGGTGAGGGCACGGCGTGCCGTGCCCCTACAATTACTTCAATGTCCCTGACCCCTGACATCTCTCAGTAAGCATCGCCTCGATCCTGGAGCGGCCGGGGTCGTCGGGACGGAGCCGAAGGTACCTTTGAAAATGCGCCTGAGCGCCGTTGCAGTCCCCTTTGGCCTCGAGCAGGAGCTCGGCCAGATTCAGGTGGGCCTTAGCATTGCCCGGGGCGAGGCGCAGGACCGCCCTGAACTCCTTCGCCGCTGCGTCCGGCTCGCCCCGCACCCGGTAGAGCGCCCCGAGGAGGAGGTGGGAGGGGATGAAGTTCGGATTGAGGTCCAGCGATCTCTTTAGCCCCTGGACCGCCTCTGCCACCTTCTCCTGCCGGGCTTTAATGAGAGCCCGGTGGTAGTGGGCCTCCACAAAGCCCGGGTCGATCTCGAGTACCCGATCCAAGTGCCCCACGGCCTCAGCGAAATCGCCCTTTCGGATGAGGGCGCTTGCCAGGTTGTGAAGGGATATGGCCGAGCCGGGCTCGAGCCGGGCCGCTTCGCGTAGCTCCCCTATGGCGGCATCCATCTCCCCTCTCTCGAGATACGCGATTCCGAGTGAGCCGTGCCCCTTGTGGCTTTCAGGGGTGGCCCGGACCATCTCGCGAAAGAAGGCGAGATCGTCCCGCCAGATTCTACCCCTGAGAAAGGTGAGGGTCGCCAGCCCCAGGACGAGAGCGCAGACAAGGGCCGCGCCGGTCCATTTGAGCGCGCTCCGATGCTCCAGGCGGCGGCTCGCCCTCCAGGCGGCCCATGCCGCCAGGCCTGCAAGGCCGACGGAGGGGAGGTAGAGGTACCTCTCGGCGATGAAGTTGGCTATGGGGATGATCCCGAGGACCGGGGCGAGAACGATGATGAACCAGAGGGAAAAGAACCTGACCTCCGGGGTCCGGGCCCTTGCGATCAGGATTGCGGCGGCAACCAGTCCCCCCAGGGATGCGAGGACCTGCCACTCGAGAGGTCCCAGGGAGACCCTGAAATGGTAGTCGACCCTGAGCCCCAGCGGAAGGACCCAAAGCCTCAGGTAATGGACCAGGACCCGGGCCGAGGTGGCCAGGCCGGCCAACAAGGAGCCGCCCGGATAGTCGACGACCTGGTGAGGCCGGTTCGGAAAGCCCCAAAAGCTCACGACGAGGAAGAGCGAGGTGATGGCGATATAGACGAGATAGGCCGGCAGGCCCCGGCGCAGCCCTTGTTTCCCTCTCCCGAATAGCAGGTCGTGAATGATGGCGACGCCTGCAAAAGTCACGGCCATCTCTTTGGAAAGCAGGGCAAGGACGAAGAGAGTCGACGAGATGACGAGCCAACGAACGTTCAGACCGCCGGACCCGGCCGCTTGAACGGCCCGCCTGTGAGCCAGAAAGGCGGCGCAGAAGAAAGTGCACACCAGCAGATCGTCCCGGTAGCTCACCATGTTGACCGCCTCGGTGTGAACCGTGTGCAGGCCGAACAGGGCGGCCCCCAGGAGCGACGCGGCCCACGCACCGGTGAGCGTGTTGAAGAGCGCCAGGACGAGGAGTGTGTTGAGAAGGTGGAGAATGACGTTGAAGAGGTGATAGCCCCACGGCCTCAGCCCGAAGACCAGGAAGTCCAGGAAGTGAGTGAGGGTCGTAAAGGGCCTGTAGCTCAGCTCGCCCGAGCGCGTGTAATGCCCCGCGGCGGAGCGGTCGAAGTAGACGGGCGTGACCAGGTGGCGGAGGTTGCCGGGGTCGCGGATGAAGTGATTCTTCAGGATCACATGGGTGTCGTCCCAGACAAATCCGTTGGGGACAGCACTGGACCAGGCGGCCAGCACCAGTAGAGAAAGGGCGAGAAGATGCCAGGTTCGCTTGCCGCTTTTGATCCGATCTCTTCTCATCTTTGACTTGAGGACGCCATCATTGGAGAGGGGAAGCAGCGCAAGCGTCGATCATGGAAAAGCCCTTTGGCCTCCCTTGCCAAAGGGCTCATCTGTGCTGCATGGCTGGGGGACGAGGATTCGAACCTCGGTTGGCGGGGCCAGAACCCGCTGTCCTACCCCTAGACGATCCCCCAGTAGCGACACAAAAAATTTAACTCAGAGCAGAGATTTCGTCAATAGCCACTAATGCGGCCCGGCAGCAATCAAAAGATGTGTAAGCAAGGGAAAACGGGGAAATTGGAAAAAGGGGAAAATTTTATATTTTAAAGATTTCTCCCTGCGGTCGAAATGACAAAAAGCAGTAGTCGAAATAACAATTCCGACTTTTTAAAGACCATCATGGGATGCATCCTATACAATTGATCTCTTTTCCATTTTCCCCCTTCCCCCCTTTTCCTCTGCTTACACAATGAAAATGTTAAGCTCTGAGATAGGGGGCTGTTTGGGGATGTGCTATTGGATGATCAACCCCGCATAGGCTACGACGTCGCTGTAATTACCGGTAACAGCACCGGAGTTGGTATAGCGGACCAGGCGTGCCCGGCTCGCCCCCAGCGCCTTGCAGGCCAGCAGCATTACGGTCGTGGGGATGACGCCGCACATGGAGATTCGATGCTCCCGGACCGTCTTCAGCAGTCCGGCCGGGTCGAGGTTCAGGATGCGGTCTATGGCAAGGCGGTCCTTGCCCTCCGCCACGTCGGCAGGCTCGAAGTGCGTCATGTCGTTGCTCGCCACGATGAGGACATCCCCTTCGTGGGCCTTGACGGCACGGGCGATGGACTCCCCGGCTTCGGCGCACTGGTCATAGGAGAGCTGCTGGAAGGTGATCGGAACGAGCTGGAAGTCGGGCCTGAGGTACTGGAGAAAGGGGAGCTGGACCTCGAGGGAGTGCTCTCGGCTGTGGGCTCCGGGATCGTCTGTGATGAGGCCGGATAGCTCCAGGATACGTCCGGCGAGATCCTCGTTGATGGGGACCTTGCCGTTGGGCATATCCCAGGCCCCGCGCACCATGATCGCCGCATCCCGGCCCAGAAGGCGGTGGTTGACGCTGAGCACTACAACGTCCTTCGGGATCTCCACCGAGGAGAAGACCTCCCCGGCCACGCTCCCGGAGTATACATACCCGGCATGGGGAGAGACGACGCCGACGGCCTTTTCCTTGTCGAGTGTCTTGATAAGGGCGCCGATCTCCTCGCGCAAAACATGCGGATCGCCCGGATAGAACTGACCGGCCACAGCAGGTCTTCTGATCATGGATCTCCTCCGCGGACAAGTGAAAATTCGCAAAAAACGGGAACAAAACCACTTTTATAAACTATACCAGGGGCTGGAGCGCTGTCAAGGAAAGACCCGGATGAAAGGTGAGCAAAAACAGGCCGTTGAGATCTATTGACAAAGGGTGACTATCATATATACTTTGATTCTTTGTATCTTCAACCAGTTTTATTATTTGTTGCTCTAAAGAACAGGGATGAAGCTGACGGTCGAAAGCATACCCTCCGAGGGGATTGATATAAATCTCTCATCCCAGGGGAGCTTCGATCAGGGCGAGTTAGAAGCACTCGGATCTGAGGCCGATGTTGCCCTGTGCCGTCCCGTTTCGGGGCATATGCAGATCTATCGTCTGGATCAGGAGGTCTATGTAAACGGCGATTTGGAGACGGCTGTGGGTCAGACCTGCTGCAGATGTCTGGGGGCTTTCGAGCTGCCCGTGCACGCGGATGTCTCCTATACCTTCCAGCCAATGGGAGAATCGCAGCCGGAGGAGCAGGAGCTCAAGGAAGAGGACCCCCGGATCAGCTTCTACACCCGGAGCGAGATCGATCTCGCTCCGATAGCCATCGAGCAGATTCAGCTGGCGATTCCGATGAAGCCGCTCTGTGCTCCCGAGTGCAGGGGGCTCTGCCCGGCATGCGGAGCGAATCGTAACGAGGGTGACTGCGGCTGCGAAGAGGAGAAAGTGGACGAACGTTTTGCCGTACTCAAGGATTTCAAGGTCAATAAATAAGGAGGTTCTTCAGTGGCTGTTCCAGTAAAAAAGACGTCGAAAACGAGGCGAGACAAGAGACGGACCCACAAGAAGCTGTCTCGACCCAACTACTCGCTCTGCCCCCAGTGCGGTGAGCCACGCTTGCCGCACCGTGTCTGCCCGAGCTGCGGGACCTACAAGGGGGTCGAAATCCTGGAAACCGAGGAGTAGCAGGGAGCGGCCGGGAGGCCGGAACGATCGGGTAATGAAGACCGCCTTTATTTTTCCAGGGCAGGGCTCCCAGTCGGTCGGCATGGGCAAGGATCTCGCGCGGCGCTTTCAGGCGGCCCGTGAGGTCTTTGCAGAGGCGGACGAGGCCCTCGGATTTTCTCTTTCGGCCCTCTGCTTCGAGGGCCCTGAGGGGGATCTCCAGCTCACCGAAAACACCCAACCTGCCGTGCTCTCCAGCAGCATCGCGTGTCTGCGCGTCATCGAGGGCGAGAGCGGGCTGCGTCCGGAAATCTATGCAGGGCACAGCCTGGGAGAGTACACGGCCCTGGTGGCCGCCGGCTCCATGGACTTTCGGGACGCGGTGCAGGCGGTGCGCGCCAGGGGGCGCTTCATGCAGGAAGCTGTGCCGCCGGGCGAGGGAGCGATGGTGGCGATCATCGGTCTGGAGAGGGAGGAGGTCGAGTCCGTCTGCGACAGGGCGGCGGGTTGCGAGGTGCTTGCTCCGGCCAATTTCAATGCGCCGGGTCAGGTCGTTGTCTCGGGGCATGCGGGCGCTGTCGGTCGGGCGGCCAAGGTGGCAAAGGAAGCCGGAGCGCGGGCCGCAATCCCGCTGAAGGTAAGCGCTCCGTTTCACTGCCCCCTCATGGAGGAGGCGGGGAGGCGCCTGGGCGATGCGATTGCCGGGATTTCGTTCCGTATGCCCGGAGTCCCGGTCATATCCAATGTCGAGGCCCGGCCTATCGATTCGGCCGGCAGGATCCGAGAGCTCCTCGTCCGCCAGGTGAGCTCACCCGTGCTCTGGGAGGAATCGGTCCTCGCCATGGCACGGCAGGGCATAGGCCGGTTCGTCGAGGTTGGGCCGGGCCGTGTGCTGACCGGCATGGTGAAACGGATCGAGCCGGGAGCCGAGAGGTTCAGCGTGGAGGATCCACAGGACCTGGAGGCCCTAGATTTCTCCCTGCGGTCGAAATGACAGAGAATGGGATCGAAATGACAGAGAATGGGATCGAAATGACAGTTCCAATTTTTTACGAAAGCAACAATTGTTAATCTTAATAGGCTCAAAGCAATAGAGAAATCAATCGAGGAGGTATCATCAGAAATGGAAGTCGAAGAAAAGGTCAAGAAGATCATAGCCGCGCAAATTGGAATCAACGAGGAGGAGATCCGCCACGAAGCCTCGTTTATCAAGGACCTGGGCGCTGATTCTCTTGATATCGTCGAATTGGTGATGACCCTCGAGGACGAATACGGGATCGAGATTTCCGATGAGGAGGCCGAAAAGATCCAGACCGTCCAAGAGGCTATCGACTATATCAAGACCCACTTGCCGGCCTGAAGACAGGGAAGAACCCGGCGGAGACCGTCCAGGGGTCGCGGCTCGCTGAGGAGAGCGGGGAGCTCGCATCCAGGGCCTCTAGTCGCGCGAAAGGAGGGATCATGGGCGTTCAGATTGCCATCGCCAGCGACCACGCTGGCCTGGAGCTGAAGGAAGAGGTCAGGCGCCATATGGCTGAGCGGGGGATCGATGCCGTCGATTTCGGCCCGGCCTCAGAGGATTCGGTCGACTATCCCGATTACGGTCAGGAAGTGGCGTCCCGGGTCTCTTCGGGCGCTTTTGAGAAGGGGATCCTCATCTGCGGGGCGGGCATCGGCATGAGTATTGTGGCCAATAAATTTCCCGGAGTCCGGGCCGCCCTCGCCATGAACATCTTTTCAGCCAGAATGTCCAGAAAACACAACAACGCCAATGTACTCGTCTTGGCCGGCCGACTGACAGGAAAGGAGCTGGCCATGGCAATCGTGGATGAGTGGCTCGACAATGAATTCGAGGGCGGCCGCCACCAGCGCCGCCTCGACAAGATCAGCACAATTGAAAAGGGCCTCAGAGAATCCGGCCATGGCGTGTAGAGGCGCAGTATCCGTCGCGCGACCAACAGCGTGGGGCTGACAGGGAACCAAGTGAGCCAGGGAAACAGCCGCCCGAGCTGGGGCGAGTATTTCAAGGAGATTGCGCAATTGGCGGCCAGGCGCTCAACCTGTCTGCGCCGCCAGGTCGGCGCCGTTGTGGTGAAGGAAAAGCGCATGCTGACCACGGGATACAACGGACCGCCAAGCGGAGTGGCTCACTGTTCCGAAGTAGGATGTCTGCGCTCCCGCCTGGGAATCCCCTCGGGCGAGCGACACGAGCTCTGCCGCGGTCTTCATGCAGAGCAAAATGCGGTCATTCAGGCCGCGATTCACGGGATCTCCATCAGCGGGGCCGAGATCTACTGTACAAACTTCCCATGCGCGATCTGCGCCAAGATGCTCATCAACGCCAGAATCGGCAAGATCTGGTACGTGGATGGGTATGGGGACGAGCTTGCCCAGGAGCTGCTCCGCGAGGCGGGAGTCGAGGTCGACCCGATCTAACCCCGGTGGGCGATCCACACACCTTGGGGAATTCCAATGCGGTGTCCATTCTGTAGCCAGACCGAGAACCGGGTCATCAACTCAAGGCTTGTCAAGGAGAGCAATGCCATCCGTCGCAGGAGGGAGTGCCTGGCCTGCAGCAAAAGGTTCACCACGTACGAGCGTATCGAGGAGTCTCTCCCTCTTATGATCAAAAGGGACGGCCGGCGCGAGTCCTTTGAAAGGAAGAAGATCCAGAGTGGCATCCAGCGGGCGTGCGAGAAGCGCCCCATCAGCATCTCGACGATCGAGAAGATCGTCAGCCGCATCGAGCAGCACTATCAGGACAAGGGGGACAGGGAGATCGAGAGCACCGATGTGGGCGAGAGGGTGATGGCGGAGCTGCATGACCTGGACGAAGTGGCCTATGTGCGGTTTGCCTCTGTGTACCGCCAGTTCAGGGACCTGAACGACTTCCACTCCGAGCTGGAGGAGATGCTGAACCGAAAGGAGAAGGAGGCGGAAAAGAAGCCTTGACCACCGACGAGACCTATATGGCCGAGGCCCTGCGTCTGGCCGGCCGGGCGCGCGGCCGCACGAGCCCGAATCCGATGGTGGGGGCCGTGGTGGTAACAAGAGGCCGCGTCGTGGGGCGGGGGTACCATCGACGCGCCGGAGAGCCCCACGCCGAAGTGATTGCCCTGGACGAGGCCGGCCCACGGGCCCGGGGGGGCACTCTCTATGTCAACCTCGAGCCGTGCACGGTCAAGGGACGGACTCCACCGTGTGCGCCTCTTGTGGCCCGCAGCAACGTGGCCCGCGTAGTGGTCGGAATCGAGGACCCCAATCCGGCGGTATCGGGAAGGGGGGTGAAGTACCTGAG
>CAZFWM010000153.1:0-17149 GCA_964522545.1 uncultured Thermodesulfobacteriota bacterium
GAGTTCACATCTTTGATTCCGAGTTCTTTTAGAAAGTCGTACATGGTGTTTCTCCCTTTTTTCATGAACCGGCGGAGGCGCCGGCCCGAAATTAGTAAAAAAAATGGAGTTGGGTTACACTTCGATAATCCTTACTCTTCGAAGAAACCGGGATTGTATGATCCCGGTGCTTATATTACATAGTGTTCAGACGGTCAACCCACCAATACTATCTGTCCCGTCAGAACCCGTCAACATGGGGTATGGAGGTGAAATCATGAACACAAGGCCGGCAACGGCATGGGGGATTTCCTTCTTCCTCACGGCGCTGCTCCTGGCCGTCGGGGCGTGCCATGACGGGTCCCCGGGCTCCAGTCTACGGGTGGCAGCGGTTCAGGTGGAGAGTCGAAACGGCGACATCGCAGGGAATCTCGCGCGGGCCGAGGACCCTGTGCGTCGGGCCGCGGCGGCCGGGGCCCGACTCGTCCTGCTGCCTGAGTTTTTGCCCACAGGATACATATTCGAGGACTCCATCTGGGAGGCCGCGGAGCCGCCCGAGGGAGAGACAGTACAGTGGCTGAACAGCCTCTCCTCAGAGCTGGGGATCTACCTGGGCACCACCTTCCTGGAGGCCTTTTCCGTTTTGGTGGAGGGCACGTGCTCTCTGAGCTACACGCTCAATCCCGATCGACTCGAAAGCTCGCTGGCCGTCACGCCGGAGCCGTGTGATCTTCGGTAGGGCGATCGCCGATCGCCCCTACAATGCAACATAGAGGCGCGATGTTCATGGCGACCGGCGGTCGCCCTACCGGATGTCGCCCTATGACTCTTGACATATGGTTATCTTCATGGAAAATATATGGGTTTTAGAAAATCAAAGAACAAATCTGGTAAGAGAGAAGAGTGGAACAATAATGAAAACGGAGAAGCTGAATGAATGAGCCCGTAATCCATGCGGAGCACCTGACCAAGAGCTACGGCCCGATTCGGGCCGTGGACGACATCTCCTTCGACGTGGCCGCGGGAGAGGTCCTGGGATTTCTCGGCCCGAACGGGGCCGGCAAGACCACGACCATGCGTATCCTCACCAGCTACATGGGCGCCGACTCCGGCAAGGTCACCGTCGACGGCCGGGAGCTCGCCGATGACCCCATGGAGGCCAAGGCCAAGATCGGCTATCTTCCCGAGAACAACCCGCTCTATCAGGACATGGTCGTTGCCGAGTACCTCAAGTTCATCGGCGAGGTGAGGGGCATGGCCCCGGGCCTCTACCGAGAGCGGCTGGACCAGTGCCTTCAGCTCTACGGCCTTGCCGACGTGATCTCCCGCAACATCGGCGAGCTCTCCAAGGGCTACAAGCAGAGGGTCGGGCTGGCTCAGGCCGCCCTGCACGACCCGCCGATCATGATCCTCGACGAGCCCACCAGCGGCCTCGATCCAAACCAGATCATCGAGATCCGCAACCTTATCAGAGAGATCGGCCGGACCAAGACCGTGATCCTCTCCACTCACAACCTCTCCGAGGTGGAGGCCACCTGTTCTAGAATCCTCATCATCAATGAAGGGAAAATCGTGGCCCACGACACCCCGGAGGCCCTGGAGCGCAAGGGCCAGGGCACGACGGTCTACATCAGCCTCAAGGAGGATGGGGCCGCCCGCGATGATCTGGCCCGGCTCGAGGGGGTGGCGGACGTGTCGCCCTACGAGGGGGAGAGGGGGATTCCGGGGTATGCGCTGAGCTGCGAGCCGGGGACCGATCCTCGCGAGCGGATCTTCGACCTCGCCGTGGCCAAAGGATGGAAGCTCCTCGAGCTGCGGAGCGAAGGGGCGCGTCTCGAAGACATCTTCACCAAACTGACAAAAGGATAGTCACAATGCATCGAATCTTCAGTATCTTCAAGAAGGAGCTGCGGGGCTACTTCAACTCCGCCATAGCCTTTATCGTCGTCACGGTCCTGCTGATCGGCGTCGGCTATTTCTTCTTTCAGATCTTCTTCATCAACAACCAGGCGAGCCTGCGGCCCTTTTTCCGCTTCGCCGGGTGGTCCTTTCTCCTATTTGCGCCGGCCATTGCCATGAAGGCCTTTGCCGAGGAGCGCAAGTCCGGCACCCTCGAACCCCTGCTCACTCTCCCGGTCAGGGACCATGAGGTGGTGCTCGGAAAATTCTTCGCCGCCTGGATGCTCCTTCTCGTCTATCTCGTCATCACCCTGGCCTACCCGATCTCGATCCACGGCATCGGCGACCTGGACTGGGGGCCGGTGATCGGGGGGTACCTGGGGCTCTTCCTCCTGGGAGGCACCTATCTGAGCCTCGGGGTCTTCGCCTCGTCGGTCACGCAGAACCAGGTGGTGAGCCTCATCGTGGCCTTCGTCATCTGTCTCGGCCTCTTCATGCTCGACCTGCTCCTGCCCTTCATACCCGAGTCGCTGCAGAGCCTCTTCGAATTCATCGGCGTGGACACGCATTTCCGCAACATCGCCCGCGGCGTGATCGACTCCAGGGACGTGATCTACTACGTGAGCCTCATGGTCTTCATGCTCTTTGCCGCCGTACAGGTGATCGAGGCCCGGATGACCGACCGGTCCCGGTCCCGCCTGTTCAACAAGGCGGCCTACGTGCTGAGCGCCTTTGGATGTCTGGTCTGCGTGAACCTCTTCTCGACTACGGTGTTCGGGCGGATCGACCTCACGGCCGACCGGATGTACACCCTCTCGGAAGCGAGCAAGGATATGATGCGCTCCCTCGACGATCAGCTCCTTGTGACGGCCTACTTCTCCGAGGACCTGCCGGCCCCGTTCAACAACCACGTCAGCTATCTTCGCGATCAGCTCGAGGATTACAGGACCTACTCCGGGGGAAAGTTCCAGTTCGAGTTCAAGGACCCCGGAAAGGAGGAGGAGGGCAAGGAGCAAGAGGCGGACCGATCCCTCCAAGCCGAGCTGCAGGCCGCCGGGATACCCAAGGTGGACGTCCAGAAATTCGAGAAGGACCAGATGGTCCGGGTCAGAGTTTATATGGGCGTTAAGCTCGACTACCAGGACAAGAGCGAGGTCCTTCCCGTACTTCGGGATATCAGCAACCTCGAGTACGAGCTCTCTTCGCGCATGGCGCGGCTCCTTCGCGAACGCACCCCGGTTATCGGCTTTCTCGCCGGCCACGGCGAGCCGGGCCTCCAGGCCGGCCTGACCGAGGCAAAGGCGGTCCTGGAGAAGAACTACGAGCTCTCGGAGGTCGATCTCTCCAAAGAGGGGACCACCCTCGACGAGATCGACGTCCTGGTCGTGGCCGGCCCCGCCACAGAGGTCCCGCCCTGGCAGCGGTTCACCATCGACCAGTTCCTCATGGGCGGCGGAAAGGCGGCCTTCTTGATCGACCGGTTTTCGATCGAGCTGAGCAGCTTCATGGGTCGCCCCCTGGATACGGGCCTCGCGGAGATGCTCACCCAGTACGGGGTCACGGTCCGGCCCGATCTCGTCCTCGACGCGTTCAACCAGCGCATCAATCTCACACAACAGCAGGGGGGAATGAGGTTCACCTCCATCGTGTCCTACCCGCCCCTGGTTCGCGTGCGCGATCTGGACCCGGAGAGCCCTGTCACCAAGAACATGTCGGATCTCACGATCCCCTTCATCTCCGGACTGGAGGTGGAGGCCCCCGAGGGAGTGAAGGCCTCGGTGATCGCCCGGAGCTCGCCCAATTCCTGGCTCTTCGAACCCGAAGACTCCTTCCTCGTCGACCCGCAGGCCCTGCCGAGGGCCGAGCAGGACGACTTCGTCGGTCCCCAGGACCTGGTGGCCATGCTCGAGGGATCCTTCTCGAGCTATTTTGCCGACAAGGAGATCCCCCCTCGCGAAGAGGGAGGGGAGCCGGTCGCCTCGGCCCTGGTCGACAAGAGCCCGGAGACCCGCATGGCCGTCATAGGCTCGAGCCGGCTCATCCAGGACGGCATGCGCAACCGGCTCGCCCATGTCTTCTTCGCCAACATCATGGACTGGATGGTCCAGGATGAGCGGCTCATTGCCATGCGTGCCCGCTCGATCGCAAACCGGCCCCTGGAGGAGCTCGGCGAGAAGAGCAAGAATGCGATCAAGTACGGAAACATGTTCGGCCTTCCTCTCGCCTTCATCCTCTTTGGCGTAGTGCGCATGCGGGTGAGGACGGCCCGGAAGCGTAGAGGGATCTATTAGACGCAGATCAGGTAGGGGCGACCGGCGGTCGCCCCTCCATCTCGCTCCCAGACTCCCCATCTCGTTCCCAGGCTCTGCCTGGGAACGCCAAAATACGAAAGGTAACAATCATGGTCTGGAAGAAGACGGTCGTCATGACCAGCGCCTTCATCATCTGCCTGGGCGCGGCCCTGATCGCCCACCTGACCCCATCCGGCGGGTCGGGTCCTGCTTTCGAAATGCCCGCCATCACCGCGGATGCGATCTCGAGGATCGAGATCGCCGGCGGGGAGCACCCGGTCGAACTGGAGAAACGGGGTGAGGAATGGGTGGTCCTGCCCGGAGAGCATGCCGCGGACCAGAAGGCCCTGGAGCGCCTGACCAAGAGCATCGCCGAGCTCGAGGTGGGATCGATGCGGTCGAACAACCCCGAGAAGTACGGACTCTACCAGGTTGCCGAGGGGGACCTGAAAGTCACCGTCTTCACCGGCTCGGACTCCACCTTCGCCTTCTTCATCGGCAAGGAGACGGGCGACCACAAGGGCGACTACATCCGCAGGGTAGGGCTGGATGGGGTCTTCGCAACCAGCGGCCGGATCCGGATGCAGTTCGAGAAGGAGATGAAGCTCTGGCGGGATCGGACGATCGCCGGCTTCAGCCATCAGGATGCCGAACGCCTGGTGCTCGGCAAGGCCGGAAAGAGCCTGAGCTTCGTGAAGGGCGAGAAGGAGTGGGAGTTTTCAGAGATCCCGGCCGATCTGCCTGAGAATTTTCGCCTGGACGAGCGGAAGGTATCCGAAGTAGTGCGGACCTTTTCTACTCTGCGAGCAGCCGAATTCGCTGACGATGCCGGCGACCTGGGCCGGCTCGGGCTCTCTCCGCACTTCATCAAGGCCACGGTCTCTCTCAAGGGGACCGAGAAGGAGGCCGGGGAGGAGCACACCCTGCTGATCGGAAGCGAGAAGGAGGAGAAATATTATTCTAAGAAGGCCGCAGGGGACCAGGTCTATCTCATCAACAAGTACCAGTACGACAAGTTCGCACAGAGCCTCGACGACTTTCGAAATCTTCTGGTGAATCCCTTCGAGTCGAAAGATGCACGCCGAATCGAGATCCGGGTCGGGCAGCGGGAGACGGTCTTTGTTCTCGATGATGAAAAAGAAGAGTGGGCACTGGAGAGCACGACCGAGGAAACACCCGACGGCTTCAAGTTCGATCCGATGAAGATTCGGCAGATGGCCACGATGATCGGCAACTTCCAGGGCACCCGGTACATAGGCAAGGGGCTCGCGGCAAAGTACGGACTGATAAATCCCTCGGGAAAGCTGACCGTAACCCTCGCCGACGGCTCGGTACACCGCCTCACGATCGGGGGGCCCGCCGGTGAGGAAGAGCTGTATATCACCGGCGACGACGGCCTCGTCTATGCGGTCAAGATGCAGACGGCCGAAAACCTCACGCGCACCCTCGACCAGTATCAGGCCAGCGCCGGCCGGTCCGACCCCACCCTCTCGCCGGACATGCTGAAGAACCTGCCGCCCGAAATCCGCGACCAGTTCCTCCAGCAGCAGCGACAGAAACTCTTCCAGCAGCAGATGATGCAGCAGATGCAGAAAAAGCGGGAGAGGCAGGAGAAAATGGAACGATTAGAAAAAGAGGCCAAGCCCGAGCCGTAATAACGTCGGCCTCCGCCGGCAAGGCGACAGGGGCACGATATGCCATCCATTGTAGTCAGGGGCCGACCTATGTGTCGGCCCTTGCTTCCGTTCTCGCTTTCTTGCTCTGCCTCGCTCCGGCCGCTCCGCTGGAGGCCTGCACCTGTATCACCGTCGGCAGGCTGGCCTCGGCCGACGGGTCCGTCATGACGTCCCACACCTGCGACAGCCACCGGACCGGCTCCGACGTTCACGTGGTGCCCGGGCGGCGGCATCCGGCCGGGGCCACGACGCTCCTGACCCGGCGGAAGAAGGACGATACCGGGCCGATGGAGCGCTACGGCCGTGTCCCGCTCGGCCCGATCCCCCAGGCGGCCGAGACCTTCGGTTACCTTGCGCCCGCTTACGCCTGCATGAACGAGCACCAGGTGGCCATCGGCGAGTCGACCTTCACGGGCCGCGAGGAGCTCGTGAGCGAAAAGGGCCTGATCGACTGCGAGACCCTCACGAGGCTGATGCTCGGACGGGCCCGGACCGCCCGCGAAGCCATACGGATCGCGGGTGAGCTCCTCGCCGCGCATGGCTGGAGCGACGTGGGCGAGGCCCTGACCGTGACCGATCCCAAGGAGGCATGGCACTTGGAGATCATCGGGCCCGGCAAGGAGAGAGTAGGGGCCGTCTGGGCGGCCCAGCGCATCCCGGACGACCACGTGAGTGTGGTGGCCAACGCGAGCCGGATCCGCCGGATCGACCCGGACGATCCCGACCGCTTCATGGCCTCGGACAATGTCGTCTCTTTTGCCGTGGAGCAGGGCTACTGGAAACCTGACTCCGGCAGGCCTTTCGAGTTCTGCTACGCCTACAATCCCACGGGCCGCACCAGTTTCTCGTGCAGCCGGCGCGAGTGGCGTGTCTTCGATCTGCTGGCTCCCGGGCTGAAGCTCGATCCGAACAGCAACAATTTTCCCTTTTCGGTCGAGCCGGAGGAGCCGGTCACGCCGAAGCGGATCATGGAGCTCTTCCGCGACACCTTCGAGGGGACGGACTTCGACGTGGTCAAGAACCTCAACGTGGCCGACGAGGAGGGCAAGGTCACGAAGAGCCCTCTGGCCAACCCCTTCATGCCCTATGATATGAACCGCCTCTTGAAGACAAACGGCGGCTGGGGCTGGCGCGGCGAGCGCTGCCTGGCCCGGTGGTACTGTATGTATGTCCACGTCACCCAGTCTCGTGAGCGGCTGCCCGGCCCCATCGGCGGCCTCGTGTGGTTCGGCTACGGCAACCCGGCCATGACGACCTTCGTGCCCATCTACGCGGGCGTCACGGATCTGCCCGAGGATTACAAAACCGATGGCCGCGCGACAGGCTTCAGTCGGGACTCTGCCTGGTGGGCCTTCAACCGGGCGGCCACGCTCGCCGCCCACCGGTGGGGGGACATGCGCAACGACGTGGCCGCTGTGCGCGACCCGCTTCTGGACGGATTCTTCACCGAACAGGAGAGGGTCGAGGCAGAGGCTTTGTCCCTCTTCAAAGAAGATCCGGACGCGGCCCTCGAATTCCTCACCGACTACACGGGCAGGTGCTGCGCCAGGACCGTGGAGGCCTATTGGGCGTTGGGGGACCTACTCTGGACCGAGTACGACGAAAAGTGGTGAGCAGGCGGCAAATGGAGAAGATCCCTTTTTCATGCCTGTTGCTTCTTTCTGTTGTCGCCCTCTGCGCGATCTGCTGCGGCTGTCACGGCGGAAGCGGAGCCGGGGAGACATCTTCCGATAACGACGACTCGCCGACACCCCCCTGGGAGCTCCCTCCCGAATGTCTCGACTACATGGACGACTGGCTCCCTCCCGCCCAGGTGGATGATCCCACGGACCTCATGATCGCCGCGGCCATCGAATCCTTCACCGCCGAGCTCACCCGGATCGTCCGGCAGCCCGTACTCGGCTACGCCGGCAAGATTCGGGCCCTCCGGGCGGCCGCGATCTCGGAAGCCCCCGCCCTGGCGGAGCGTCTCGATGCAATCGAAAAGGGCGCGGGCCGATCGCACCCAGGTCCTTTGCGCCCCGGGCAACAGGAGGCGATCGAGGCGGCCGTCGGCTTCGCTAGAGCCCTGAGCTCCGTATTGACCGACGCCCGTGAGCCGGAGGCCGATGTCCCCACCGGCCGGGAAAGAGCGGCGGGCGGTTTTTCCATGGACCTCAATGACGCCGTCCTCGACCGCTACTGGACGTATGCTCACTGGACCGAGATCCTGGCAGGCTATTACGACGATTCCGAATACACCGCCGTCTTCGAGGAGGCCGGCCGCACCGGCTTCATCGCCGAGGAGGTGGGCGAGGCGGGCGTCGAGATGGTGATGGACTACTGGCGGGTGCGCGAGGAGGTCTGGACCGATCCGATGCTCTCGGACAACGAACGCCTCATGTGGGCCAAGTACACCCTGTGGGACAATCCCCACTGGGGCAATCAGGCCTATGTCCCCGAATACTGGCGAATGGAGCCGGCATTCATCGATGAGGACTGTCCCCTGTTCACCGGAAACATGATGGGGGCCCTCGCCTTCGAGTACAGCCTGACGCGCCTGCCGCGGACCCTTTCGCGCATGCAGGCCATGGTGCGCGCCTTCCGCCTGTTCGACCGATTCGCCCTCGACTCCGACCATCCTCTGGACCAGGAGGAAGTGTACGACGGCCGGATCCAGCGCGGCCCCAAGACCAAGAACCTCTACCACGCCGACGAGGTCGACCTCCTCACGGTGGAGAGCTGGAACCCCCTGCAGTTCAGCCACAACAACAGCAGCCCGGACCGCCTCACCGGCCGGGAGCGAAAGAACGTCTCCCGCGACCAGTACTACGGCGTCTTCCTCGGCTACTACGCCGCCTTCCAGGTGCTCTCGGCCGTGGAGGGTCGAACGTCCGAGGAGGAGGAGCTTCTCTGCGGCGTGCTCATCCACATGGACAAAATGCTCCGATACCTTTTCTCGAACCGCCTGCGGCCGGGCTGGGGGATCCTGTACAACCTGTACAGCCTGTTCGAGGGGTCGTGCGCGAACCCGCCGAACCTCACCTTCATGAGCCTCTGGGCCTACCCCGGCTACGAGGAGATGACCGGTCGCGACTATTTGTCCCGGTTCGGTATGGGAAACCGGCTCGTCCACGCGCTGCTGGGGCTGGGGCGCCTGATCGGCGGAGTGGAGCTTTCGCAGCAGCTCTTCGGCGACGCCCAGTCGGGCATGACCGCCCTGAATCAGTACATGATCACCCTGTACATGTCGGGCCTCTCGCCCGAGGAGTGGCAGTTCATCTACCCTCCCGAGGTGCTCGTGGAGCACCCGGAGAGGCGCAGACTGTGGCGACGGATGATCGCGCTGTTCTACAGGAAGTACGGGCACTTCGGAAACGAGGTCTTCCGGAGCGTAATCGAGGAGATGCTGCTGGAGGAGCACAATCCGCCGCCCGCTTTGAGCGACATCTCCTGGAACGTGCAGCATGGGTATGCCCACGTCGAGCCCCAGGCCAAACTCGAGGACTTCCTGCTGCCCCTGGCGACAATGGCGAGCGCCGCGGCCAATCGCGAGGAGGTCGCCGAGGCCTTCCGGAATCGCTACTGGGAGCTGGTGGAAGGCGGCGTCATTACATTCGAAGGGACCGACCTGCCCCACGGGTTCTGAGGGCGCTTGGTGGGAGCGACCGCCGGTCGCCCCTACAATTTTCGCAGATCCGGAAGAGGTCCGGAACCAATGAACCTGTTCAAAACCATGCTGCTTGGAAAAGATCCCCGCCGCACCCTTCTCAGGGCTGTGATCCTGGCCGCTTTTTGCTTTCTCCTGTTCAAATTCCTGCTCATCCCTATTCGCATTCAGGGGATGAGTATGGCGCCCGCGTATCGTGACGGCTCGATCAATTTCGTGAATACTCTGTCCCTCCGGATCCGCTCCCCGGAGCGAGGCGACATCGTGGCCATCACCATAGGCAGCGGGCGGAATTACATGTACCTGAAGCGAATCGTCGGCCTGCCCAATGAGAAGGTGTCGTTCAGGGATGGGAGATTGTTCATCGATGGGGAGGAGATTCCGGAGCCCTATATGAAATATGAATGCGACTGGACCATGGAGGAGGTCCTGGTGGGGGGCGATGAGTTCTATGTGGTGGGCGACAACCGGAGCACCCCCATCGAGACCCATGAACAAGGACGCGTGCTAAAAGGGAGACTGAGGGGCGTACCGCTCTGGTAGCCCGGATGGAGCACGCAAGAAGGAGTACAAATGACGCGAAGAAAGCCGCTCCTGCCGCTATTCTTGGTCGTGTTCGTTTTACCGCTGTTTCTCTCTCATTGCGGAAATCGGGATGAGCGCCGGATCCGCAAGAACCTGGAGACGCTGGCCTCCTTGCTCGAAAAGACAGAGAAGGAGAGCGTTATCCAGGCCGGAATGCGGGCCAAGGAAGTGGCCGCTTTTTTCAAAGAAGACCTTCATGTGGAAGTCGGCGATCCGGTACCCCGGCTCCAGAGCAAACAGGACCTCATCCGGACGGCGGTCCATTTCTACCAGGGCCTGGATACGGTCAAGGTCAGACTGTCGGATGTCGAAATCACCCTGGAAGAAGACGGCAGCCGGGCAGTAAGCGTCTTCACAGCGGTTGCAGCCGTGACCGGGTCGCCGAGGGGAAGTGGGGATGTCGTGCCCCGCGAACTCGAGGTGGCCTGGGAAAAGGCGGAGAGGAAGTGGAAGATCCGGGAAGTACGAACCATAGAAATTTTTCATTGAGACCGTTAGCTGGGCCTGCCTGCCCGGGCTAAATCTCTTTCCCCAGCCACTCCCGATAAAATGTCTCCAGGTCGGGCCGGAAGTCGAAGACGACCGGGTAGCCGGGCGGCACGGCCTCGACCTCGAGCTGGGCCTTGCACCCCGGGCAGTAGTACTCCCGCAGCACCACCCACTTCGGATCGGAGTGCATGAGCCGGGGGTAGATCTCTCGGAGCTTCTCCTCCGTGTCCCGTACGTGGACCAGGGCCTCGAGCTTCCAGTTTTGCTTGTAGTCGCCGAACTCGAAGCCGCAGTCGCACTTGACCACGCGGGGGCCGTCGGCCTTCTGCACTATGTAGAGGTGGAGACCCAGGGGGAGGAGGATGCGGTCGTCCCAGGCCACTCTCGCCTGGAGTATCTCGACGATCTTGTCGAAGCGGTCCGGATCCTTGAAGGCGCCCATGATCCGCTTCACCTCGGTCCAGGAGAGCTTGCCGTCGATGAGTTTCTCTAGGGTTTCTTTGTCGTAGTCGGGCATGTTCTGCTCCTTCGGCACAGGTGGGACACGGCATGCCGTGTCCCTACAGGGGCGCAGCAAGCAGCGCCCCTACATCATTTTTATTTTACTGACTGTCGACTTCTTCAGAAAACCGAAAATCCTCAGCCAATCCCCAGAACTCTTTGAACCACTTGCCCCAGCGCATGGAGAGCTCCATGGACTCGTTGTACATGCGCTTCAGCACCGGATCGATCTCCCCGGCCTCGATCTTCTTCTTTTCCTGGGCGAGGAACTCCCTGACCGGCACGGCCCGGCGGCCGCGCTCGGCGCGCATCTCCTCCCTGCGCTTTTGAGTCGCCTCGGCATCCACCCGCCAGAAGCCCTCGTCGTCGGTGTGGATCACCGCCCCGTAGACCTTCTCGGCGTAGCGGGGCAGGATATAGTTTCCGTTGATATCCTTCTCGATGAGCTCCGGTTCGCGTTCCAGCGGATCTCCGAGCCCTCCGCCCCCTCGGTACCATGAGTAGTAGATGTCGCCGTGGGCCATGCGGTACGGGTAGTTCAGGGTGCGGGTGTCGAAGAGGTGATTCCCCTCACAGAGGGCGCTGATCTCGGAGAGCTCGGGATCATCCTCGCGCACCGGGTGGGGCTCGCCCGTCCGGAAGCGCTCGAGCATGTCGGTCTCGAGGACGTTGTGCCGGTACCCGGAAGCGGAGGGGTAGCCGCCGAACAGGCCGGGGCTCGGAAAGGAGTTACCGTCCCCGGCGTTCTGCATCACCAGGTCCTCGCTCTTCCAGACACAGTAGAGCGACTGGTACCCGCTGCCGCCCCGGTATCGGCCCAGGCCGGCCGTGTTCGGCTTCACGCTCCGGCCCAGGTAGAGGAAGGGCATGATGAGCTCCCAGACCTCCATGTCCCCCATGTCCCCCTCGGGGTTCCACATGGCCGCCCCGTAGTCGAGGCCGTCGCACACCCCGCGGGCGCCCCCGCCCACGCAGGAGAGCTCGAAGCTCAGCAGGCCCGTGTCCTGGCCGTACTGGTCCTTGCCCCCGCCCTGCAGGGCGTTCATGGTCATGGCGTAGCTCGAGAGCACCTCCTCCACGTAACCCCGGGCGAACTGCGCCCGGGAGAGACATCGGATCAGGCCGGTGAAGCCGGGGATGAGGAAGCCCCAGGCCGCGCCCGTGGCGGCCTCCTTCACCACCGGGTTGCACAGGGTGTATGGCGGGAACTCGTGGGAGGTGGCCAGGTAGGCCCCGTCGTTCACCTTGTCGTTGGGGATCAGGGTCTGGGTGAGGAGGACCCAGATGGCCCCCTGCATGGCGCTGGGGGGGCAGTTGAAGGAGTGATACCCCCACTTGTTGGCCCCGTCGAAGCTGATGTGGAACTCCCCCTTCGCACCGACCGTGAGCTCCATCGGGGCGTGGCAGAACGAGTCGACGGCGGCATAATCGGGCAGGCCCGACTCCCCCTTCAGGGGCATGTCCATGAAGGTCGGGGCGAAATAGGTTCCCGGAATCAGCATCTCCTTGATCCGCTGGATCAGGGTGCGCCTGCCCTCCTCGATGGCCTCCCGGATGAACTGCTTGTAGATGTCGATCCCCTCCTCCTGGATGACCCTTTCGACGGCCTCGCGGATCATGTGGCACCCGGCGATGCGGCAGCGCTCGTCGAGCTTCCAGAACATGGGGGTCCGCACCCCCATCTCGCACCGGATCTCGTGGTCTCGGAAGACGATGTCGTTCTCGCCGATCTTGTTGGCCGTTAGCGCCAGGCCGTCCTCGTAGCTCGAGATCGGCCCCACCGGGACGTTGCCCGGGGTGGAGGCGCCGATGTCCGTGACGTGAGTGACGCCCCCGGCCCAGCCCACCAGCTCCCCCATCCAGAAGATGGGGACCAGGGTCTGCACGTCAGCATTGTGCACGTCGCCGATCTTGGGGATGTTGTTCGAAAAGATGTCGCCGGATCGGATGCGCGGGTTGAGCTCGTAGTCGTTGCGGATCATGAATTTGATGGCGTCGCTCATGGTGTGCACGTGCACGATGATCCCGGTCGACAGGGCCACGGAGTCCCCTTCGGGAGAGTAGAGGGCGAAGCAGAGCTCCCCGATCTCCTGGACGATGGGGGAGGCCGAGATGTTCATGGCCGTCTCCCGGGCGTTCACCAGCCCGCCGCGCAGCTTGGCGAAGATCTTCTCGTAGCGGATCGGGTCGCGCTCCTTCAGCTTGAACTCGGAGTACGCCCAGTAGTACCCGCTCTCCTCGAACAGGTTCTCGGAGGACTCGAGCATCTCCTTCAGGGTCATGCCGCCCCAGCCGATGGGCCTGTAATCCTTTTCGAACCTCCCGACGTCCTTTGGCAGAAAGTCAGCCATGGCTCATTCCTCCTCCGATTCCAGGTGAAATATGCGATGCTCGTCCAGGAAGACGAACTTGCCCGGCGGCACCACCAGGGTGGTTGCCGTGCTCTCCAGAATGGCCGGGCCGGCGAGCCGGTTTCCCGCCTTCAGCCCCTCCATCTCCCAGATGGATGCCTCGAGACGATCGCCGCTCCAGTAGACCTCCCTCTCCCCCTTGAAGGCCTCGGCCGGCGGGAACTCCCCGGCCTTCGGCTCCGTGGGCAACACCGGTTTTTCCACGTCCACCGTGCCGGACAGGATGACCTGGGTGATGAGGTACCCCAGCTCGGGCGAGCGGGCCGACCGGGCGTAGACCTTGGCGTAGAGGGTCTCGAAGGCGGCGATCACCCCGTCCAGGGCATCGGCCCCTTCGAGCCACTCCCGCTCGGTCCGCACCTCCAGGTCCCGGAGCTGCCCCATGTACTGCATCCGCAGGTAGATGCGGAACCGGATCGCCTCCTCGGCAAAGCCGCTCTTGGCGAACTCCTCGGTCACCTTTTCCCGCAGAAAGGCGCACTGGCCGTTGACCATCTCCACCACCCCCTCCTTCTCGTCCGGGGAGATTCCCGGCTCTATCGGGAGGTCGAGGGAGGCGTCGTAGCGGTACTCGAAATCGGAGCAAGAGCAGCCGAAGGCGCTGAAGCCCGCGGCCCACGCCGGGATGAGGACCTTGTCGAAGCCGAGCCCCTCGGCGATCCCCCCCACGTGCAGGGGCCCTCCGCCGCCGTAGGAGAGGAGCGTGTAGTTCATGGGAACGTACCCTTTCCCGAGAATGCGGGAGAGGACGTCGTTCTTCAGGGTCTCCTCGAAGAGCTCCACCACGCCGCTCGCGGCCTCGTAGACATCGATGCCCAGCGGTTTCGCTATCTGCTCTTCGATGGCCCGGAGGGCCTTCTCTTTGTCGAGCTTGATCTCGCCGCCGAGGAAGTAGTCCGGGTTGAGAAGGCCGAGCACCACGTCGCAGTCCGTGATGGTCGGGGTCTCCACTCCGCCCTCGGGCCAGGAGGTCCCGATGCGGTGGCCCGCCGAGTCGGGGCCGATCTCGATGCGGCCCGACGTGGGGTTAATGCGGATGAACGAGCCGGTGCCCTCGCCCACCGAGTCGAGCTCCACCAGAGGGATAGCCATGAGCATGCGGGCCATGTCCGGGTAGGGCCGAACATCGTACTCCCTGCCGTGGAGGATGGCGATGTCGAAGGAGGTGCCCCCGATGTCGGTGCAGAAGACGTTCTCCACGCCGATCCGCTCGCTGAGCCACTTGGCGCCGACGACCCCGCCGATAGGGCCGGAGACCAGGGTTCTCGCGAGCTCTTTGGCCTCGATGGAGATGGTCCCCCCGTGGGAGGCCATGATGCGCAGATCGAAGCCCGCCCCCTCCTCCTTTACCCGGCTGTCGATCTTCTTGAGCTGCTCCCTGGAGGGCTCGGCCGCAAAGGCCTCCACGGCCAGAGTGTTCATGCGGGGAAAATCGCCCCGCACCGGATAGTAGTCCGAGGCGAAGAACAGGGGCACCTCCAGGCCCCGCTCACCGACTACCTGCTCGGCGATCTCCTGCATCTCGAGCTCGTGGGCCGGGTTGCGGTAGGAGAAGAGGAAGTTCACGCAGATAGCCTCCACACCCAGATCGAGGAGCTCCTCGACCGCGCGCCTCGCCTCCTCCTCGTTCAGCGGGATCGCCTCATCGCCGAAGACGTCGGTCCTTTCGGCCACGCCGCGGATAAGGTGGCGGGGAACGAAGGGCTCGTTGTGCTGGTGGGTGCAGACGTGGAGCCGGTCCGAGTAGGAGTAGCCGAGGTAGCTCTGCACACCGCGCTCGAGGCGGAAGTAGTCCTCCACACCCTTGGTCACGATCACGCCGATCCTGCGCCCCTTTCGCTCCAGGAGGCGGTTGAGCATGGAGGTCCCCGAGTAGATCCCGGTCGCCAACGAAGGGAAGGCCTCTTCCACCGACATATCCCAGTAGGCCAGGGCGTCCCGGGAGGAGCTGAGAAAGCCCTCGCTTTCATCCTCCGGCGTGGTCTGGGCCTTGCCCACCACGAACTCCCCCTTATCGTCGATGATGAAGGTGTCGGTCAGGGTACCCCCGGCGTCGATGGCCAGGATTCGGGGCGTTCTTTTTTGTGTCATTTTTTTTCCTTTGCCTTACTTTACCCGACTGTAGGGGCGACATTCATGACGCCCGAATAATACAGGGCTTGATGAATCAAGCCCCTACGGAGCAGCAAAAAGCCGGGTGCTTTTGAGCCCCCTGCGAAAGCGAACGCCCATCCAGGCCGCCGCGGGAAGGGCCACGACCATGGAGCCCAGCAAGACGAGGGCCAGGGGGCAGAACAAGGGCGAGCCGCCAATCATGGGGCGCGCCTGCCCGGCCAGGTACTGCTGAAGGGTTCCCACAGACCAAAGCCGCCCGAAGGCGAGAAAGATAAAGAGCCCCGCCGCGGCTAGGTCGATGAAGAAGATCTTCAGTGAGAGCCCGGGCCTCAGCTTCTCGAGCTCCGGCACAGCCAAAAAACCGAGCGTGAAGAGGATAGGATAGAGGCCGAAATAGTAGACCATAAGGGCCGGGGGAAGCCTCTCCGGGTCGACCCAGTACATCCACATCCACGCCGGCCGGATGAGATAGCAGGCCAGGGCCACTCCGTCTCCCACGATGACGCAGTAGAGCAGGCCGTAAACGAAATAGGGTGTTTTCAGAGCCGATTGCTCGGCAGACCCTCTCTGATAATGAGGGTGGGCCAGATAAGAGAAAAGAAGGCCCAGGCCGATCGTCAGCAGCATATCGAGCTGGATTGTCTTGACCACCCCCTTAAGCGGCAAAGCCGCAAGCTATCAGCTGTCAGCTTTTAGCTGTCAGCTCTTCCCTCGTTCCCAGGCTCTGCCAGGGAACGAACTTCCGGGAGGCTCCGCCTCCTAGCCGGCAGAATGGGGCAGAGCCCCTGCAGAGCTCCGTTCCGAGGCGGAGCCTCGGAACGAGAAGAAAGCTGTCTGCCCCGGCCGACAGCTAAGGAAGCCACCGATGCTCCCGGTACCACTCGATCGTCTCGCGGAATCCGGGCTCCAGCCTCGGGTACCGGAACTCATAGCCGATCCCACGAAGCTTAGAATTATCATAGGCGTGGTCTCCGAGCAAATAGTAGAAAAAATCCCTGTCGAACTTCGGCGCGAGCTCGGTGCACAGCTCGTGGGTGCGCACGATCCGCCTCCACAGGGCGCCGACGCCCAGGCTCAGTATTCCCACCGTCAGCCGGCCCGGGAGCTTCACGCATAGCCGGGCGATGAGCTCCACGGCCCGGGTGGGATAGGGGAGCGAGAAGAGCGGCCTGATGCCGAAGAGGTTCATGACCATCCGGAAGAATTCGCCGCCCCGGAGTAGCTCGCTGTCGGCCAGGTTGAAGTCCTCGTCTAAGGCGTCGGGATTCCCCAGGCAGAACTGCGTCGCCCCGGCCACGTCCCTGACATGGACCCAGTTGAGGTGCTGCCCCCCGGTCAGGAGCGGGGCCCGTAAGCCGAAATGACCAAGGATAGCAGGCAGGACAAAGAAGGCGCCGGCCACGTACCGGCTCCGGGGGCCGTAGACCGCCGTGGGCCTGAACACGGTGAGCGGTACCTTTGCTTTTCTGAGAATATGCAGGGCGGCCTGCTCCGCCGCCTCTTTGCTGATCGAATAGCTCTCATTCGGCCGATGGGGGTGATCCTCCCGGGTCG
>CAZFWM010000154.1:0-17138 GCA_964522545.1 uncultured Thermodesulfobacteriota bacterium
CGATATCAAAAGGGGCCGCTCAGTGAGGTTCCTCGTGCCGGAGAGGGTGACGGACTATATCGAGAAACATGGATTCTATAGAACTCCTCAGCCCCTTAAAGGAACCTACGATTACACCTGAAGAAAAGGCGACCCTGGGCGCACAATCGGCGCTCGACAAGAAGGCACGGAACCTCGTTGTTCTGAACGTCAAGAACATCTCCTCTTTCGCCGACTATTTCATCATCTGCAGCGGCCAGTCCACCCGGCAGGTCCAGTCGATTGCAAGCGGCATAGAGGAGCGCATGAAAAAGTCGCGGCTTCGCCCCGTCGGCGTGGAGGGAGCCTCAGAGGGACAGTGGGTCCTGTTGGACTACCAAGAGGTGATCATCCACATCTTTCACGAGCCGATCCGCCATCACTACAACCTGGAAGGCCTCTGGGCCGACGCCCCCCAGGTCCATCTCGGCGACGGCGAATCCGGCCCTGCCGCCGAGATCGCGCTGCCCTGATTCCCCCACCCCCAGCCTGAAAGCGAAAAACCCAGCGCCCCGCCGCCCCAGGCACAAAGTGAAATAAAAATGCCGAACATACCCCACACCCGCGCCCGGCCCACGTGCGGAAAAAATGCACAAAAAAATTCGGGAACACCTTGGAATCCTTTCCTGGCTGGCCGAATTCATCTACCCCGGCCGATGCCCCTCGTGCGAAGCGACGGGCGGGTCGTCGGGAGAACCCGGGCCGTCCGGAGCCTTCTGCACCTCGTGCGCCCAGCGCCTGAGGCTCATTCGTCCGCCATGGTGTGAGCTCTGCGGCATTCCTTTGCCGGCCCCTCCGACAGAGAACGGTCCGTGCTGCATTCGCTGCAGGACCACGCCCCTCCCCTTCCGCCGCGCCAGGGCCATCGCTTTCTATGACGGGCCGATCAGCGAAGCGATACGGAGGCTCAAGTACGGCCGGCGCGAATCGTGCGCCTACCCGCTCGCCGACCTGGTGGCGGACCACCTTCCCGGCGATATAATTCCATCCAAGTATGACAGGCTGATTCCCGTACCGCTTCACCCCGGACGACTCCGCGAGCGAGGCTTCAATCAGACCGGGCTCATTGCGGAACGCCTGGGAGCCAGACTCGGCATCCCTGTCGAACACGCCACCCTGCACCGCGTTCGAGACCTCCCCCCCCAGTCCAGCCTCGGAGCAGCCGCCCGGAGAAGAAACGTCCGGGGCGCCTTCGAGGTGAAGAGCCGAAGATTGCAAGGCAGCCGTGTCCTTTTGCTCGACGATGTCTACACCACCGGTGCCACCGTCAAGGAGGCATCCTTGGCCATGCTGGACGCAGGCGCAATGCAAGTGGATGTGCTGACCGTGGCGCGTGTTCTCTAATTACGGTTGACATCACCCACCTCCTCTGATAGCTTCCTTTCCAGTTTACAATCGCCTATCATCCATCCCGACAAGGCAAATGCGCACACGTTATACTGTATCGATCCTAGCTGTTTTCGTGTTGGTGGTAGCGGCCGCTGGCGCCGGTGGGTGCATATGGTTCGACGCAGGCCGCGCCATCAAGGAAGCCGCCAGGTCCATCGAAGAGGCCCAGGCCCTCGGCGCAACTGAACACGCGCCCTACCTGTACTCCTCGGCGGCCCAGCTACTCGAAGGCGCCCGGTCGGAATACGCCGAGTCCGACTTCCCCATGGCGATCGAGCTCGCCCGCAAGGCCCGGGAACAGGCCTTTGCAGCAGGGGCCGAGGCGAGCAAGGCCAAAGAGAGGCAGCAGGCCGGGGAGGAGCAATGAAATCCCCGTGCTGGGCGCTCCTTGCCGGACTCGCGGCCTTCCTCCTCACGGGCGCAACCTACCAGGATAAGAGGACCCTCCAGAACGAGATCGAGTACATCGAACGCAACATGTACAAGGCCGAAAAGATCGGCGCCAAAGAATGCGCCGCTTCGGAATATGCAAAGGCCGAGGCGGAGCTGACCTTTGCCAAGATCGAATTCAGCGAAAAGGCGTACTGGGAGTCCAAAGATCACCTCGACATCGCCATCGAATACGCGCTCCGGGCGCTCTCCCTCTCCCGGGACTGCTACGTCGACAGTGACGGTGACGGCATATACGACCGGAACGACAAGTGCCCCTGGGAGATCGAGAACTATAACGGGTACGTCGACGGGGACGGCTGCCCCGACAGCATCCCGAGAAGGGCGATTTACACCGGAGACAAGATCGAGCTTCTCGAGCCGATAGTTTTTACCGAAGATGAGACCGACCTCGTACAGGGCACCTGGGTGCTCGTGGCGGATATACTCAAAGTGCTTTTCGATATACCCGATATCCGCCTGCGCATCGAGGGCCACCTCCCCCCGGGGGAAGACTCCGATGAAGTGACGGCCCGCTCGGAGCGCCGGGCCGCGGTCGTGGTGGACACCCTCATCGAGCACGGCATATCTCCTGACCGCCTCCTGGCCAAAGGGATGGGCTCATCCAGCCCGCTGGTCCCGAACAATACGGAAAAGGGCCGCGAGATCAACGAGCGGATAGAGTTCGTTGTGATCCAACCTTAGTGGCCCGATTCATAAATACGATGGCATTCAGCCGCCGATACATCCCGCCCCGCTACGTTGCTCGTCGGTTAAATACGACAACGGTATTCGCCCTCCTCGCGCCTTGCGGGCCGGGTGCCTCGACGGCTTCGGTGCGTCACCGTATTTATGAATCGAACCACATCGGGCCGAGCCTCTCTCCCTGAGCCATGGATGAGACCCGGATCATAGCGGCGGCAATTCAGTTCGATGTCCAGAACGGCGCCGTCGAGAAGAATTGCTCCTGCGTCTTTAGCGAGATCAAGCAGGCCGCCCGCCACGGCGCCAACCTCATCGTCCTCCCCGAGCTCTGGAGCACCGGCTATGCCGCCGGAAAGCTGCACCTCCTGGCCGCCTCCTCCCCGGACGTCCTGGCAGAGACGGCCCGAATTGCCGAACAACACGGCCTTGTCATCATCTGCCCGATCCTGTCACTCGAGGAGGGCCACCTCTACAATGCGGCCTACGTGATCGACGCGGATGGGAAGGTGAGCGGGACCTATCGAAAGATACACCTCTTTCAGCCCACCCAGGAGGACCTTTACTTCCATCCCGGCCGGGAGCCCCTCGTCTGCCGCACGGCCCTGGTGAAGATCGGGATTCTCATGGGCCACGACCTTCGGTTTCCGGTCCTCTGCAGGTCCCTCGCCATGGAGCAGGCAAAAGTGATAGCCGTCTGCGCCCAGTGGCCGGAATCGAGATCGGACCACTGGAGGGTGCTCTTGAAGGCCAGGGCGATCGAGAACCAGCTCTTCATCGTGGCCTGCAACCGCAGCGGACGCACCGATGCGCAGGTGTACTGCGGCGACTCGATGATCGTGGAGCCCCGGGGCGGCATCATGGCCCGGGCAGACTCACCCCGTGAAGTGATCTCTGCTCCCATCGACCTGGACGATCTCTACGCATTCCGCCGTGAGATCCCCTCCCTTATCCGGCACCGCCCGGAGGCCGGCATTGCGCCCCCTCCGCGTGATGACGATACCCCGGACTCTCACATCCACCGGGAACCACCCGAGGAGGTCAAGCCTTGAAATCAAAAATCCTCCCCCGCGGCGAGCTCCGCGAAGCACTGCAGGCCCTGCGGGCCGAAGGGAAGGCACAAAAAGCCGTCTTCACAAACGGATGTTTCGACATCCTCCACGTGGGACACGTGCGCTACCTCCACGAGGCCCGCCGGCTCGGCGATCTGCTCGTGGTCGGCATGAACAGCGACAGCTCCGTGCGCGGGATCAAGGGCCCGGGCCGGCCCATCAATCCCGAGGCCAGCCGGGCCGAGGTCCTGGCCGCGCTGGCCGACGTCGATTTCGTCACCATCTTCGACGAGCCGGACCCTCTGGCTCTCGTCACTCTTCTGGAACCCGATGTCATGGTGAAGGGGGGCGACTGGACCCCGGAGAACATCATTGGGGCCGACGTCGTTCGGGCCAGAGGCGGGTCGGTCCAGGTGATTCCTTACGTGGAGGGAGATTCCACCACGGGCATGATCGAGAAGATCGTGGAAAAGGCCCTGAAAAAAGAGCGGGGAGGGAAGTCGGGATAGCAGTCGAAGGGGGGGTGCGATTTTTTCGCTGGACATACCTGTCTAAGGCGGCAAAGCCGTAACCAAATTAGCTTGATGCGGCAAAGCAAATCCGAAATTGAGTCCTAAGTCGACAGTCAACAGTTCAGAGTCAAGAGCTTCTGGTTTCCAACTCTCGACCCTTGACTCTCGACTGTCGACTCACAGAGCACCTGACATTGAGCCCACATCTACGCAAGTCGCGAAGATGTACGAATGCAAGGCTCTAAGACATCCTCACTCCCTTCCTCCCCGCACCCACCAGTCGCCCTTGTCGTGGAACCACCACTCGGTCCAGTCGGTCCGGGTTATCTCCTCTGCGAGGGATCGGGCCACGTCGGTGTGGAGCCTTTTGAGGGCGTAGTCGAGCCACTCGGTATGGTAGGGACTTCCCAGGTCCCCGTGCTCCTTCAACTGCAGGATTAAATCAAGCTGATCGGCGTCGTTGGCCATCCGCGCTTCCTCGGACTCGGCTTTGTTGAACTCTTCGATGAGCCCCTCGTAATCCGATCCGAAGGGGACCGTGCGGGCAAGGTCGCTCACGGCGCGCTCCTCGTCGGCCCTCACGTACCGCTTGTGCACGTAGTTCAGGTCCCCGATGCGCGTCTCGGGCAGATCGTGGAGCAGGCACATCTTGATCAGCCTGGCCTCGTCCACTTCGGGCCGGAGCTTTGCCAGCGCGTAGCCGATCACGGCGGTCCTCATGGCGTGCTCCGCCACCGACTCCCCCCCGTCGCCGAAAAAGGCCCATCCCGTGCGCTGGATGCGCTTGAGCATCCCCACTTCGAAGAGAAAGTTGGCAATGGACCGCATGGGGCCCGGATCTTTTTCCTTCAACCCTTCACCTCCTTCACTCCTTCATCCCCCTCATCCCCCTCAACCCTCCAGCTCCCTCCGGGCGATCACGAGACGCTGGACCTCGCTTGTGCCCTCGTAGATCGTCGTCACCCGGGCATCCCGGTAGAGGCGCTCGATCTTGTAGTGCTTCGAGTACCCGTAGCCTCCGTGGATCTGCAGCGCCCGGGCCGCGACCCGGTTCGCCATCTCGGATGCGAAGAGCTTGGCCATGGAGACCTCTCGGGTAAAGGGCTCTCCGCGCTCCTTCATGGCGGCCGCGTTGAAGGTGAGCAGCCTGGCGGCCTCGATCTCCGTGGCCATGTCGGCGATCATCCACTGCATCGCCTGGAACTCGGCGATGGGCTTGCCGAACTGCTTGCGCTCCCGTGCATAGTTCACGGCCTCGTCCAGGCATGCCTGGCCGATTCCGACGCACTGGGAGGCAATTCCCACCCTTCCCCCGTCGAGGGCGACCATGGCGACCCTGAAGCCATCGCCTTCTTCCCCGAGCCGGTTTTCAACGGGGACGCGACAGTCCTCGAAGACGAGCTCGACCGTGTTGGACCCCCGCAGCCCCATTTTGTCCTCCACCGTCCCCACGGAGAGACCGGGGCTGTCGTTCTCGACGATGAAGGCGCTCAGCCCCTTGTTCCGGTCACCGCCGGTGCGGGCCACGAGGATCGTGCGCTTTGCGTGGGAACCATTGGTGATGAAGGCCTTTGTCCCGTTTACCACATAGGCATCGCCGTCGCGCACAGCCTTGCACTGCATCCCGCCCGGGTCTGATCCCGCCCCCGGCTCGGTGAGGGCAAAGCAGGCCAGGCTCCGCCCCTGGGCCATCGGGATCAGGTGCTGCTGTTTTTGCTCTTCGCTGCCGAAGGCGAGCACCGCGTCGCACGAAAGATTGTTCACCGACATGGCCACCGACGTGGAGACACACGAATAGGCGATCTCCTGCATGGCCAGCGAGTACGCCACCGCGCCCGCCTCCGAGCCTCCGTACTCGGCCGGGATCATCATGCCCATCAGCCCGAGCTCACCCAGCTGGTCGAGGATGTCGGCCGGGAAGGCCTCGTCCCGATCGAGCCGGGCCGCGACCGGCTCGATCTTGCTTCGGGCAAAGCCGCGCACCATGGACTGAACCATCTCCTGTTCACTCGTCAAGGGAAAACTCATGATCTCTTCTCCTGGTCGACTCCGGCCTACAGCCGCAATCATCCGATATAATAAGCGCAACTGAAGGTGAAAGAATTATCTTACTCTCCATCGCCGTGTCAACCGGAGAGGGCGGGTGTCAGGGACCGGGGATCAGGCAGGAAGCCGCGCCTTGACAGGTGCATGCAGACTGCGGTTTAATGGTCCTTTTTCATAGTTCTATTTTATTGGCAATTTCCACTATGGAGGTGGAATTGGATTTCTGGAAAAAAAGCGACCCCAAGGAGATAAAGACCAGCGACAGCGATGGACCAAACCAGGCGATCCCTGGCAATGAAGAGTCGCTGGTGTTCCTTCCTCCTGGAATTTTCAAACGACTTACCGACCGCATCAGGAAAGCCGTGGTCGTAGAACACATCGAACAGAAGATCGCCATCGCGGCCGTTGCGGCCACACTGGCCACGATCGCCCTCTCTCCCTACCTCACACAGCAAACCTACAATTATTCCCTGGGAGAATATACCCGGGACAGCATACGGGCACCCTACGAGATGAGCGTGGAGGACCCCATCGCCACGGAGAGGAAGCGAGAGCTTGCGCACGACGGAGTCCTTCCGGTCTTCGACTACAACTCCGATGTCCTCATCGATATCGAAGAGAAGATCTCCCGCGCCTTCGGCCAGATGAGGGTCTATTTCCAGAAAGAGGCGGCCCTGGTCAGTGAAAAGCTCAATTTGTCCGAGAGCATTGCAGCCCTCGACAGAGAGGCGGGGAAACCCGATGAGAAGGACGACACTCAGGCCTCCCCTCCGGATGAGGAATCGAACACAGCGGTCGAAACCGAGATCGCTTCGCTTCGCGAGAGGATAGAAGCGATCGAGACGGAGCTCGAGAGCGAGCGGGCCGGCCTCCCCATGACCGTGGCTGAAGTACAGCGGCACTTTATGGAGACCCTGGGTATCGGCCTCACGGACGATGATTTTCTCCTCCTCTTCGATTTGCGTTACTCCAAGCAGACCGAAGAATTCAACCGGAGCCTGATCGCCACAGCCTACCGGGAGAAGGTCACGGCCGACATGACCAAAATCAAGGAGGTCCTGGCCGACTCCGCATCAAAACGTTTCGTGATCCGCGACCTCCAGAGCGGCGGGGAAGTGATCGTCCAGGAGCGAACCGGAATCCTGGGCCTGGCGGACCGTGATGACGCAATCGCCAGGGCGCTCCAAGATACGCCGCCTGACTTTAGCGCAGACCAACGTTCCCTGCTCGCAAGGATCGCAGGGGAGCTCATGCGCCCCGATCTCGTGTACAACTCCGTGGAGACGGAGCGCCGGGTGGCCCAGGCTGTGGACGCCGTGATCCCGGTGGTAATGAACTTCCAGAAGGATCAGCTCATCATAGGCGAGGGCCAGCCCATTACCTCAGAGGTGATCCTCGTGCTCGATCAGATCCATTTCGCTCGGTTCTACACAGGATACCAGTGGATACTGATCGGGACCGCGTTTTTCCTGTTCCTGGTCTTCCTCATCTCCCTCATGATGGCCGAGCCGGGCGGGCGGCCAAAGGACTTCCTCTTCTTCGCGACTATTCTCATCAGCTCTCTGCTTATATTCCGATTCTATCTCTTCTTCGGGGCCTCCCTGGTCGAGCGCTTCTCCGAGGCTCCCTCGAGACTCCTCTACCATCTCTTCCCCATAGCCACCGGAGCCATCCTGGTCCGACTCGTACGATCTTATGCGACCACCATGCTCTACGCGATGCTCATCGGCCTCCTGTCCGGCTGGCTCTGGGAGGGAAACCTGCCTTTCGCAGCCTATGTCTTTCTCTCCTGCACGGTGGCCGGCTACGCATCCTCCCGCTCCAGGCGGCGCGTGGAGATCCTGGTCGCCGGCCTCCACACCGGACTGGCCAATGCCGCCATGCTCTTGTGCATCACCATGATAGGGGGAGATCCCTTGTCCATGCACGCCTTGACGCTGGCCGCAAGCGGATTCGTCGGCGGGATTCTCAGCGGCCCGGTGGCGATCGCCTCGCTGCCGCTGTTCGAGTGGCTCTTCGGCTACACCACGAACATCTCGCTCCTCGAGCTGGCCAGCTTCGACAGCCCCCTGCTTCGTCAGATCATGATCCGTGCACCGGGAACCTTCAATCACAGCATTGCCACAGGCACGCTCGCGGAGTCGGCGGCGGAATCGATCGGAGCGAACACGGTTCTGGTGAGGGTCGGGGCCCTCTACCACGACGTGGGAAAATTGGTGCGCCCCAAATATTTCGTAGAGAACCAGACCCCCGGCGATGACCCACACCAGCTGTGCTCTCCGGAAGAGAGCGCCTCCATCATTCAAGACCACGTAACCGAGGGGGTCAAGCTGGCCAGGCGCTATGGGCTCAACCGCGAGGTGATCCATTTTATCGAGCAGCACCACGGAAAATCGCTCATCAAGTATTTTTATCACCTGGCCCGCCAGAGCGAAGCCGGGGAAGACGCCGAGGTGAAAGAGGACGTTTTTCGATACGCGGGCCCGCGACCCAGGACCAAAGAGACCGGGATCATCATGTTGGCGGACTCGGTGGAGGCGATCTCCCGGACTCTCAAGGACCAGTCCGAAGAAAGGATCGCGGCCATGGTCCGAAAGACCACACTGCGCCTTCAGAACGACGGAGAGTTGAGCAGATGCCCGCTGACTCTGGCCGACCTGAAAGAAATCCAGGCGGCTTTCGTCCGAGTGCTCTCAGGCTTTTACCATTACCGGATCCAGTACCCCAAGGCCTGGCAGCGCTTCACCACCGTTCCCAGGCGCTCTCGGCATGAAGTCGTGAGTCCGCCCCGGGAGAGCCGTGCACCCCATTCTTGACATCCCGCAGCTGGAATCAGATAATTTCATCTTACGCTGTGCCTTTGTCCCTCTGTGCCTTTGTGCCTCAAGCTGTCGGCTTTAGTCGACGGCTTTCAAACCGGGGACCTCCCGATGCGTCTGATCGTCATAAGCCGCGATGACCTCTTCTTCCGCATCCTCAAGGGGATCGATGAGGCGGTCTTTGTCTTCAGCGAGAAGCGGATGCAGAAGCGCTCCTGTGGACAGGGTGCCAGGGCGCGCTGTGGGGATCTCTCGGACGCCGACACCTACCGGAAACTCTCGCTCACCCAGGAGGATCGGATCATCGTCAGTGCGCCCGAGCTCAGTGCGTGCCGGAAGATCATCCGGGCCGTCCGGGCCGCCTCCGAAAATCTCTCCATCACCGCTTTTGTCGACGGCATCGATGGAGTCGAGCTCTCAGAGGACGCGGGGGACCGCTTTGTTCCCACAAAAACTCTCTCCCACGGAGGGGTTCTCGCAGAAGTAGAGAAGACGGTCACTCTGGCCGGAATCCGGGCACTCTATCCCCTGTTCGAAAACCAGGAGCGCGTGCTCATCCTGGTCCAGGACGATCCCGACCCCGACGGCATCGCCAGCGCCCTGGCGCTCCGCACTCTGCTCGGCCGGAACAAGCAGACGGCTCCCATCGGCTCCTTCGGCCGGGTCACCCGCCCCGAGAACCAGATGATGGTCAAGCTCCTCAACATCGAGATCTCCAGGATCACGTCCCGCACCCTCAAGGGATTCGACCGCATCGCCATGGTGGACACCCAGCCCTCCCACTTAAAGAACAAGTCGGTGCGCGCCGATATCATCATCGACCACCACCCGACCAAGGGCTCCGAAGCGTTCTTCAAGGACATCCGAGCACACTACGGGGCCACCTCCACGATCCTGACCGAATATCTCACGGCGGCCAATATCAAGATCAGCCAGCGCCTCGCCACGGCCCTGCTCTACGGGATAAAGACGGACACCCTCCTGCTGGACAGGGAGACGATCCAGCACGACGTCAATGCATTCGCCATGCTCTATCAACTTGCGAATCGGAGCCTCATACGCCGGATGGACCGCCCACAGATCCCCGCCCGGGACGTGGACGCCCTGAGCAAGGCCCTGAAGAAGCGGAGGATCATCCAGGATGTCTGTTTCTCCCACCTCGGAGAGCTCTCCAGCGCGGACCTCGTTCCCCACATAGCCGACTTCTGCCTGGAGATCGAGGGCGTAGAGTGGTCCGTGGTCTCGGGAACGTTCCGGAATGACCTGGTCATATCGGTGCGCACCTACGGCACGGGAAAGAGCGCGGGCGAGGCGGCCAAAACAGCCTTCGGAGAATGGGGCAATGCGGGCGGCCACAGGACCATGGCGAAGGCGATCATTCCCCTCGAAAATCTAAAAGGGGGCGCACGGCGCTCTCTCGCCAAGTGGCTGACCGAAGCCTTCATGACGGCTTATCTGGAAAAATGAACAAAATCGTGGTGCTTAAGTTCGGCGGGACGACCCTGGGGACCGATCAGAAGATAACGAAAACCGTCGAAGCAGCGACCACCCTGATCGACAGCAAACTGAGCCGGGACGATTTCGTCATCCCGGTCTTTTCCGCCCTAAAACGGGTCCGGAGCACCTCGGACCCGGGCTTCAGTATCACCGATATCCTCCTGGGTTACAGGAAACACATCCTGCAGGAAGACACCCTGGAAAAGGGGATCAGGCGTTTTAAGGAGATGCTGACCGAGCCCCATTTCCAGCTCATCGAGTCCCTTGGAATGGGGGCCGACATCTCCCTCCACCACCAGATCCGAGATCTGATCGAGTCCGCCACGAACAAAGCCTCCAACTTCGCCCAGGGCCCCATCTCGCCAGGCCACAACGATCTGCTGGCCCATTACGGTGAGCTCTTCGCGGTGACCATCCTCTCCCACTATCTGAACAAGCGTAACCGGGAGGGGAGATTCACCATGCCGACCGAACCCGTGAGCGGCGGGGAGATCGGAATCCTCACGGACGACCACTATGGCAGCGCCAATATCATCGAGGACTCCTGTCGGTCTATCGTGCGAAATGTGGACTCTTTTTGCAGACGCCACCTCCTTCCTATTGTGACAGGATTTAACGGCGTGGCCAGGGTGCCGGAAGGGGACCGCGAAGCCGCCTACGTGACGACCCTCGGCCGGAGCGGATCCGATCTTACGGCGACCTTCATCGGTTGTGCTCTGCACAGAGCCATCCACGGCTCGGAGGTTGATCCAAGGGCGAAGGACTTGTGGGAGGCCGTGGAGGTCTGCCTGGTCAAAGAGGCCCCCGGTGTGCTCACCGCGAATCCCGCCATCGTGGGGGACGAAGCCCGGCCGATCCCGTACCTCCCGTACTCGCTGGCCATCGAGGCGGGTAACATCCAATCCAAATCGATCCAGCCGGCCCAGCGGGCCGGAATGGAGGTGAAGCTCTTCAATCCCTCCAGTCCTGAGCACGCCACCGTGGTCGGCCCGCGCGAGCTTCCGGAAGGGCTTTACCTGGTGACCGATCCGGCAGAGTGCCTGTACACGCAGGTCCAGACGATCCCGAACTATCCCGGCGCATTGGCAAGCTTTCTCTCCCACTTCACGGCCCTGAACATCAACATCGCGGAGATCAAGCATGAGCGAAGCCTCACGGCCCTCATCATCGACCAGGGGCTCGACCGGGCCGCAGAGTTACAGACCCGGCTTCGCGAGGCCGGCTACACTGTGGAGACGACCCCGGCCGTCCTCATTCGGCTGATCGGAAACATCACCCCCAGGCACATGCACGAATTCAACGCCTTTATCGAGGCCTTCGAGCCGCTGAAATATGCGGAGTGGGAAAAGGGCACCCGCGCGCTCACCTGCACACTTGCTCGGGGTGGGCCTGATCCAACGACAGTGGTTCAGGAACTGCACCGGCGCTTCATTCTGTCGTGACCCTAACGCGGCCAGGCCGCAACCGAAAAGATGTGTAAGCAAGGGAAAAAAGGGAAAGGGGGAATTTTTTTAAATTTAAGATTTCTCCCTGCGGTCGAAATGACATATCCGATTTTTAACTGCGGCAAAACTGCAAGGGATCAGTCGGAAGGGTTCTGCGGCAAAGGCTTCTTCGGTAGATAGATCGACCTGCACAGCTCCACACAAGCGTCCCGGTCCTCTGCCTTTGCACACTCCAAAAGACACTCACGGAATCGCTCCATCTGCATCTCCGCCTCATCGATGATCGCCTGCTCCACTTCGGACGTGACGAATTCGCATGGGAGGTCGATGGATCGCTGGGGGCTGAGGGTATCAAAAGTAAGAGAGATCGGCGCTCCTCCTTTGTAAGAGATCCTCCATCCCTTTTCTGGGGACTTTTCCGGCACCTCGAAGGCCAAGGCGAAAAAACCTCGCCCTGTCTGGAAGATCGAGAAACACCTCGTGCCCAGGGCCGTGTAAGCCTTGCCGGTCGAATCGGTGAGGACGAAGTCTCCCGTGTCGAGCCCTAGATACTGCCTCTCGGTCTGCGTGCGATACTTGACGACGATGAATACATTCCCAACGGTGGCATTGCAGACCGCTTCGAATAGATGCGCCGTGTCGTCCCGCTCGGCCACGGCCATGGTCCCCCCCTGACGCCTGGTATCAGGAAGAGCTTCCTTTACTTGCGCTTCCAGCGCCGGAGAGGATGTGTCGATCGTGCCGGGCGCGGCCCCATGGTGATCTCTATGGCAGGCGCTCCCCAGACCGATTCCGATGACGAGAGAGGCCGTGAGCACGATTCTCCATTCCACGTATTTCAAGAACATTTCCTCCCTAGAGCGGCGAAGCCGCAACCAAATTAGCGAAATATTGCAAAGTCAATACGAAATTGAGCTCTTAGTCGACAGTCAACAGTTTATAGTCGAGAGTTACATGCTTCTCACTGTCGACTGTAAACTGTAAACTCTCTCGGCCCATTGACATTGAGCCCGCATCTATGCAAGCCGCGGAGATGTTGTGATGAAAGGCGCTAAGATGCCCCTGCCGTATTTTCGAGGGATCCTACTAAAAAGCCGGTATTACCGCAAGCGCTCACGGCGATGGCCGACGACTCCCCTCCCCCGCTCTTTGCCCAAGGGATGAAACCTACCAATCCACCGACTCTGGTGGATTGGTAGGTTTCATTGACTGCCAGTGTAAAGGTTCGCTAAAATGATGGAAATCAAGGAATCAGATAATGTATTCCATATTCAATTCCAGGAGATCATTCCAGTGCCAAAAATTCTGCTCACCGAAGACAATCAGGACCATGCCCTACTCGTAAAGAAGTCCCTGGAGCAGGCCCGCGAAAATTTTCACGTGGAGGTCGCCCTTTCCGCGAGCGAGTGCTTCGAACACCTTTCCAAGGCTTCCTTCGATCTCGTCTTCATCGACTACATGCTTCCCGACACGAGCGGGCTGGAGCTGATGAGGCGCATCGGGGAGATCTTCTCTGATCTCCCTGTCGTCATGATTACCGGCACCGGGAGTGAAGAGGTCGCCGTCGAGGCGATGAAGGGGGGCGCGTACGACTATCTGGTAAAGCATGGCGAATACTGGAAGACCGTTCCTCTCATAGCCCACAAGGCCCTCCAGGAACACCAGGGGAAAAAAGAGAGGGAGAGACTGGAGCGAGAGCTGATCAAGAAGACCATCGCCCTCGAACAGATCAACGAGGAGCTCGAACAGCTATCCATAACCGATGAGCTGACCAAGAGCTTCAACTACCGTTTCCTCCGCCAGCGGTTGCATGAAGAGGTCGCCCGCCTCCACCGGTACGGAGGCCTGTTCTCCTTTCTCCTCCTCGATCTCGACCACTTCAAATCGGTCAACGACCGATTTGGCCATCAGTGCGGCGACTACGTCCTGCGTGAAGTCGCGGCGATCCTTCTGCAAAGCGTGCGGGAGGTCGATACCGTCGCACGATATGGTGGAGAGGAATTCGGCATACTGCTCCCTGAAGTCTCAATAAAAAAAGCATTCTCCACCGGCGAGCGAATCCGGCAGGTGCTGGCCGATGCCCACTTCCAATATCTGGGTCAGGATATCCGTACCACAACCAGCATCGGTATAGCGGGCTGTTCAGGATCGGATGCGGTCACAGTAGAATCATTAATCCAGAAAGCGGATCGCGCCCTGTACAAGGCAAAGGCAGCCGGGCGCAACCGCACAGTGCTCTTCGAAGAAGAATAATACGACACAGCCGTAACCAAATTAGCTAAACACGGCTTAGCAAATTCGAAATTAAGTCCTCAGTCGACAGTCAACAGTTCAGAGTTGAGAGTCACCTGCTTCTCACTCTCGACTCTAGACTGTCGACTGTTAACTCACATGGCCCCTGACATTGAGCCCACATCTACGCAAGTCGCGTAGACGGCTAGATGAAAGGCTCTAATGCGACAGCGCACGCAACCGCGTGTCCTTCCCCGTCCGTCGACAATACCCCTTGTCGCCCTCTGGCTGGTCCTGTCCCTGGCCTCGCCCCTTTTTTCCGGATGCCGGAATGAAGAAGATGTCAGGGAGGTGGATCTGGATCGCACCGAGCAGATAGGACACGGAGAGATCGACCGGGAGAAGACTCTCACCCTGGCTCACCTCCCCTTCTACCCGCGCCCTCTGTGCTATCTTCGACTGAACTCGCTCATTCACTACTTGGAAGATGAAACCGACCTTTACTTCCGCATCCTCTATCCGGCGAGCGTCCAGGATCATATCTACCAGATGTCCGATGGAAAGATCGACATCAGCTACTTGAATCCCTACGTCTATGTCCAGATGGCCCGGCACTTTCAGATCACGCCTTTCGCCCGGCCGGCCTCGGAGGAGAACGAGGGGCGGTTGGTCCGGGGGAAGATCGTCGTCCGCTCGGTCAACACCGAGCTGCAAGGCATTGTCGACCTGCATGGAAAAAGGATCATCGCCGTGAACGATGCCGCCGCGGCGGGATACCTGTACCCGGCGTCCCTCTTGCTCGATCACGGCCTCAATCCCATGATCAACCGAGAGATGATCTCCTTCGCCAACGGCCCTCACCCCCAGCGGGAGGTGCTGAGCGCCGTGTACACCGGCGAGTTCGACGCCGCTTTCATCAGCGAAGACGCCTGGGAGGAGGAGGCGGAAAACATCGATACGACCCATCTCCGTGTCATTGGAACAACCAACGAATATCCCGGCTGGGTCTTTGCCGCACGGGAGGGGCTCGACAAAGAGATCCTCACGAAGGTGCGCGATTCGATGCTCCGACTCAACCCGGAAAATCCCGCGCACCGCGAAATACTCCTGTCCACGAACATCCACCGAATCGTCCCGGCCGAGGACCGGGACTTCAACCCGGTCCGAAGCCTCGAGAAGAGGCTCGGCCTGGCCCCGACGCGCGGCAAAGCCGTCGGCAGGAGCCGGTGAATGGCCAAGAAAACGATCAGCATCCGATACAAGCTCATCGGAGCCATCCTGATCCCGATTATGCTTCTCGGAGCCGGCGTTCTTTTTATCGGGTGGTACACATACGGCCCCAGCCTTGCGGAGGAGATCATCAAAAAAGGGATCTCGGACTCCCAGTACCTTGCCATAGTAGGTCTGGACCCGATGCTCGAACGCGACTACGTCCGCATCACCCAACTCACCCGTGAGCAGAAATCGGTCGACCCGAGCGTAGCCTATATATTCTTCCTCAACGAAAAACGCCGTGTGGTGGCCCACACATTTCCCGAAGGCTTCCCGGTCGACCTGACCGACGCCAACTGGGTATCGAAGGAGAAAAAGCACAGCCTGCGCCTTCTCAAGAGCCGTGAGACCAGCTTCTATGACATTGCCGTCCCGATCCGGGCGGGAAGGATGCGTATCGGCGAGGTCCGAATGGGGATCAAGAAGGCCTATTTGGACCAGCCCCTGGCACACTTCATGAGCGTGCTCAGTCTCTGGGTGGTGGCGATCGCTTCTCTCGGCACAGCTTTTTTGATCTTCCGAGCCAATCAAATCATACGCCCCCTGCGGAGGCTCACTCGCCGTGCGGAACGGTTGGGCACCCGGGACCTCGACTATCCCATCGTCATCAAGACGGGTGACGAGATCGAGCTGCTGGCCAAGGCCTTCAACCGGATGGGCGAGCGGCTCAAGAGCGCCTACACCGAACTCGAGCGCAAGGTGGCGGACCGCACCCGAGAGCTCGAGTCGCGCAACCGGGAGCTGAGCGAGATGAACACGGCCTTGCGGCGCACCCAGTCCGCCATCGTCTTCACCCTGGAGGACCTCGACGAAAGCAACGAGAAGCTGCGCGAGACGACCCAGTCCCTCCAGGAGAAGACTCAGGAGATGGAGGAGTTTCTCTATTCCGTCTCCCATGACCTTCGCGCCCCTGTCGTCACCATCAACGGCTTCTCCAACATCCTGCTCGAGGATTACTGCTCCATTCTAGACGATGAGGCGAGGCACTATCTGGAGCGAATCAAGGTCAACACCAAGCATATGGAAAGGCTCATCGACGATCTCCTCCAGCTGTCGCGTATCGGCCGGGTTCCGCTCAGACTGGAGAGCGTCCAGCTCTCGGACCTGATCGACGAGGTCCTCACGGCGCTCCGCTCACCGCTCGAGGAGCGTGAAGGCAAGGTCAGAGTAGGCGATGATCTCCCTACCGTACGGTGCGACAGAAAAGAGATCCAGCGGGTACTCCTGAACCTGATCGAGAACGCAAACAAGCACTGCGGCGACGGGGAATCGCCGGAAATCGATATCGGCTGCCATGAGGATGAACGGTACTACCGGATCTTCGTCAGGGACAACGGTCCGGGGATCGACCCGAATTACCACGATAAGATCTTTCGCGTCTTCCAGCAGCTCGAAGCCAACCAACAGGGGGGCACCGGGATAGGCCTGGCCATCGTGAAAAAGGCCGTGGAGATGCACAAAGGCACGGTATGGGTGGAGTCCGAGTCGGGCCGGGGCGCCACATTTTTCTTCACGCTCCCGAAAGCCGGATTGGCCTGATTGTTTTTTTCGTGCCGGTGCCCGCTCCCGTGCCCGAAACAATTGGCCACACAGAAGAATCGGGCACGGACGCAGGCACCGGCCTTCGGCCTGGGCACGGGGCCAGCTTCAAACCAATGATTCAATGAACGTCTAATCAGGAGTTCCCACCGCTCAAAGACAGTCTTATCCAATGATTCCCGATAG
>CAZFWM010000155.1:0-17067 GCA_964522545.1 uncultured Thermodesulfobacteriota bacterium
CAAGTTAGCTCTGAAAAATAAAAAAAGTCCCCGGCGAAGCCGGGATAAGTTCATCACATCAATCCTTCATGCATCGGGCCGTGCTCAGGAGCTCTTTCCCTTTCTGGCCTTCCTCCCCTTGAGATATTTTGCCGGGATCTTTATGCCGAGCTGGGCCGCCATCTTCACCGCGTTGGGCCCACCGAGAAGGAGCATGGCGATGTAGCCCTTGCGAAAGGCGTCGACGATACTCGTGGTGAGTTTGGACTGTACCCACCGCTCGGGCGTGGGCTTGACCGTACACTCGAAGAGCCGCAGGGCATAGTCCTCGATCTTGTCGCTCTCGAGCTCGAAGAGGTAGTCGATAGCCCCCTTGTTGAACTTCATGACCATCTCGGGGCGCTCGGGCCTTCCGGGCCGCAGTACCGATCTGCCCCCTTCCTTGACCAATGTGTAAATCTCATCATCGCCCTCGAAGGCGATCTCCGCCACGGCCCCTTCCTTGAGCGGAGCGGCCAGCTTGCGCGTGATCGGGTTCACTTCGAAGAACTCCTTCATCCGGAGGTAGAGCTCATTGGCCATTTGGTCGTCTCCTCTTTGCGTGAGCTTGAATAGATCGTTGGGGCGACATTCATGACACCCCGGGTTCGATGAATCGAACCCCTACGGCAACCATCGTCAAATCTGTAGGGGCGCGATTCATCGCGCCCGAGGGTTTGATGAATCAAACCCCTACTCCAGCGCCCTCAACAGCAGGGTGGCCACGTCCGCGATCTCCATGCCCCGACCCTCCCCGCCGTCCGCGAGCGATTCGCCCAGGTGGGTCTCGCAGTGGCTGCAGGCCGTGGCGAGCACGCTTGCCCCGGTAGTGCGGGCCTCGGCGAGCCGCCCGGCCGCGGCAAAGCTGGCGAGGTCAGGCACGCTCTCGCGGATCCCGGTCCCTGAGCCGCAGCAGTACGCCTTGTCACGAATCCTCTCCATCTCCACGAGCTCGAGCCCGGGGATCGCGGCGAGCAGAGCACGCGGCGCCTCGTAGACCTCGGCGTAGCGGCCGAGGTGGCAGGGGTCGTGATAGGTGACCTTCCCTTCGACCGGCCGGGAGGGGCTCAGTGTCCCGGCCTTGACGAGATCGGCCAGCAGCTCGGTCACGTGCCGGACCGAGATGTCGAAATCCTCGTCCACCTCGGGGTAGGTCTCCCGAATATGGTGGAAGCACTTGGGGCACGAGACCACGATCTTCTCGGCCCCGGACTCGCGAAATAGGCCGATCGCCTGCCGGGCCATCGATTCGAACAGGGCGGCGTCGCCGAGCTCGAGAGCCGCGGCCCCGCAGCACGGCTCGGCCCCTCCCAGCGTTACGAGGTCGACCTCTGCCCGCAGGAGCGCGCGTGCTGCGTTCGCCGTACCCCTGCCGGCCGACGGCTCGAAGTCGGCGGCGCACCCCGCAAGGAAGAGGACCTCGGCCCGCTCCGACCGGGCATCCTTGAGCCCTGCGATCCCTTCGGCCCAGCGGCCGCGTCCCTCCCGGGTGCCGTAGGGGTTTCCCTGCTCACGCATCCCGTCGAGCAGGGGGCGCTGGCCGGGCAGGGGCCCGAAGCCCCGCTTCACCATGGCCTCCCTCAGGTCGAGGATGAGGGAGTAGGTGTCGATAGTGACGATGCACCCGGCCTGGCAGGCGCGGCAGAGATTGCACCGATAGAGCGCCTCGGCCAGATCGGGCCCAAGGCGCCGGCTCCCCTCCACCAGCTTCTGGGCGATGTGGGCCTTGCCGCCCCCGCAGTAAGTGAAGAAGCCGTAGCGCTCGTAGGACGGACAGATCGGCAGGCACCTCGGGTCGTCGGTGAGGGTGCAGGTGCGGCACCGGTTGCACGAGAAGATGTAGTCTTCGTATAGCTCCATGTTGGCCAGCCGCATCTATCGCTCCTCTCCGAAGAAGCCGGCGCTGAAGCCGGGATTGATGATCCCCTCCGGGTCGATGGCCTTCTTGATCCGTCGCAGCATAGTCCCGAATCCCCCCATCTTGTTCGCCACGGCCCCCTCCGGCGAGCCGTAGGTCTCCTGGGTGGCGATCCGGAGCGGCACCGCCCCGTAGCGGCTCATGGCCGCCTCCATGACCTCGTCGTAGACCGCGCGCGCCTCCTCCTCGTCCGATCCGTGGGGGATGAAGGGGGTGAGCCGCAGGAAGAGAGAGCGGCTCTGATCCATGGAGTGGCTGTAGTAGGAGAGGCCGAAGCGCAGAGGCGAGGGGCGCAGGCGTCTCAGGGCCCAGTGCTCGAAGTCGGCCGCCTTGGCCGGGTCGATCACCACGATGGGGAACATCGGCTTGGCCTCGCCGTAGCCCCCCATGAAGGTGGTGGTCGGGATGTGGTGGACGAAGTGCTCGTTGAAGAAGGTCCACGCCCCGGGAAAGCGCTCCTGGCATTCGTCGTTGTAGATCCGGCCCCCGAGCTCCCCGGCCAGCCGGGCGCAGGCGGCCTCGTGGCCGGCCATGTCCTCGGGCTCGCCCGACATGACCGGGACCACGATGTTGTAGGGCCTGCCGTCGGGAGGGGACCAGGGGTCGTGGATGAGGACCTCCATGGGGCCGCCGTGTTTGTAGGTCTGGAGGTGGTCGATGGTCGTGTAGAGGACCCAGTGCCAGGCGCACACGTGCTGCACCAGGTTGCTCCGGGCCAGGCGCTTCATGTACTCGATGGAGGCGGCATAGTCGTCGAAGGCCGCGAGCGGCAGGGCGTGGGCCGCGTTGACCGGGAAGATCCGGATCGCCGCCTTGGTGATGATCCCCAGGGTCCCGTAGGCGTCGAGGAAGAGGGCCCGCAGGTCGGGGTGGGCGTTATGGGATGCGTGCCACCCCGTGTCCGGGTAGGTCTCGGCAAAGGCGCGGCTCCCGGTGCGCACCACGGTGCCGTCGGCGAGGACCACCTCGAGGGCGAGGATCTCGTCGCGCAGGCCGTTCGAGCGGTGGGTGTTCACGTTCGTCAGGGTGTAGTTGCCCACCACGGAGCAGCCCGGCGGGAAGGAGCCGACCGTGCAGCGCATGCCCTTGCGCCGGATCTCCCGGGCGAAGCGGCCGATGGTCACCCCGGGCTCGATCAGGGCGTAGGCTGATGACTCGTTGATCTCGATGATCCGGTCCATGGCCATGGCGTCCAGCACGATCCCGCCGAAGAAGGGATGGGTGGAGCACTCCTGGGTGCCGCTGGCAACCGGCGTGACCGGGATGCGGTTGTTCCGGGCCACCCGCAGAAGGCCCTGGACTTGCTCGGCCGAGCGGGGGCGGCAGACGAAGTGGGGCAGGGCCTTGGGCCCCAGCACCGTGCCCGCGTAGCTCCACAGGTCGGCCGGGTTCGTGCTCACCCCGTCGTCGCCGAGGACGGAGCGAAGCTCCAGTTCGACCCGTGCGGCCTTGGCTTTGGTGAGGCGGATGCGCTTGGTTATCATGTGTGGTTCCTATTTTTTCCGTTCAAGGTTTCTAACGCAGAGGCGCAGAGACGCAGAGAAAGAAACCTATGGAGCTTTTAAAAAAAGATTTTTTTACCACAGAGGACACAGAGGTCACAGAGAGAAAATGAATGTAATCAAGCTCTTTCTTTCTCTGTGCTCTCTGTGTCCTCTGTGGTGAATCTTAAGTTCGTTCCCAGGCGGAGCCTGTGAATGAGTGGAATCGGATTATTAGAAGTCCTTTGCGTCTTAGCGCCTTTGCGTTTAAATTTCCTTCGTTTTTCCCTCACTCCCCCTCAAAAGGTGGGAGGTAGCTGCACGTCTCTCCCGTCACCGGCCGGGGGCAGTCGAGCTCGTCTGCTCCCATATCTCCCTCTTCGTCGAAATATGTCGCCGCCTGATTCTGTGCGTAGATCGCCCAGTCGATGGGCTGGGCCGTGTCGGACATGAGCATGAACCAGTGCTTCCCCTTGTTCACGTACTCCAGGCAGCAGCCGCTCTCGTCGTAGGCCTCGCAGGAATCGAAGGAGGAGTAGGGGAAGCGGACCGCCGCCAGGCCGGCCCCGGTCCGGACCGGGGGGAGAGGTCCTATGGGCGGATTCATCCCCAGGATCTCATCATTGTCGTCGGCCAGGTCGTCGATGTCGTAGCGGGGCTCTTCGATCTCGGGGTTGTGGAAGCCGAGCATCACGCGCTCGGCGGCGAGCTTCATGTTGATGCAGTCGCAGTCGGCCCGGACCCGCTCGTCGCTCCCGCACAGCTCGAGCGAGGCCGGCTCGCCGTCGCACACGTTCGAGTCGGACCCGAACAGCCCCCCCACGCGGGCCAGGGCCATCTGGGTGTTGATCGGTACGAAGGAGTCCCCCGGCACGGCGAGCTGGAGGATGTTCTTGGGGGGCATGCCTGGCAGGGGATCGAGGAACCAGTGGGGCGCGTAGTTGATGGGGTCCCCCTTCTCGAGGGTGATCTGCCCGAGGCCCACGAACCGCCTGAAGTCCGGGGAATTGCGTCGCAGCCCGAAACCCCGCCTCGGGGCCTCGGCCTCGAGCAGGGCGGTCACATGGCCGGAGGGGGCCTCGATTCGGATATGGATCGTATCCCCCGCGTCGGCCGGGATCCCCACGCTGAAGGTCCCGTCGTCGTTGATGGTGCGTTCTTCGACCTCTCCGTTGTCCAGGTTGACGGCGACCACGCGGCCGCCCGGCAAGAGCGCCGCCTCACCGACCGGGACCGGTACCTCGTTGTCCCAGAGGGTCATGCCGGGATCGCTCAGGTCCATGTAGGTTCGCTTCTTCCGGACGATGAAGAAGACCTTGCCCGGCCCACGTCCGTCCGGGTCCGGCTCGCCTACGAGTACGGGCCCCAGGGTCTCGTGGAAGACCCGGTTCACCACGCTCCGCATGTCGCAGCGCAGGATGATGTCGCTCGAGAGCCCGCCTCCCGCGGCCAGTAGGGTGTAGGCGCCCACTTCCGGTTCCACTGCGGCCAGGATCGAGCAGACCATGGAGCCCATGGAGAATCCGCTCCGGTGATAGGCCTGGGGCCCGGCGACCCACCTTGGAAATCCGAGGACATCGTAGTTGTATCGGTGGAGGCCGCCGAGGTCGAGGATCCCGTCGGCGTTGAAGTCCCCGGCCAGCAGGCTGGGGAGCAGTCTCTCTTTGGCGGCCAGGCCCGGGAGCGGCACGGGCGGGGGCACCGCATCCTGGCTCAGGTTGCGCAGGATGCGCAGGAGCTGCATCTGGTCGACCGCGGTCTGGCGGATCTTGTCCCGGGACTCGAACAGGTCGGCCGTGAAGAAGACCCCGTGGTCCGGGTTGCCGTCGCCGTCGAGGTCCTCGGCCCGGCCGTCGGAGACCAGCACCTTGAAGAGCCCCGTGGAGAGGAGTGCCTCGAGGGCCTCGTGGAAGGCCATCTCCCCGGACTCACAGTCTCCGAAGAGCACACACTGGATGAGCTGGACTATCTTGGAGCCGGGCTCGGCAATGGCCCACTCGAGGATCTGTTCGCAGAGATCGCCCGGCAAGGGGCCGCACAGACCCTCCTCCAGGTCGACGAGCAAAGAGGCGAGGATGACCTCGAGGTCCCGGATCGTGACGAGGGGCCCGTGCTGCACGGCGTCGATGCAAGCGCAGGCATAGCCGTGCCGGGCCCACGTGTCGGCATAGGCGAGGACCTCGAGGTTGATGCTCGGGTTGCCGTGGGCGTGGAGGATCACGGGAAACGGGGGCCGGTGATCCTCGGTCGCCTTGGGAATGGAGATGAGAAAGGGGACCTCGGCCGTGCCCACCGTGGCCTTGCCGGTTCGATAGTCCATATCCCAGACCCCGTCGCTCGTGGCCCGGAAGTCTGGGGAGGCGAAGGTTCCGAACACGATGTAGTCGATGTTCGGCATGGAGAGCTCCATCACCTCGTTCTCGCCGAGCTTGACATCGAGGAGCCGGCTCACGAGATCGACGATCATGGGGCTCACCTCGGGGTTCATGATGAGCTTGAGAAAGGTGTCGAAGAAGGAGGCCTGGATGATGCAGATATTGTCCCCGCAGGACAGGGGATCTTCACAAAAGAGGGCGTCGATCTGGGTCTCCATGCTCGCGATGTCTTCGAGGACCGGGGGGAATGCTTCGGCCAGGTAGGCGAAGGGCCCCTCGCCGCTCATCCCCAGGGCAATGGCCTCCATGTCCCGGGTGACGGACTGGGTCGTGAAGGCCCACGCAAAGGCGACGTCCGAGAGGGGCGTGCCCAGGCCGGCTAGGATTGGCTCGAGAGGACGGAGCCGCTTGGTCTGGGCGGCGTGGTTGATCGAGGGAAAGGGCGATAGGATAGGCTCACCGTCCGTGCCGGTGATGCCCCGGGTGAGCACCACGGCGTACTCGGACTGTTGCTCCAGGGGCTCCACGACGCGGATGATCAGGGTGTCGGTCTCACGCTCGTAAAAGGGGCAAAAGTCCGGATCGCCCACATCGCCGAGCTCCGGGTTGAGCAGGAGCTGCCCGGCATCGTTGAACGGATCGTGTGGGGGAAAGTCCATGGGATTGATCTGGATGGGGAAATTCCTGTCTGCGTCGTTTCGGTTGAGGTCGAGGAGTACAGGCCGGCCGTAGCTGGACGAGGATGGGTCCATGTTGATGACCCGGACGGTTCGAGCCGTGACGGTCTCAGGCCTGATGGGGCGATCGAAGGAGACCGAAATCGGGGCGAAGGTCCCGAACCCGTCGAGCTCGTCCAGATGCGTGCGGACCGACTGCTCGAACACGGTGGGAGCGAAGGTCCGTACGTTGAGGCGCCGGCCCGTGGGCGAGGAGCTGTCGTGTACGGTCACGAGGTCGTTGGGAAAGGGGATCTCCGGAGTGGGCTCGGCGATCGGGTCGAAGACGATGACGGGTCCGTCCCCGGCCGGCGTGGGTGCGAGCCCTTCCCGGGGCCTGCCCCCGTCCACGCAGGCGCTCGAAAGTGTCAGGATGGACGCGACGAGCAGGGTGGCGATGCGGACGAAACAGGTCATTCTAAATTAACTAACCCGAACCGGTGATAAATTTCAATAGATCCTTGCCTTTCCGGGCCGGGAAATATAAGATTCGCTGGATATGATTTCCCTCCACATGCGCAGATCCGTGTGTGCCGGGCTATTCGGAGGAAGCCCATGTCTTCGCTGATTCGCTTCGGAGTCTCTCTCGAACAGGACCTGCTCGAAAAGTTCGACAAGCAGCGTCGGGATGAGAACTATACCAACCGGTCGGAGGCGATCCGGGACCTGATCCGGGAAAAGATGGTGAGAAAGGAGTGGGTCACCGGCAAGGAGGTCGTTGGAGTGATCACCCTGGTCTACGACCACCACAAGCGGGAGCTCATGAACCGCCTGGCCGACATCCAGCACCACGCCTACCGCTCCATCATATCGACCCAGCACATTCACATGGACCATGACAACTGCCTGGAGATCATCGTGGTAAAGGGGAGCGGCAAGGTGATCAATAAACTGGCCCACACGATTCGCACGGAAAAAGGAGTAAAGTACTGTACGGTCTCCGCGGCGACCACGGGAAAAGACCTGCCGTGAACTGGAACATAAGATAGGGGCGCCGCTTGCTGCGCCCTTCCCGGGCAGGGCAAGCCCTGCCCCTACGAAGAGGATAGACCTTTCTGATTTTTTATTCGTTCCATAGATTTATTGTTCAACCCCACAGCTCAAGGAGGTAGGAGAATGAAGCTCATCGGTAAACTAAGCGTAGTTGCAGTGGCAGTAGCTCTCCTGTGCGCCTGGTCCGTTCCAACTGCCCTGGCGTGCGGCAAGTGCAACAAGGTCTTCCAAGCCCTCGACCTCACGGATGATCAGGCCGACAAGATCGGCGAGATCAAATTGCAGTGCAAGGAGCAGGGCAAAGAGATACGGACCCGTCTTGAAGCGCTGGACGGAGCCCTCTTCGATCTGGTGAAGAGCGGGACGGCCAGCGAGGCGGAGATCAGCTCCAAGATCGACGAGATCATCAAGCTGCAGGTGGACAAGATAAAGGGACGGATCGACCGGCTCCAGAAGATCTCGGCCGTGCTCGACGACTCCCAGCGCGAGACCTTCTTCAAAAAGGTCCGGGGCACCTGCTGCGGACAGTTCGCCGGGGCCAAGTCATGTACCTGCGGGGAGCATGGCAAGGGTCACGGGCACAAATGCAAGCACAAACACGGGCACGAGGGACACCAATAGGGCGGAAACGGATGAGAGCCCATAGATGAGCCGGAGCGCGCATGATCGCTCCGGCACGGATCCCCCCTGGAAGGGGAGCCTCGTAGACGCCCACGCCCACCTCGATGGGATAGAGGACCTGGATCGGGCCCTGGCGGAAGCCGCGGCCGTCGGCGTGGGCGCCGTGGTCGGGGTCGGGATGGACCTCGCCTCGAACCGGAAGATCCTCGAGGCGGCGGCCCGCCATCCGGGCCTGGTCTTCCCGGCCCTGGGCATTCACCCGTGGAACCTTGTCGAGGAGGAACTCGACGAGGTCTTGGGCTTCATCGACTCGCACATCGAGGCGTGCGTGGCGGTGGGGGAGGTGGGCCTGGACTACAAGGTCCGGGCGCCCAAGGCGCTGCAGAAGCGGGCCTTCTCCGCCGCGCTCGACATTGCGCGGCGGAACGGGAAGCCGGTGATCGTCCACTCCCGGTATTCCCACATGCGAACCCACCGAATGGTGCGTGAGGCGGGGCTGGAGAAGGCCGTGTTCCATTGGTACAGCGGCCCCCCGGACGTGCTCGAGGCCCTGCTCGAGGACGGCTACACGATCTCGGCCACCCCTGCACTCGAATACAGCAAGGGGCACATAGAGGCGATCCGGCGTGCCCCCCTCGACCGAATCCTCATCGAGACCGACTGCCCCGTCGCCTACCGGGGCAAACCATCCCGACCCGCAGACCTGCTCACCACACTACACGCCCTCGCGCGCATCAAGGCCCTCGACCAAGCGGAGGTCGCCCGGGCCACCGCGAACAACGCGCTTGAATTCTATGGCTTGAGGGGGGATACTTTCAAAAAAATGGAGGGTCCGGATTCACTCGGGCCGCGGACGGAAACGAAATAAGAATATCGAACAGCAGAACAAGGAACCGCAGAATTTCGAAGGAGAGAAGAAGCCCTTTTCCTGTTTCCAACCTTCTGCGGTTCAATATTCCTTGTTCAATATTCGATATTCTCTTTTTATTTGCGGCTCTGCCGCGTCAGGGAGGGCGCCCCGTGAAAAAGCTCAGCGTATCAATCTGTCTCTTGCTCCTCCTGGCCGCTGCCGCATGGGCCGAGACGGGCACTGAACGGTTCGAGCGCGTGGCCGGAAGGTTGGTGGAGGCCTTCAACGCCGGGGATCATGAAGGGATCCAACGTGACTTCAACCAGATCATGCTGGAAGCCTTTCCCCTCGATAAGTCGAGGCCCTTTTTCGAACAGCTCCTCTCCGACTACGGCAGGATCAAAAAGCTCGGTTCGCCGCGCCTCGTTCCGCCGGTACAGGCCATCTTCCCAGCACACTTCGAGCGGGTGATTCTGGACATCAAGCTGGTCCTGGACGGCCAGGACAAGATCGCCGGATTGTGGTTCCTTCCTCACACCCCCGACATTCCGGTTCCCGACGAACACGAGACCCCTTTGTCGCTCCCCTTCGAAGGGACCTGGTCCGTCATCTGGGGCGGGGATACGAAGGAGCTGAACCAGCATCGCGGTACGCCGAATCAGCGTTTTGCCTTCGATTTTCTCATCGTCGATGAGAGCGGCAAGACCTACCGAGGCGAGGGAAAGAAGAACGAGGACTACCCCGCCTTCGGCCGGAAGATACTGGTCCCGGCCGACGGCGTCGTCACGGAGGTGATCCGGGGCGTCCGGGACAATGTCCCGGGATCGATGAATCCTTATTCCGCGCTCGGCAACGCCGTCGTGATCCAACACCGCGAACACGAAGTCTCCGTGCTTGCCCACCTGAAGCAGGGCGCCATCGAGGTCAAGGCCGGCGACCGGGTCAAAAGGGGCCAGCTCCTGGGCCTCTGCGGGAACTCGGGCAACTCCTCGGAGCCCCATCTCCACTACCACCTGCAGAATACGCCCATCGTTCAGGACGGCACCGGCATCAAGTGCTTCTTCCAGGATGTTCTCTTGACGAGGGAGGGCAAGACCGAGAAGATAAAGCGGTGCTCGCCCGTGAAGGGCGATCTCGTTCGCCCGGAGTGAGCCGTGGGGATTTCTCCCTGCGGTCGAAATGACATGTCCGACCGAAGTTCAACCATAGGGCGGTCCGTGGCCGCCTTCATTTGAACAAGAAAGGGATTCGAAATGATCAAACATCTCTCACTCTCTCTTTCGGCGGCCCTACTTCTGACTCTCCTGCTGGCGAATTGTACCTTGTCTCACTTGTTCGCGCCCCAGAAGGACATCGAGTCGAGGGAGCTCAACCAGCCCTCCATGGAGGAACAGGTGCTAATAGCCTCGAGGAGCAGCGTGTTCAAGGATGCCGTTGTGGCCGGGATCGAGGAAGCTTTTGCGGGCCGGCCCGTCTACGTGAAACTCATCGGGCTGGACGAGCTCGAGGGCGAGGATGCCTCCCAGTATGCGGCCGTGGTCCTGATCAATACCTGCATGTTCTGGCAGCTCGACCCGGAGGTGAAGGAGTTTCTCGAACGGCATGAGAGCCGGGACCACCTGATCGTACTCACCACGTCCGGAGAAGGCTACTGGCTGCCCGACGGGGAGGACCGGGACTTCGATGCGCTGAGCTCCGCCTCTCACATGTGCGATGTGGACGACGTGTCCCAGGAGATCGTCGAGAAAATCGACCTGCTGCTCCAAGGGGAATGAGCCGCCCCGGGAAGAGGAGGATGGAATGCCATACAGTGAAGCGATAGAGGAGAGGATCGCAAAGATCGTCCGGCGCTGGAAGAACATGGAGAAGAAGAAGATGTTCGGAGGCATATGCTACCTCCTGCACGGGAACATGTGCTTCGGCATCTACAGGGACTATCTCATCGTGAGGGCCGGAGCCGACGTGGCCGGGGAGAAACTGAAGGAGAAGAACGTCAGGCCCTTCGACATCACGGGCAAGGCGATGAAGGGGTGGGTGATGGTCGAGGAGGGCGGGTGGAGGGATGAGGACGACATGAAGGACTGGCTGGCCATCGGCAAGAAGTTCGCCCTAACCCTGCCGAAAAAATGAAGAGGAGCAGACCATGACGGTCAAGCAGGCTGACAGCGTTCCGAGGGAGGTCGTCCGGGCCGGGACCGGTGCGTCCATTCAGATACTCATCGGGCCCGACGAGGCCCCGAACTTCGCGATGCGACGCTTCACCATGGAGCCGGGGGGCGGGATCCCGGCCCACACGAACGCCGTGGAGCACGAGCAGTACGTGCTGCGCGGGCGGGCCACGATCGGACTCGGGGATGAGGTCATGGAGGTGAAGCAGGGGGATGTGGTGTTTATGCCGGCGGGCATGCCCCACTGGTACCGGGTCGAGGGGGACGAGCCCTTCGAGTTCCTCTGCGTCGTCCCGAATCTCCCGGACAAGATCGAGATGCTCGAGCCGGAGGAGCCGGCCGGATCCAGCTCGGGCGGGTGCTGAAAAAGGATCCGAGGAGGAGAAAACATGAAAACACTCAGACATATTGGCTCGCTGGCCTTCGTGCTCGGCCTCTTCACCGCAATATTCGTCGGGATGCCCTGGTTCGTGGTCGTATCCGACGACCCCGTCGTGCCCTGGTGGCTGAGGGCGGCCGTGTTCGCCATCCTGGGCGGAATCCTGCTGGTCCTCATCTCCGTGGCCCTGGAGCAAAAGAAGTACACAACCTCCGGAGGCGAGCTTCCGGTCGACGACTCCCCGCCCCGGCTCTTGCTCCTGAACTCTTCAGAGGTCAGCGGCAGAGAGATCACCGAGACCCTCGGCCTGGTCCAGGGCCACACCATATTCGCCATATGGCTGGGGAAAGATCTCTCGGCCATCGTCAGGCTGATCCTCGGCGGTGAGCTCACCGAGTACACGGACATGATGGGCCGGGCCCGCAGGGTGGCCACGAACAGAATGACCGCCAAGGCCGAGGAGATGGGGGCGGATGCGATCATCAATCTTCGCTACATGACGACGAGCGTCATAGGCAGCGCCGCCGAGCTCCTGGCCTACGGCACGGCCGTCAAGCTCGACCGCCCATAGGAGCACACGTTCATGAACGATTCACTGAGCACTGAGAGAAAGCGGAAGCCGTCATTCGTCGTGCTCGGACTCCTGGTCCTGGCCGCGGCCACCTTTTTCGGCCACAGCATTCTCTGGAGCCACATGAAGCAGTCGAAGGCCGCCAGGACCTACGAGCCGGTCGATGCGACGGTGCTGTCGAGCCGCCTTCAGACCATTACTTCCGGGAGCGGAAGCACGCGAGGTACGTCATACCACCTCGACATCGAGTACCGGTACGAGGTGGGCGGCCGTGAATACCGGTCGAATAATTATTCCTTTATGGGGATAGGTTACAGCGATTACTACGAAGCCAAAAAGGCTATCGACCGGTACCCGGCCGACCGCCGATTCGAAGCCTACTTCGACCCGGACGATCCTGCTGATTCCGTCATCTACCGGACGCCCCCTCCGATGAACATCGCGATAATGGCGTCTCCCTTCATCCTGTTCGGTGTCATCGGCCTGCTGCTGGTGCTCCACGGCTTTCTCGGAACCAGGAAGCCGACGTCTGACTAGATTCTCCGCTCTCGATCCTTGCCAGCCCCGTCTCTACATAGCTCGCAAGGAAGCCGACGTACTGCCTCTCGCGCTCCTCGGTGGCGAAGAGGGCCCAGTGATCGCCCGGATCGTACTGGATGAGCGCCCCGGTGGAGCGAGTCCCTTCGAACGCCAGGTTCCCCTCCGCGGGGAGATCGACCGGATCGAGTCCTCTGAGGGCAAGGCCCTCCACGGTCCGGTGCACCGGCCTCGCCTGGGGAAGGCCGAACCCCACGGCGAGGGCCTCGGTGGTTCGGGGCGCCACGTTCAAATCCTCCATCCCCTCGGAGAGAAAGATGTTCTTCGGTATCCCCCTGGGTGGATCCTCGATAAAGGCATGGCTGTAGCAGAGCGGATCGGCGGGCTCAGCGTAGGTCTGCAACAGGGTGATTATCGGATGGAACTCATCGAGAACCTCCCCTTCGGACAGGCCCAGTATGTTCTGGACGGCCGCTATGGCCCAGTCGTATTCATCCGGGAGATCGAGGAAGGCGAGGCCGAAGCGCCCGCCCGTGCCTGAGAGCACGGCCGCACCGACCCCGGGCTCCACAGCGAGAAAGAGGGTCCCTGTGATTCCGCCCAGGGAGTGGCCCATGTAGGCCGCCCTCGATCCGTCCAGCCGGATCGGCTCGCCCGTGGGCGAGGCCTCGGCCGGCACATCGAGGAGCCGGGCCAGCCGAAGGAGGGAGACCTTGTCGGCCGCCGACTGCCGGTGATTGTCGATCATGGCCGTGAGGTTGATGAAGTTGAAAAATCTGTAAGGAGTGACCGAGGGGGTCGACGATGGATCGGGGTCCCGGGGACCGTGAAGGGGCTCATCCGTGCTCAGCACGGCGATCCCGACCTCGCCGAGCCGCTCGTCAACGTCCTTCCCGACGAAAGAGAGGTAGCTCCCGCCGGTGCCGTGTCCGTAAAGGACGACCGGCCATCCGGTCTCGGGCATCCGCCCCTTGGGCACGGACAGGGCAAACCGCGCCTCGTCCTCCCTTTGTACGACCGGCTCGCCGGCCACGTCGAAGACGAAGCCGCCCCCCGTCAGGAACGGTTTGGGGCCCTCCTGGAACTCGGGCAGGATGAAGGTCCCCTCCACATGCGTGCAGTGCTCGCGCACGATCCAGGGGATGCGGGCAAGATCCTCCGGCGGGGCCATCTGGTATTCGTTCGCAATGAAGTCCCGCACCGCGGCCAGCCCCGGTGTGACGCGGCGGGTGCGGAAGACCGAAGCTACGGCAAGATCATCCAGGCCCGGGATGCCCTCGGTCCCCGTCGTGAGCTTCTCGTCGAGGAAGTCGAACAGGGGGCCGAGCACCTCTCTGGCATCCCGGTGGGCATCCCGCATTTCAGGATCGTTCGCGATGATCTTTTTGAAGTCGGGCGAAGCGCTCAGCGGGCGATCCTGGACGTCCCTCAGGTCCCGGGTCACGACGAAGGCGTACAGGGTCCCTTCCCGCAGGCCCAACCCATAGAAGGGGAGGGCGGCCAGGAGGGGGGAGCCGTAGTAGGCGGCCGAGGATTCATAATAGCGGAGGTTCAGCGGGTGTCGTCGGCCGCGTTCAGGAGATAGGGGGTCCACGTTGACCAGAAAGACCGGGGAGGCGGGCTCGACGGTTGCGGCCGGAGTGCCGGGCAGTGAGGTCTCGTCGATGGGTCCGCTGAACCGCACATACAGGGCCCCGTTGAGGGAGAAGCCGTCGATGTTCGAGAAGACCGAGAGATACCGGTCGACCAGGAAGAGATCCCGGGGATTTGGAAAGCTCGAGAGATCCGGTCTCCCATCCTCGGTTCGCCGGTAGTCGAAGGGGAAGGGGAGATCGAAGAAGCCGCCGGCCTCATCGAGGCTGAAGCAGGCCCAGGTCCCGGCATCGGCAGAGAGATCATCCCTGTCGTCCCCCGAATGACAGCCCAGCACGGCGACGATCGCCGCGATGATGACGAAGCAGTGCAGAGCCGCTTTCCACATCGGTCGGGCAGGATCCATGCGCTTATTGTCTTTCAACTCGATTCAACAGGAAATCCAATTTATTCCGTCTGAAAAGCTTTAACGCAAAGGCGCAAAGACGCAAAGACGCAAAGAGAAGATAAGTAATAGGGAATGCGGAAAAAGTTATGGTCATTGCGAGCGAAGCGAAGCCTCCGGGCTCCGCATGCTAATAAGCAGGGGGTTGCTTCGGCCCTTCGTGCCTCGCAATCTTCGACTTCGTCGCTGGCGCTCCTCGCAACGACCCTCAATTGAGTCTATTTGAATCGATCGATTCTTATTCCTTTGCTTCTTAGCGTCTTTGCGACTTTGCGTTAAATTCTGAGGGAACAAGTCCGCCCGAAGGACGATAATTTGATATAGAATCTACCAGAGCCCCCTGAAGGATTCTACCCTGATCTCTCTCCCTCATGCGCTGGTTGAACTTGCGGGGAATGCCATGTAGGGTGCCCTCATGAATGTCTACGTGCTGATCGCGATAATAGCCCTCTGCTGGGGGGCGGGCAGCTGCATGCAGAAGCACGGCATAGCCTCCGAATTCCCCAGGCTGAGCCTCGGGACGCTGACGCGGGACTGGCGCAGGATCATAAAAGGCCTCTTCACGAACCGGGTCTGGCTGGGAGGACAGCTCGTGATGGCCGCCGGCGGCGGCATCTTCGTCTACGCCACCAGCGTGGGGGACATCAGTGTAATCCAGCCCCTCTCGAACACCAGCGGCGTGGTGGCCGTGCTTATAGGGGTGATGCTCCTCGGGGAGCGTCTCCGCGGCATCGAGGTCGTTGCCCTGCTGCTCCTGATCGGCGGTGCCATGGTGGTCGGTTTTTCGAGCGAAGCCCGGACCGCCGACGAGGTACACAGGGGCATGCTGCTGATGCTGACTCTGGTCACGGCCGCTCTTCTGGCCGCCGGGTTCGCCGCCTTCGGCCTGCGCGGCCACGGCGGCCGGACCGCCCTGATCCTGGCCTTCTCGTCCGGTATCGCCTTCGGCCTGACCAACCTGCTCGTCAAGGTGGTCACTGAGTCGTCCAAGGGCGGAGGCGAGGCCATGCGGGTCAATATCGAAGTGATCGCCGGCCTGCTCGGCTCCTATCCCCTCTACGTTTTGCTGGCGGCCCTGCTGGTGGGCATGGTGGGCTATCAGCTCGCCTGCTCCCACGGCCGCATCGCCGTGGTTCAGCCGGTGACGACCGTCTTCAGTAACGTCCTCCCCATCCTGGGCGGATGGCTCGTCTTCGACGAGGCGATGAACGCAGGCAAGCTCGCCGGCATCGGCGTCATCCTCGCCGGCACGGTCCTGCTCGCACTGGGGCGGGATGAGAGCACGGCTTGAGTTCGAAGCGCAAAAGTGGTTTACTTCGACGCTCACCAGCCAAGAAAAGGAGGGTAACATGAACCGATCTAAACTCTGTGGATCGTGGATCGCGAAGGCATGCCCGTGGATGCTGTTGCTTACCTGCGCGTGTCTGCTGGGCCCGGGATGTACGGTCACGCTGGATCTCAAGGACGACAGGGCCCCATCCGTCCAGGGGGTGCTCGAAATGGACTACGAGCTCAAGAGGTGGGGCGGCGAAGAACAGGGACGCGTGCCCACGCCTCCCGCCCTAAAGGCCTCCGGCGACTCCGTCGAGGGAGTAGGATTTCGGTTGCGGGGGAGGCTCGCGAACACCTTCACGTGGATGGAGCCCGAGGGCGTGGAGAGCACCGAATTTTTTCTGCCGGACCCCGCGGTCTACTATGAGGATGATCTGAAGGCCGACGGGTGGTCCTATAGTGGCAAGCTCCTCATCATGCCGGGAATCTCCTTCTGGAATGATCGGATCTTCCTGGCGGCCGTGGTCGGGATCGAGGGGACGTACCTCGACCTGCCGATCGAGGACGAAGCGTCCGGCCTGGAGACGGATCTCGGGGGGGATATGGGCTACTTCGGGTTCCCCCTCGGGTGGCACGCCGAATGGATGATCGAGAACATCGGGGGGCCCAGGTACTCCACGATGTGCACCCTCAACGTGGCCGAGTCGGGGAACCTCCACAGCACCAGCATCTGGACCTCTCAGCTGGGCGGCGTGCTATGGCCTGGATCGATCTTTCCCGCCCTCGGCCCCTACCTCTGGATCGAGGCCGGCTACCGGTGGACAACGTATTCGGGGGATATCATAACGGGGATTTTCAATCTGGACATCGATGTGGAGATCAACGGACCGTACGCGGCGGTCGGTCTTAGATTCTAGCCCGGAGGCACGCCCCGGACCTGGTCGTAGCGGCCCCCCCGGCAAGTCCGGGCATCTGCTGTCGGGTCGCGCGGCTGCCGAGAACCGCTTGCCCAGCCCCGGCGGCATAGAACTCGGCTCAAAAAAAATCCGAACCGACCCATCGGTATGCCATCGGCGGATCGCGATTGAGGAGCGGCCCAAGATGGTCGGAAGATGGGATGCGAAAATGTG
>CAZFWM010000156.1:0-16916 GCA_964522545.1 uncultured Thermodesulfobacteriota bacterium
CCGAACAGGTCGGATCCCCGGGCGGGCCCTCCACGGCCCCGGGGTTCACGTCCGGATCGCTGTCGTCGCAGTCGTCCCCACCACACGCCTCGTCCTTGTACCCGTCTCCGTCGGCGTCCACGCAGCCATCTTCGTCGATGTCGTTTTCATCCCGCGGCAACAATTTGTAATTATAGTAGTATTGCTGGATCCCGGTAACCGAAAAGAGCTCCGTCCCCAGCACCGCCTCGTATTCGTACATCTCGTCGTCGACCATCAGGCACCCATCCACCTCCCACTCATTATAGTAATCCGGCTCGGCCGTGACGGTGACATCGAGGACCCGCACCAGGACTCCCTCGTAAGCTTCGGCCAGGGCGCCGCCCTCGCCGATGTCACAGGGTTCCACTACGTCCGGACCCGGAACGGGAAGTCCAATGCCGGTCCGCGTTACGTTCGAGAGATAGCCGAGCTCGGTGAGGTCGAAGAACTCGCTCACCTCACCACCTACCGTGAGCTCGTCTCCAACGGCCAGGTCGGCCGGAGCCAGACCGGCGGAATCGTACACATAGACCCCGCTCCATTGCCCCCCGGCAGGCTCTTCGATCCAGAAGTTCCCGTCATCTCGAACAGCGGTGACGATAACCTCGTCAAAGAGCACAACAGAGCCATCCGGCAGAAATTCCGGATGATCGGGATTCTGGATCTGGTATATTGTATTGGTTACCTGCTCGGATCCTTTTATGTCCCCGCATTTACGAGGAAGGAGCTTAAAGTTATCAAAATTGTAAGTGAGCACCCCACGGATCGATCTGAACGTCTCATCCTGGGTGGCGCTGTACTTAAGCAGGAGGTCGTCGACCCTCAGGCACCCGTTCAACTCGAATTCTCCAAAGCCGAGGTCCGGGTCGGTCACAGTGACGTTGTTGACCTGGATGAGCACGCCTTCGTAATTTTCGGCCAGTTCCCCGTCGGTGGCCACTTCACAGGCATCGACGATGGCCGGCCTCAAATCCAACACCCGGTGACCGGTCACCACCACGGTGATAGGTATGAGCTCAGTGAGACCATTATACTCATCGCTTATCGCCTCCATGATGATGATATCGCCTTCCCTGAGGTCCTCCGGGGCCTCCTCGTCCCTGTCGTAGACATAGGCCCCCGAGTACTCGAGACTCCCTTCTAATCCGCACCCATCCGGATCCTGGACAAAGAAATGGCCATCAGGATCTACGGCGGTTACCACCACGTCTTCGAAGATCGTGCTCATACCCCCACTGATTGGGTTCGGGTGGTCAGGATTCTGGACCCGGCAGATCGCATTGTCCAGCGGTTGCTCCTCCTGTCCGTAGTCGGGGTTGTCGCGTGAACAGGCAGACAAGAAGCAGAAGACGAGCAGGCACAGGCTCAGGATAGACATGGATTGAACAGTGCATCTTCGGTCACGGAGAAACGTAAGCATAGTAAACTCCTTAAAATGGTTCTTGAGAGACCGCCTTTACTCCCTCTCGCATTCTTGTGTTCGTTGATTTCATTTATTAAATTTCACAATGGCGGATCACACTCCGTACACGTAATGTCTGTATGGCTCCGCGGGTAGATAATCCACTGGGGTTCGGCATACTGGTGCTGCCGGAGCATCCCGCGCAAGACCTCGATGGTTTTGCCTACGTTCTTCTGAGGGTCGAAATCCGGCAGGATGTTCCTGGTGACGATATTCAGGTCCGCCCCGCTTCCTCCCCCAATGTCGACCGGCCACTGTCCGTACTCATAATAGTCGCCCATGTCGACGCTCTTGATAACCGCCTCGGTGACCTCCACGAGCCCGCATTCGTACTGCTCCATGATGAGATTGTTCGTGGTCTCGCTCGCGACGAGCTTCTTGGCGGGAAGGAACTGCTCATAGACTTCGGATACGCTGAAGGGGATCGCGTTGCGCGTGATCTCGAACGGCTTTGTAAGGACGAGCTGGTGGCCACTCACCTCCTTGATGTCGTAAACCCCGCCGATATCCTCATAGGAGCTGATCGTTACATTGAGCCGGTCCTTGGGCCTGGCGCCGTGGGCCCAGAAGTCGACCGAGGGGGACTCCACCGTGGTGGAGCCGCTGGACGTGATCAGATCGGTGCCCATGCACTGGGGACCACTCCCTCCCGGCCCTCCCGCGCGGACCTTCTTTTCCCACGCAGGGAAGCTCATCTCGGTGAATCCGAAGAACTCGGTGAGGATTCCGGATACTTCGGAGAGGATGTCTCCAGAAAGCAGCCCCTCCGGATAGGAATAATTGTAAGCAAAGCCGTGGTTGAAGGCGGGTGGATCCCCTGCGGTCCAAGGGTCGATATCGGTGAAGTAAAAGCCGTCGCCGACGGTGGAGGAGACCACGAGGCGGCCCCGCTTGATTGTTATGCTCTCCCCATCGAGGGGTGACGGATATGTCTCATCGGTCGCGATCCTTCGGTCATCGGCCCTGGAGGCCATCTCGATGCGGCCTTCCTTTTCTCGACTGTAACGTGACGAGTCGACGACAGGAGAGCCGTCTCCCAGTATCGGCTCCTGCACGTCCCGGATCGAAGGTGTGAGAAAACAGATCCGATCGCTCACGGCCCCCACAAAGGTCGGCTCACGATCCGGGGCCTCCTCGAACAGGTCGATGCCGGGGGGCATGCCGCAGCATTCCTGGATCTCAGAGCCCGGGCCCATGGTCCTCGGCTCCTCGCCCCAGTAGACTTCGCCGCAGAAGAGACTGCACTTCCAGCGTTTGAGAGAGTCCTCGACCCAGATCCGCACGTTGTCGCCATAGGCCTTGAGAAGGGCCATGCTGGTGCGGGCTCTGCCGTTGCGCAGGTGAAGGATCTCCCCCTTGTACCAGAGCTCCTTCTGGGGAATCCCCAGACCAGTGATCTCTATCTCGCCGGGGACCACCCGGAGCCGGACCGGCCGGTTGAAGTCGGTGCAGACCGCACCCTCGGCGTCGAGGGCGGTCACCGTAACGGTGAAGATGGCTGGTTCGGTGGTTGAAAAATCGAGGTAGTTCTCGCACCGCTCACAGCTCCGGTTCCGCTCCACCTCCACTTTGAGGCTCAACAGGTCCTTTACCTCGAGAGAATGGTGCTCCTGGCAGCCGAATGTGAAGCAGATGAAGAGGATCGCTGCGCTTATTGTCGAAAAATTGAATCGCTGCATGGCTCGCTACCTTTTCATTGAATCCTTGGGATACTTGGTTACTTCCCGATCGGAAAGGGATTAGTCTCGCTCGCCGCACCGTAACCCATAATATCCATGGTACTCCTTGGGCCAGTTCTCTTCTGGATCTTCAACGTCCCATGTGGAGCCCCAGGCAATGTATTTTGTGGTCGTCCTGCCATCGCTTATGCCGACAGGTGGATCTTCGGACGGAATGCAGCGGGCCCAGCCGGGCAGGTCATACTCCTCGACCACCGAATCCAGGCACGCGGGTGTCACCTCGCGGTCTTCGAGATAATCCTCCACTGCGGAACGCATGGATATCCCGGTGTCGTGCTGGGTCGTGTTGCGTTCGAGGATCTCGTACCCGCTCCCCCCGCCGGCGATGTAGTCATTAGTAGCGAGCTCGTAGGTGGCATCGCAGTCTAGGATGGCCCTGCAGGTGCCGGTGGCCGTACAGATTTCACCAGTCGATTCGGGCTCACAGGAATCCTTAAACACATTATCTTCCGAATCAAAAGATATGTCGCACGGCTCACCCGACCCCCCAATTGTGATATCGTAAGCCAGCTCGTCATCGCAGTTGATCACCACAGTGGCGCCGGATATCTGCGCCTGGACGGAGCAGCCGCGGCTTGAGGTCCTGTGGGCGATGTAGTTGAAGAGCTCCTGGACCTCGCGGCCCGAGAGAAACATAGTGGTAATTGTGTTGTCGAAGGGGAAGATATTGTAGAGCTGCTCTAGGGCGACAGGGCCTTCCTCCAGGTCGGTCCGGATGCCCGTAGAGTTGGTTATCGAGAAGTCGGTCTCCACCTGGTTACGGTACTGGAGCGCCTCTGCCACGATGTTCCCCAGGCCGGAGTCGCCGCCGCCGCTGGCATAGCGCTCGATCTTATCCTCGGCATAGGCGACGATCCTGTCCAGATCGATGGACTGTTTCATGGCGAGCGTATAGGGCTCCAGGAGCGCCTTGATCTCACCGTCCTCTGGGATGTCACTGTTCAGGGGCGTGAGCTCGTACTTGTGGGCCGCGACCTCCCATCCCCACTTCGGATCCTTCCCGTCCCGGGCCGCTTCGCGGACCACGACGTCCAGACGGCCTGCGAACTTGGTGAAGGCCCCGGAGTGAACGAGGAGTACTTCGCGGCCTGCAGGATCAATGATCACCTTTGGAGACTGGAGGGCGATGTGAAGGTGCCCACCAAAGACCATGTCTATCCCCTGCACGTTGTGAATGACGTCCTGGTCGCTGCGGAATCCTATGTGGGAGATGACGCAGATGAGATCGACCTCTCCCTGGAGGAGATCTACGTAATCCTGGGTAATCTCGTAGGTATCCAAGGGGGTTATCCCGAGGCTGTTCCCCCCTTCTTTGATACTCCGCATGGTCTCGACGTCGCCAATGCCGATGAGCCCCACTCTAAGGCCCCGGACATTGATGATCGTAAAGGGATGCACCAGGTGACGTAGATTGTTATTGGCCGGATAGCTCGGGTCCTCGAACTGGTAGTTCGCTGCGAGCAGTGGGAATCGCGTATATTTCTCGATCATGGCGGCGAGATTCGGGGCGCCGGAGTCGAACTCATGGTTTCCGACGACCATGGCCGACACCCCCAGCTCGCTCATCACGCGGAATTCCGGCTCGCCCTGGCTGATCCGGTGGGTCCCGCTGCGACGCTCCCGGTACAGGATGTTTTTAAGGGGATCGAGATAGAGCTCGACCTCCCGCCACACGCTGAAGACCGGGGCGCCCTGAAAGACGTCCCCCGAGTCGACATAGAGGAACCGGTCGCTCTCGGCCCGGGCCTTTTTCAGCAACGTGGCCACACGCGCCGCCCCCCCCATGCAGCGCTCCCCGGTCCCGCACCCCCGAAGGCCCAGGCGCTGATCATTGGGGCCCGGAACCAGGTAATAGGGATAGAGCCGCGAGTGGATATCCGAGGTGTGGAAAATGGTCATCTGGAGGTCCCTTCCCCGGATTTCCTCCTGTTCGGTTCTGACGGTGCAGGTGACCAGGGAGAGCGAGACGAAAGAGATGAACAGGGCTGCCCAACCCGCCCTTCCCCTGGGCCATTGAAAGCTTGCCTTCATGATCCCATCCCTTGCTGATTGTGGATTCGGCTCCAATATCTAATACTTCAGAGCGACATGGGTGAAATGACAAAGAATGAAGTAGGCCAATTATTAATGGAAACTCCTAGATAATGCAATAGCTAGTGTCCCTTCCTCCTTGCCTGCGGGAATGCCTTCCAGATCCTTATCGCCATGAAAACTCCCAGGAGCGTAAAGGGGATCAGGAACAGAGGCCAATAGGTCCAGTTCCTGGTGGTGATGAATCCCAGGCAGATAGATTGCACGCCTGTGCCGAGATAGACAAAGCCGTCGATCAGCCCGACGGCCGTTGCCGCCCCACGCCGCCCTCCGAAATCCATGGTCGCCGTACCGGACAGAAGCCCGTGGACTCCGATCACACACAGGGAGATGAAGATGACCGTGATGCCGAGAATCAGCGGCTGGGACCAGAGGAAGATCGACATGACGACGGTTCCCACGAACATCCCGCCGTACATGAGCGTCGCCGACGGCCCACGCCGCGATTGAAACAGTTTGTCCGAGACGATCCCGGCAAAGAATCCGCCGAAGATCCCGGCGAAGCAGAGCAGAAGGCCCCAGTGGTCCTTGAAAAAGAGGGTGGCTCCGGTCATGCCGATCTCTTTTGCGAAAATGAAGTACCAGTGCATGATGCCGTTTCGAATGACCCCGGAGCAGAACTCGATCACGGCAATGGTGAGTATGATGGGATTTGTGAGGATCTTCTTGATGGTCTGAACCGTGCTGATCTTCTCGTCCATCTCCCCGGAGCTCGCATCCTCCGTGTCGAAGTCCTCGAAGCCCGCTTCCTTCGGCGTGTCCTTGAGCAGGAAGATCTCGAGAATGCCAAAAGAGAGCAGGAGCGCGGCCGGAATGAAGAAGACGAACCAGGTCTGATCGACCGATGCATTTGCAGAGCCGAGCAGCCCCCTGAGGGCGGAGCTGATGAAGCCGAGATCTTTCTGTGGAGAGACCTGTGTGGCGTTGACGATCGCCTGCCCCCAGTCAAAGGCGAAGTAGATGCCGAGGGAGATGAGGGTCCCGAAGATACCGCTGAAGATCCCCCGCTCCTTCACATGGAACCAGTAGGCATTGACCTTGACGATGGAGACGGCACCGTAGCTCTGAAAATACATGTTCAAGGCATACAGTATGGAAAAAGCGACGGTGAGGTTGATGTCCAGGTTCCTGGCGACGATCAGCCAGGTCAGAATCCCCATCGCTATATTCATGGTCGCCGCGCCGAAGGCGCCGATGATGATTCCCTTCTTACCCCCAATCTTATCGACCAGTGGGCCGTTGACGAGAAAAGCAAAGGCGTAGGTGATCGTACCGACGGCAAAGATGATCCCGAAGTCCTCCTTGGTCATCAGGTCTCCCAATGCGTTTTTTGACACGGTGAGGTTATACCGGGCCATGTACAAAAACGCATAGGTCAGCCCCATGGGGAACCAGTTCAGAAAGCTCCGGATCCGGAAGGACTTATCGTGTCCCACCGGATTGTTTTTAGCGTAGATCAGGATGACGGTGAGAAGGATGCCGAAGAAAATCAGGTTTTCGATCATGTCGCAAACTCCTGTTTGTTTGGCTGGTCGATCTTTCCCTCCATACAGTCTCTCAAGCAGGAGGCCGGGAAGGTGTTTTGTATATCACAAAGGGACTCCGGCACACAAGTTAAAATTCGTGCGACCTCAAAGTAGGGGCACGGCAGGCCGTGCATGTACTCTGGCACCCGATCCCTGATCCATGACACCTGATCCTCAAGATCGGATCCGACCTCGCCCGGCCAGATCGATCTGATTCTTTTGCCCGAAGAGCTCCTCGGCGGCACCGGCCGCCCGCCCGGCCCGCTCCGCCTGCTCCCGGGCCAGGAACAGATAGAATCGCCACAGGTCGCGCTGCTTGTCCAGAAGCACGCTAACCTCGGGGAGCCGAAGGTCCGCGAGTATCCGGGGCGCTCCGGCGTCCACCTTGACCCGGATGTCCGCCTCCTTGAGCTGCATTTCAGCCGACGGGCAGTAGATGATCACATCCTCGGGTTCGGCGCCTATGGCCCGGGCGATCCGGGCCTCGGCCTCCTCGCGGGCCTTTCGGTCGAAGTGGTAGCGCTCGATGAGCTCCCGCTGCGTGTCCTCTCCGATCCCGTCGCGCAGCAGCACGTAGCATCGCTTGTACAGACGCCGCTGCTCGATCCGGTCGAGTACGGTCTGGAGGGGCCGGTTGCCGGCGTGGGCCGTACGCAGGTGGGAGATGAGGCTTTCGTCCTTGAGAGAGCAGAGCGTCTCGATCTTCAGCCCCTCGTTCACGGCGAGCTCCACCGCCTTGGAGAGCATGGCCCCGGAGGCGACCTTGGTGTGGTGAAAGTAGACCCGCTCCGAGAGGGTGTAGCGGAGCCGCAGGAGGTTGATGATCTCCGATACGGCATCGCTCCGGATGAGGCCGGCCTTCTCCACGTTCATCACGAGGTGCCCCTCCTCGATGATGAAGTACCGGAAGAGCCTCTCATCGTAGCGCTGGGAAAAGCCGCAACAAAAAGCGTCGCGCGCCAGGTAGTCCAGGAGGTCCGCGCAGACGGTACCTCCCACGATCTCGTGGAGGCATTGCTTCCCGGGGCTTCCGTCGATGAGGATCGCGACCATCTCCTCGGCCAGACCGAGGCGGCCGAGGCGGTCGGCCAGCGCGCCCGAGGTGAGAAAGTACCGGGTCCGGTCGGGCGAGTCATGCCGCTCGAAGATTCGCCGCTCGTCCTCGAAGGTGTGGCCGAAGGGGATGTGGGTGACGTCGTGGATGAGGGAGGCAAGGGCTGCCGCGGCCTCTTCCTCGGCCTTCAGGACCCTGCCGCAGCTGCGCCGGACCGCCGCCAGGATGCGCTTTGCCATGTGGCAGCTTCCCAGGCTGTGCTCGAACCGGGTATGGGTCGCCGACGGATAGACGAGCGAGGCGGTCCCAAGCTGCTTGATCCCCCTGAGGCGCTGCATCTGGGGCGTGTCGAGTACCGGCACCTCGGCCTCGACAGTGAGCTCCATGTCGCCGTGCACGGCGTCCCGGATGATCTTGACGTCGCTCATTCGCGAATCCCCTTACAGTGAACCCTGTGAATCAGCAGGGGTGTCGGAAATCTCTTTTTACAATGTTTCGCAAACACGGGCAAGCCACACTATTGAAAAATCTCTCCGATTCATTTTAATATTCGGTGATCCCAACTCCGCGGCAAAAACGATTCCATCAGGGAGCGATAAAAAAGGAGGTATGCCATGGCCATCAGAACCGGAATGACTTTCGAACGATATCTCATTGAAAAGCAGAAGGCCTACCCTACCGCCACGGGGGAGTTTTCCAAGCTCGTCAGCCAGATCATGTGGGTGGGAAAGCTCATCTCCAGGGAGGTGAACAAGGCGGGCCTCGCCGACATCCTCGGCCTCACCGGAAAGGTCAACATCCAGGGCGAGGAGGTCCAGAAACTCGATGATTTCGCAAATGCGGTCTTTGTCAGCTCCTTCAACCACGGAGAGCTGCTCTGCGTAATGGCTTCCGAGGAGGTGGACGACATCATTCCCATTCCGGATGAATACCCCTGCGGCTATTATGCCCTCATGTTCGACCCCCTCGACGGCTCTTCGAACATAGACGTGAACGTGAACATCGGGTCCATATTCTCCATCGTTCGGAAGAAGAGCGAGGGCGAGCGCGGCTCCATCGAGGACTGCCTCCAGCCCGGAACGAAGCAGGTCGGTGCCGGCTACGTCCTGTACGGCTCCTCCACCATGCTCGTCTACAGCACCGGCCAGGGCGTGGACGGCTTCACCCTCGACCCGAGCCTAGGCGAGTTCCTCCTCTCCCACCCGGACATCCAGACCCCGCGACGGGGAAAGATATACAGCGTCAACGAAGGGAACTTCGACAAGTGGGACGATGGGGTGAAGAACTACATCAAGCATCTCAAGCAGACCGACAAAGAGACCGGCCGCCCCTACTCGGCCCGATACATCGGCTCCCTCGTGGCGGACTTCCACCGCAACCTCCTCAAGGGCGGCATATTCCTCTACCCGGCGGACAAGAAGAGCCCCAACGGCAAGCTGCGGCTCCTCTACGAGGCCAATCCCCTCTCCTATCTCGTCGAGCAGGCGGGCGGCGCCTCGAGCACGGGCACGCAGCGCATCCTGGAGATCCAGCCCGAAGAGCTGCACCAGCGGGTGCCCCTGATCATCGGCAGCAAGGAAGATGTGGCGGATTTCGATGATTTTTACCAGGGGAGGAGGTCGTAAGACGGCAAAGCCGTAACCAAATAAGCTAAACACGGCATGGCAACTGCGCAATTGAGTCCTAAGTCGACAGTCAACAGTTCAGATTTGAGAGTCATATGCTTCTCACTCTCGACTCTAGACTGTCGACTGTTAACTCACATGGCCCATGACATTGAGCCCACATCTACGCAAGCCGCGAAGATGTCCGGATGAAAGGCTCATATGAGCTGCATTATAAAGATCATCTGTGAAAACTCCGTGATCCTCGGCGAGGGCCTCATGGGCGAACACGGATTTGCCGCCCTCGTCGAGATCGACGACGAGACGATCCTCTTCGACACGGGCCCGGGACGCGGCCTCATTTCCAATGCCCTCGCCCTGGGGATCGACCTCTCCCTCGTGAAAACCGTGGTGCTGAGCCACGGGCACTTCGACCACAGCGGCGGTCTCCTCGATCTCCTGGCACGGACCGGACCGAAGCGGGTGCTCACGGGTCCCGGGATATTCGAGGCCAAGTACGCCCGACGGCCCGACGGCAGGGAGGTCTTTGTCGGCATCCCCCACAGGCGAGAGCTCCTGGAGAGCCTGGGGGCCGATTTTTCGACCGTGGAGGGGCCGGAAGAGCTCGCACCCGGGGCATGGGCGACCGGCCCGGTCCCCCGCCACACGGACTTCGAATCCACAGAGCCCATGCTTTTCGTACGGAAGGAAGACGGTCTTGCCCCGGATTCCGTTCCGGAGGACCAATCCCTTGTTGTCCGCACCGATCGAGGCGGAGTGGTGATCGCCGGGTGCGTCCATGCCGGGCTCATCAACACACTCACCTATGCCCGAAAAATCGCGGACATGGAAATCCGAGCCGTCATCGGCGGCACACACCTGATCTTCGCCACCGATGAGCGGATCACGAGGACTGTAGAGACTCTCAAAGAGATGGGGGTGCAAATGCTCTCGCCCGCCCACTGCACCGGCTTCCGGGCCATGGGAACCCTTCATCGCTCCATGGGCGATAAGCTCATACCGTGCAGCGTGGGGAGCGTGTTCAGATTTTGATCTTACGGATCAGACCCGATTACTCAGTTTGCAACCTTTCATCGTAAGTCAAGCCGGGCCATCTGAGGCCTTGACTCCAGTTCTGTTATTTTTCTATGGTAATTTTTTTCGTTCTATGCTATTATACGTCGTCTTTGACAAATGGTGTTTTTTTCAACCATTAACTAAGGAGGTGGATGATGAAAATGAACCGATTGGTACCGCTGATCACTCCTCTTGCCATTCTCATCTTTTTTACCACTCCCGCCCTTGGCGCAACGATCTGGGTTGACTGTACGGGGGCCGGAGACTACTCCACAATCATGGCCGGCATAGCCGCCTCTTCCAACGGCGATACGATAATGGTGGCTGAGTGCACTTATGTCGAAAATGTCTATTTCCTAGGCAAATCGATCGCGCTGGAAAGCGTATCCGGGCCGGCAGCAACGATCATCGACGGCAATGCCTATGGTTCAGTCGTCTATTTCGCAGACGGGGAGGGACCCGACTCGGTGCTGGATGGCTTCACGATCCGCAATGGGTATGCAAGCAATGGCGGTGGAATTTATTGCGAGGACGCCACGGCGACCATCCGGAACAATGTAATTACTGAAAACATCGCGGGTTTAACCGGAGCAGGCATATACTGTCTCCGCTCCTCTCCGGTAATCCAGAGCAATACGCTCTCTCTGAACGATGCAAGCTATGGAGGCGGAATCGGCTGCGATGAAGGTTCCGCCCCGGAGATCACGAGTAACACGATCGACATGAACTCGGCCGCAGCGGGCGGCGGAATCTCCAGCGTGAGTGACCGCATCCCAATGATCGAGGACAACACGATCACAAACAACTCCGCTACGAGCGGCGGCGCCTTCTACATCGACGGGTCCGCCCCCTCGATCACTGGGAACACGATCGAGGCCAATACGGCGGACTATGGAGCCGGGTTCGACATCCATAACGCCTCACCCCAGATTGTCGGCAACTCGATCACAGGCAATACCGCCGTCAATTCCGGAGGAGGTATTTCCTGCAATCCATTGACCAGCCCCACGATCATGGCCAATACGATCGAAGGGAACAGCGCAGCGACCGGAGGCGGCCTCAACATCTTTGAGGCGAGTCCAAACGTCATTGGGAATACCCTATCCGGGAACACGGCCGCTACAGGGGGCGGGATCAGCGACGTTGCCGCCGAATCGACGATCAGCAGGAACATGATCGCATCCAACTCCGCGGATTTGGGTGCAGGTATTTATTGCTCGAGCACCCTCACGGCCATTTCGAATAACACCGTCGCGGCAAATATTGCCTCCTCCAACGGCGGAGGCATCGCATGTTCCGAAGCATCGCCGGAGATCACGCACAACACGATCACCGATAATTCCGCCCTGAACGGAGGAGGGATCATCTGTATCAGTGCTTCCCCGGCTATCACGAATTGTATCGTCTGGGGCAACTCCGCAACCGAGTATGGACCCGAAATCCTTCTCGCTGAGACGAGCGATCCCCTGGTGAGCTACTCGGACGTGGATGGAGAGTGGTCGGGCGAAGGCAATTTCTATCTCGACCCGCTCTTCGCCGCCTCCGATGACTACCACCTCACAATGGATTCCCCCTGCATAGACTCCGGTACGGATGCGGGCATCACCAATGATATCGACGGGGACACGAGGCCGCTGCTTGCCGGATTCGACGTCGGATCCGACGAGTTCGCAGGGGACTGCTGGGACCTCGACGGCGACGGCTACGTGGATGATCAGTGCGGAGGGGAGGATTGCGACGATGCCGATCCCGAGGTCAACCCGGACGAGCCGGAAGGGCCCCTAATCAACTGCGACGGAATCGACAACGACTGTGACGGTGAAATCGATGAATTCTGCACGCTATACACCCTTGATCTGGATGCAGATTACGAGGGTGGGATCCTCAGCCTCGACTTCACTCTGGACACACCGGCACCGGTCACATGGTCGACCTTCATCATCATTCACAGTCCTCCTTATTTCATCCGGCTCTGGTCCATCAGCCTGCCGGCACTCCCCGCGCCTCTGGCAATGCCGATCGCATTTCCATTCCCGAGTTTAGGCGTGATCGGGATCTTCACCGACTTCACCACCGCGGGCGGCATACAAGCATTTGACATGGATTTTGTGGCTGCATCCGGATAAACGAAGGCAACACGCTGACGATCAAAAGCCTCCGGGGGTCTGGTGATGAAGACCCCCGGAGGCTTTTTGTTACCCGGAATCAGCGACCACAGGTCCTACACGCAGAGTGGTGGGATTCGATCCCTCCACGGTCGCGCTTCTTCCAGCTGAGCCGCCAGGCGAAACAGCGTCGCCTCGTCGCCCTGACTTGCCGTGAACATCATGCCGATGGGAAGCCCCTCGGCGCTCCAGCAGAGCGGGACCGACATGGACGGCTGGCCGGTGGCGTTGAACACCGGCGTCCACGGGACAAAGGAAAAGGAGTCGGCGGCCGCCTGCTCGAGGGCGGCACCGCTTTTCATCAGCTTGCCGACCGGGAGTGTCAGGGCAATCTTTTCGAGCACCGCCTGGAAGCCTGTCGACTCGAGAAATCCCAGTTTCGGCGGGGGCATCGCCGTGGTCGGGCTGAGGAGAAGATCGTAGCCCTCACAGAAGGCGAGCACCTCGCGCCCCGCCTGCTGAAGGTGGCCGATGGCCTGGACGTACTCCCCGGCCGTGAAGGCCTCTCCCATCCGGTGGGCCAGCCACGTCTTGCCCTCGAAATCGTCTCGGGATGCCTTCCTGCCGACCCGCTCCTCGGCGACCCGGATGGCCGCCCAGGTGTGGCCCGCGATCATCACGAGGAACGACCGCGCGAAGGCCCGCCCGTCGATGGCCGGGGCGGCCTCCACCGTCTCGTGACCGAGCTCCCCGAGGAGCGCGACTGTCTCCTCGAAAGCCGCCCGGCATTCCGGGTGCACCCGGCCGGGCAGGAGCGGCTCGGCGCTGCAGGCTATACGCATCCGACCGGGAGCCTTCCCCATCTCCTCGAGAAAGGGCTGCTCCGGGATCGGCAGGCTGTGGGCGTCGCCGAGGAAGGGCCCGGCCAGGGCGTCGAGCATGGCCGCGCTGTCCCTGACGCTGCGCGTGAGGACGTGCTCTATGGAGAATCCGTGCCAGGGCTCGACCTCGAAGGGCCCGACCGGCGTGCGTCCCCGGGTCGGCTTGAGGCCGAAGATGCCACAGCAGGACGATGGGATCCGAATCGAGCCCCCGCCGTCCCCGCCGCCGGCCATGGGGACCATGTGCGCGGCCACGGCGGCGGCGGACCCGCCCGATGATCCCCCTGCCGTCCTCGTCAGGTCCCAGGGATTTCGCGTGGGGCCGAAGCGCTCAGGCTCCGTGGAGGGGAGGATGCCGAGCTCCGGGGAGTTCGTCTTGCCCACGACCAGGGCTCCGGTGGCGAGGTAGCGGTTCACGATCTCCGAGTTACGGTCCGGCCGCCACTCGCCCAAAAAGCGCGAGCCGCTACGGGTCGGGACTCCGGCCAGCATGGACTGGTGGTCCTTGAGGAAGAACGGAACCCCTGCGAAGGCTCCCTCAGAGGGCACATTCTTGGCACGGGCCCGCGCTCGGTCGTAGAGCTTATCGATCACGGCATTGACCTTGGGATTCAGCTCCTCGATTCGAGTGATGCTCGCCTCTAGGAGCTCGGCCGGCGTGACCTGCTTGCTGCGAACAAGCTCGGCCAGGCCGAGGGCATCATACGAGCCGTACTCGGGGAAATCGGTCATGATTGCAGCCTCCAAAATTGAAGTCCTGTTTCAAAAAATGGCTCTACTTTTTATCTCTGCATGACTTTCGTAGCGATATTGTGAACGGAATCACAAAATAGGACCAAATAAAATTTCCTCTGAGGAACCCATGAACCCAGGAAGAAAGAAATGAAATAGAATATTAGAATAATACTCCAATATCAATATCCCATGGAGGATTTCATCGAAGGCGTAACAATGCCGACTTTTTCCTGGGTTCCTGGGTTCCTCAGAGATATCTCTTTTATAGTGAAACGAAGCTTATTTTCTCCTATATCTGGTTTCGGCTGTTCAACAATACGATCTACCGAAACGGAAAATCACAGTCCCGGCAGATTGAAAAAGAAGGTTCTTGACCTAACTTTGACTCTTCTTCCTGAATTGCCTCGAGCTTCAGCTCGCGCAGGTCCCCCCGGTCCGTCTCTCCTGAGAGGTCGTTGCAGCAGGCCAGCAGCCGCCCGTCCCAGGTCACGAAGAGAGTGTTCCGGAAGATCCAACAGCCCCGCCCGATCTCCCGGGCCGGAGAGGCATGAGGCGCACGGGGGTCCCGGAAGAATCCGCCCCGGTTGTGGCAGGGGGAGAAGTTAATGCAGGAGACCCCTTGTTCCTTCCAGTACGATGCGAACTCACCGGTCTGGTCCCGGTTCCAGGATGAGACCGTATAATTGAGGGCAAAGACCGCTCTCTCTCTGCACAGTGGAAGGACCGAACGAATCTTTTCCACCAGATCATGATAGTCCCCTCCCCTCACGATCCGCCGATACGTCCCCTCCGCAGCTGCATGCAGGCTCACCTGGAGGACATCCAGCCCGGCATCCAGCAGTGATGCCGCGGATGAGGGGGAGAGGAGGGTCCCGTTCGTGGTGAGCCCACAGTACCAGCCTGCCTCTTTTGCCATGCCTGCGAGTGAAGCCAGGCCCCCGTAGAGCATCGGCTCCCCGAACCCGCTGAACAGGAGCATGCTTCCTTCGAAAGGGCCGCCGAGATTCTCGAGGATCTTCTCGAAATCCGATCCAGAGAGCCTCCCCCGCGGCCTCTGCAGGGAGCTCCTCGGGCAGAAGACGCAATCGAGCGAGCAGTCAGTGGTCGGCTCGATCTCGACGACGAGGGGAAGCGGAGACGACCTCTTCCGGACAAAGCCGTCCTGAAGAGCATAGTACTTCTGCTGTTTGTCTCGAAATTCCGAGTTCATGACTCGACTTTGAAATTCCTCAGGCGATTTGATATGCAAGTATCGTTGCGCTCGTAACACCCTTGTCATTTCGAGCACCCGACCCGCCCGGGGGCGGGTTATTTGTAAAAGAACCCGCATCGTCATTGCGAGGAGCGCCAGCGACGAAGCAATCCGCTGCGCTCCCCTGCAGCCCGTTCACGGTGGATTGCTTCGCTTCGCTCGCAATGACCCAAGGGGTGCGTCATTGCAAATGCGTTTCTTAGGAGCGACGCGAGAAATCTTTTCGATCGTACGATTATAAGGTGAAACCAATGAATCGGAAAAGTCACCCCCTGAACGCGGGCCTCGGATTCGCCTGTTTCGCCCTGGGCTGGTCCGGGCTGCTCATTCAGAGAAGGCTGAATCCGGACCGGCAGGTCCGGCTCCTGAGAAAATTCAGCCGGCTCGTGGAAACGGCCATGAAACTGCCCGTGACTCACAGGGTCTACCATCAATTTCGAGGTCACGGAAAGGAGCTTCCCGAGGAGCGATTCACGCCTCGCCGGAGCCCGAAGGATACGGACGTCGGCCGGGAGGACGCGGTCGTACTCTTTTCGGGCGGCAAGGATAGCACCCATGCGGCGCTGGATCTGGCCCGCCGCTTCAGGACCGTCCACCTGCTCACCCTGCGCCTCGACAACGTGGAGGGAATCGAGCGGTGCGAGATCAATGTGGACCGGCTCCGGAAGCGTCTGGGCGCCGACAAGTTCGTCCACAGCTACGTGGACGGCAACGATCCGTTTTTCAAGCTCCACTTCGAGCAGAGGAAGGAGAGCAGCCGCCTCTTCGGCGCGACCGTGGAGGGGGCGGCGTGCATCCCCTGCCGCCTGGCCATGGAGTGTCGAGCCCTGATCTATTGTCGTGAAACAGGGATCCGCTGGGCCTGCCTTGGATTCAACCCCCAGAGCCGCCTCTCCTTCAATCAGAATCTACGGGCCGTTCGGATGACGGAGGAGTTCATGGGGCAATACGGAGTCCAGCTGGTCGTGCCCCTGTGGGAGAACCCGGAGACGGACCCGCTGGAAGATCTGTATCAAAGCGGCGTCATCCCGGACCGCCAGCTTGGAAAGACGTATCAGTACGGCCCGGAGAAGATCACCCAGGGCGCCTGCCCCTGGGGATCTGGTACACCATCAACCACAAGCGCCACGAGTTCACCCGGGGCTTTTCCGATTACCTCGAGCTGGGCGCGCGATACAGAGCGCACCTGGAAGGGCAGGCCGAGTCCTTCCTGCGCGACACCCACGGCATCCGGCCCGACCGCCCGGCACAACAAAAAATGTGTAAGAAAAGGGAAAAGGGGAATGCTGGAAAAATGGAAAAGGGATGAATTGTATTAGACAGGAGTTCCCACCGCTCAAAGACAGTCTTATCCAATGATTCCCGATAG
>CAZFWM010000157.1:0-16480 GCA_964522545.1 uncultured Thermodesulfobacteriota bacterium
CCCCCGAACCAGATATCCTTGATCTTGACATCCCCCAGACGAAACAGGGAGATCGGAAAGAGCCCGCCGTTGGACACCTGAGGGGGTAGGGGAGGGACTTTCTTCTTTTTCTCTACCAGGTTTCTGAATAGATTCTTCATCCATCGAAAAGGGAGCCACTTGATCACCGGCCAGAGGATCCATTCGCCCAGGCCGATGAAGTCTCTTTTTAACGGATCCATCTCGTCGCGAACGAGCCTGGCCGTGTCCTCAAGGGTGTTGCCGAGGCCGCCGATCAGGCGAAGGACACCGCTTCCCGAGAGATTGCTGGCCGCCTCGCCGGTCCCGGATGGGAGGAAACGGCGCAGGTCGACCGTGAGGCGCAGTCGGAGGGGAGTCCCCGCCTTCGGCTTGATCATCCTCGAGAAGGTGCGGAAAACGGCGGCGATCAAGATGTCGTTCACTGACAATCCGTGCTGCTTGGAGAATGCACGGACCGCGGTGAAGTCCTTTGGGGCGAGCCGGAATGTGGTGAACCGCGGTCCCCTGGGCTCTGCGTGACGGGCCGGGAAGGCCCAGTTTCCTCGCGGGAAGTTGCGAGTCTTCCAGTCCCGAAAGAACCGACGGATCACCTTCATCTTGTCCAGGAAGCTGAGCCGGCGGCTGATCTGCTTCATGCTCCGGCTTCCGGTCAAATTCGGTACGGGCCGGTAATCGGGGTCCTCGTCCAGTCTGTTGTAGATATCCACGAGCAGGGCAAGGAACTCCCTCGATGCCCCGCCGTCAAGGACCTCATGGTTGAACCGCAGGACGAAGGTGTCGGTCTCCGAGCGAACGATGCGGATCTTGATCTGTGGGCCTACACTCGGGTCGAGGACATCGAAGATAAAGGCGTCCACCGCCTCCTTTACGTTCTCCGTGACGACCAGGCTGACCAGATCGACCTCGTCGAGGTTCGGCAGCCGTTCCCAATACGGACGCCACCATCCTTCGACGAAGCGGCAGCCGAGAATCGGCTCCCTGTCGAGGATCAGCCGTAGGGTTTGCTTCATCCGTTCGAAATCCAGCCGACCGTCGAACTCGATGATCAGCCGCACCTGGTTGTCCGAGACCAGCCGCATCAGGTTCATCAGCCGGTCGCTGGTGGTTGCAGGAAACCGTGAAGGAATCGCATTGCCTGACGAAGAGGGTCCTGTCGCTGGATTTACACAGGCCATAGTATTCATCCCCAAAAACGATCCGGTTGACGCCGGGCACCCGGTTGAGATAGGAAAAGGTTTGCCCGTGGAAGATATCAGCAAACGTCCTGTCCATCAACTACAGGTCGAGGGACAGATCGAGGGTCTTGTCCGGTGCAATCGGGAGAGCGGCAAGGGAAGGAATAACAGATGAAGGGACACATCCTGCGCTGTCTTGTCATTTTGTTTGCCGTGGCGATCGCCTTTGGGGTGTCCCTGAAACTGGGCCTCTTTTGGGACGATTATCTTCACTTCTCGCTGCTCGACGACCCGGAGAAGAGTCTGAACGATCTCCAGTTCAACTCGTACAGTACGGACGCGATCCCCCAATCGATGATTCGAGATATGCTTCCGTGGTGGTTCACCATGGAGTTCCGGTTTCACTATTTCCGGCCTGTGCCGACCCTGAGCCTCGCTCTCGACCGGGTTCTCTGGGGTCAGAATCTGGCCGGTATGCACCTGACCAACATACTTCTCCACGCCCTCTGCGGCTTTCTCGTATACGGTTTTTGCCTATCCCTCGGCTTGAAGCCCAAGTACGCCTTGTTGGGCGGGCTTACCGCAACGCTCCATTTGTGTCATCTCCCCTCGGTGGTCTGGCTCTGCGCACGGGACAGTATCCTGGGAACGATCTTCTTGATCGGAGCTCTATGGTTCTATAATGAGTATCTCAAGAAGGAAGAGAGTGAGCACCGGGGGACCCATCTGCTCCTTGCCTCGTTCCTCACCTTCCTGGTCGGTGTCCTCGCAAAGGAGAACCTCACCTTTACCCCCCTCCTGATGTTGATCCTCGCCTGGCTGCGCTCGGGCGGGTTCAAGGCGATACGATCCGACAGGAAAAAACAGCTAGCCTTCCTCCATCTCCTTCCCTTCTTCGCGCTCTCGGGTCTGTATACCTTGTGGTACTCCGCGACCGACCACGGCGTCACGGTCGGGTATTTCCTCCTGGCCAGGGCGGAGAGTTTGGGCGAAATCATCGCCATCATGGCGAAGAATCTGTATCTCTTTCTCTTCGCGCTGCTCCTTTACGTGCCGATCGATGCGCCGGAGACCCACGATTTTCTGATGTCCTGGCCCTCCCTCCTGTGGGTCCTCCCTTTCGTGATTTTCTGGATCGGCCTGGTCATCCGGAAGCACCGGTTCTTCCGCCTCTCTCCTGTGCTCACCCTGTTCCTGGCCTGGACCCTCCTCTTCCTGATCACCCCCCTCTGGTTCGTCCCGAACTCGAGGTTCTTGTACAAGACGGCCATCGGGTACGGCCTCTTCGCCGCCGGCTTCCTGCAGATCCTGGTGGACCAGACCGCATCCAGACGTTGGCGAAAGGCACAGGTCGGGATCTTCATCACCTATTTTATCGTCATCCCTTTTTTGATGAACTTGGGCGGCACGGCCCTGGCCGTCAAGATCGGAAGCACCTTCCACTCGAAGCTGGACGGCGACATCACGAAAATGCACAAGGAGTCTCCCGAGAGCTCGGTCATCTTCCTCCTTAACGCTCCCGATTTCAGACCGGTCATGCTCGCAAACCTCGTGCACCAGTTCCATCATCCCGAGAAGAACGTCCGGATCTGTGTGCTGGGCAACGTAAAGGAGCCGCCCACGGTCCGGAATGTCACGGAGAATGGATTCTGTCTTTACAACCCGGAAGGTCTTCTCATTCTGGACGTCCCCTTCACGAAGATCCCCTTTGCACCGGGGAACGAAACCCCCATGCCCGGATACCGCGTGGAGCAGACCCTCGTGGAGGGAGGCGTCCCGAGAGAGGTCTGCATCTCCCTCGACAAGCCGGTCGATTCTCCGGATTACCTCTTTGTTCACTTCCAGGGGGAGGAGCCGCGAAAGGTGTCGCTCACACCCGCATCCCCTTCACCCCCCAGATTCCCCTCACCCTCCTGACCGATCCTTCGAGTCGGACTCTTTGCCTGAAAACCCTTGTTTCTCCTCCGGGGGAAAGAACGCATTCAGATCATACACCTTGATCGTATCGTACCCGTTCTCCCGTCCTTTTCGCATGAAAGCAAGGGATTTCTGGAAATTCAGGTTGATCTCCAGGATGTTCAAGGGTGAGATGCAGAAGTCACAGGGGACCTGGATCGAGGGTTCGAGTTCCTGATCCACACTCTTTGCAACCAGGCGTGACGCCAGTAGGGATTGGATCGCGGGGAAGCGGCTGTTCATCTCAGGGAAATCAAAACGTTCTGCATAGTAGTCGAGAAATTCCGTCAGAACCAATGAAGTAAAGCCCTGCTCAAAGAGCTCTTTCAGACCGTCCTGGGTATCCGGAGGTTTGGTCGTCACGTCTGTTCCCAGATAGAGCCTGGACATGTGTGGGTAGACGTTGATGTTTTTCACGTTGCCCGTGCGTTGAAGATGGGTCATCACGGAGCGCCAGTCCGCACTCAGCCCATCGTGTTCACGGATCTTCACGAAACTGATTCCTGTCTGAGCTGCCAGCAGACAGACAATGGCGAGGCGAGCGACGCCCAGAGGCATTATCTCTCGCTCCCGTGTCCTGTCCACAAGGATCTTCAGCAAAAGAGCGATTGAAACCGCGGCAAAGGGAATCGTGCTGCAGGCGAATCGGGCATTGGCGTTCTTGTAGCTGTAGAAGAACAAGGGGAAGAGAAAGAAGAGGGCGAGCACTCTCTCGGATCGGCCGCGGCGGATGCAGAGGGCCGCGATGCCTCCAGCAAACAGAAGACAGAAGATGAGGCCATCCATGTACCAGAAGAGATAGGGGAACGTAAGGAAGTTGCTCCAGGTAAAGAAATGGGCATAGGGGATCAGATTGTTGATGCGGATGTAGCCGAAGACAAAGAGGAGTTGGGAAAAATAGGTTGGGCAGGGAAGGGGCTTTCCTATCAACTGAAAGCCGATCATGGCAAGGTGATAGAGGATCTCGATGGAGAGGGCCGGCAATGAAAAAAAGAAGAGGAGCGTCAGAAATTGCGCTTTCCACGTGCCCGACATCTTGTTGGGCCTCATCCTGAAGAATCGAATGAATTCCAGAACACAAATCAAGGAAAAGAAGAGACCGAACCGATGGTGAACGATAAATCCGATTCCCGCTGAAAGGCCGGTCAGGCCAAAGAGAATGCCTCGGTTCTTTTCCGTACTCAACAGATAGAGATAAACCGTCAGCAGCAGAAAGAAAGTCGCATCCGCTTCTGAAAAACCGGTCCGACTGTACCAGACGTGGTAGGCCGAGATGGCCAACAGGAAGCTGCTGAGCAGTCCCGTCCAGGTCCCGTAGAGGTGTCTGGCGAAAAAGAACAAAAGGAGCACGGTGAGAATCCCGAAGAAAGCGCTCTCCCATGCGCCCGCCAGCACGGGGTCCATGCCGAGCTGCATGGTCAGTGCGATGAGGAGAACATGGCCGGGCCGGGCAATGGAGGGTGCCTTGCCCCGGATGGACGCTTCGATTCTTTCGATCTGCTCTTGCTGTTTCCAGAGGTCTTCGCCGGTCCGACGCTCTTCCCGAAAGGTGGCGAGGCTCTCAAATACCGTATGTACCAGGGAGTCGACCCACTGGGCCTCCATGAGATAGTCGGCTTCATCCGATATGCGAGGCTGCCGGGATTCCAGCCCGTGAAAGCGGAGATAGCCTCCCCAAGCGAGGATGATCATCAAGAGGATGAATGGGATAAATCGAGCTCGGGCATTCGTCGAGCCCGTCTGTCTCGATCCGGATCGCATTGAGCGTATGTTCTCGTTCATCCCTTCACCCCAATATCTCCAAAGCCGCGTGATAGACCTCGTCCACGCCGATCCCCTTCATACATTCGTTTTCCCGGGGGCAGGTGCGGAGCTCGCACCCCTCGCACTCTACGGGGAAGCGGATCACGCGGACCCGGTCGTCCCCGCCCCAGGGGCCCCACTGGCGCAGGTCGTTGGTCCCGCTCCAGAGGAAGAGTGTGGGCCTGCCCATGGCCGCGGCGATGTGGGTGGGGCCGGAGTCGTTGCCGATGAAGAGATCGAGGCGGTCGAGCAGAGCCGCCAGCGTCGGTAGGTCGGTCCGGCCCGCCGCCACCCGGGGCGCCGGATCGATCCCCGCGGCGAAGGCCTCAATCTCGGCCCGCTCGGCCTCGCTCCCCACGATCACGACCCTCCCGCCCTGGCGTCGGCCAAGCCGGGTGGCCAGCTCGGTGAAGCGCTCCGCTGGCCAGCGCTTGGTCGGGAAGCCGGCCGAGACCTGGAGCCCGATGAGCGGCCCCCGTCGCCGGGCCGCACCGCCGGCGCCCCCAGGGCCGAGCAGCGCCTCGGCGGCCGACCTCTGCTCGGGCGAGTATCGGATTCGCTCGAGCCGCTCCATCGACGCCCCGTCCGGGCCGCCGGGCACGAGGGCCAGGCTGTGCTCCACCTCGTGTCGGCCGCGGCGATACTCGGGACACCGGGTGAGCATGAATGCGCCCCCGGCCACGCCGTAGCCGATGCGCTCCGGCACTCCGGCCAGCCGGAGCAGGGCAATGGTGCGAATGTCCCCTCTGAAGTCGATCGCCAAGTCGAAGCGCCCCTGGCGAATGACGCGGACGATCCCGGAAACGGAGCGCCACGCCGGCCTCTCCGGCCGGCGGGAGAACCAGGGGGATGCAAAGGGGATGATCGAGTCGAACAGGCCGGTGCCCTCCACAACGGTCCGGTTGGCGGGGTCCACGAGGAGCGCAATGTGGGCCTGGGGAAAGGCGGAGCGCAGCCGCCTGAAGGCCGGCGTGGAAAACAGGACGTCGCCCATGTGATCCAGGCGCACGGCCAGGATGCGCCGGGGCTCTCTCCGGCGCGGCCTCCTGCGTGCAAGCGGCGAGGCCAGGGCGCGTAGCGCCGTGCCGGCGATGTCGATGGCGCCGACGATGACCACATTCGATCGTTTTCTGAATACGTAGCGTTTCATGGGCTGAATCCATAACAATCCACCGGCTCTGGCGGTGAGAATAGACAAGGTTCTACCATTTCGTGCGAGAGAAGCAAAGACGAGCCGAAGAGAAGCCGGTGGATTGTTACGGATTCAGCCCTATACCACCGGCTCTGCCGGTGGTCGCCGATTACTTTCATGTTTTAAGTATCTTTGGACATTTTTTATGATAGGACTGTGCGAATGCTAGCGGACAATTCGAAAAAATTTGTAACTGATTAGCCCTTTGAAGCGCAACGTCATTCTGAGGAGCGAAGCTACGAAGAATCCGTTTCCCGGCTGCACTCGAGACACGGATCCTTCGGCTTCGCCTCAGGATGACATTACGCGCGTGTAATTGTGGTGGTACTCCGAAGCTTCTTCGGACGGCTAAACAGTTAAAAAAAATTCATACTCAAAACTCTGGACTGCAACATGAATGCTTTCATGTGCAGTATAGAAATGGCGCATGAATTTAAATTTATGCGCCATTTCTATTGGACGAGGTACTCGGCCGGGTCGATTTTCAGGGAGTAGGGACTGGCCACGCCCACGATGGACCGCTCGTAGTTGTCCGACGTGGGGTCCTTCTCCTCGAGGTCCACTTCGATGGGATGGGGCAGCTTCTTCTTCTCCGTGTCGGTGAGGAGCAGCACCAGGGGTCGCGTCCAGGGGCCCCCCGGAGACGGGGCGCCTTTGACCAGCCCCACTTCCCCTGTGTTCAGCGACACAAGAGACCCGATTGGGTAAGGGCCCAGCATGTTCGCAAAGACCTTGGCCAGCACTGCGTCGAACTCCTTGCCGGCACGGCTGAGGATGAGGGCGATCGCTTTGGCCGGCGACATGGGAATCGGGCGGTAGACGCGGGGGGAGGTAATGGCGTCGTACACGTCGGCGACGGCTATGATCCGGCCGTGCATGGTGACCTCCTGTTTCGAGAGGAGGTCCGGATAGCCGCGCATGTCGTATCGGATGTGATGCTCGAGGGCGCACAGTATGATGCGCGAGGAAAATCTGTTGAGCTGGGTGAGGTTGAGGAGGCTCTTGACCCCCTGGATGGAGTGGGTCTTCATGACCTCGCGCTCCTCGGGTGTGAGGGGACCTTTTTTGTTGAGGATCTCCGTCGGCACCAGAATCTTCCCCACGTCGTGGAATAGCCCGCCCAGCCCGACCTCCAGCATGGCGCTCTTATTGAGCCCGATGGCCTTGGCGATGGTGATTCCCAGGATGGCCACGTTGACCGAGTGGCTGTACGTGTACTGGTCGTAATTCTTCAGGGTGGCGAGGCCGAGCATCATGTTCATGTCCTCGACGCTCAGATCGACCATGTTCTTGACGAGCCGGCGCGCCTTGCGCAGCAGGTTCTTGCTCCCCTCTTTCGGATCCTCGGCCAGCCCCTTGATCATGGCCACGGAGTAAAAGTAGGTCTTCCGGCTCCGCTCGACCCGGTCTTCCACGTCCTCATCGCCGGATCGTATCTCGGCGACCAGCGGGAGGATGCCGATGCTGGTGATCCTCTCTTGGGCGAGTCCCTCCTCGAGGAACTGGGCCGGCTCCTCCTCTTTGGCGGCTGCACAAAACCGGAGGATGAATGCGGACAGGTGGGCCACGGAGGGGCTCTCCTCGAACTGGAGTCCCCCGATCTCCCTGGCGGTCAGGTGCTGGGTGAATTTGTTGAACTGCCCGAAGTACTTCTGCTCGATAAAGATGCGGTCTTCGTTCACATAGAGGCTCTCTTTGAATGCACGGATCTGGAGGCGATCCTGGCGCATCAGAAACTGGTGAATGCTGCGGATGACCGCCTTGGTAGTCCGCTTGAAGACCTCGTTGTTCGGCTGGTAGATCTCGGCGGCGCGAATGAGAGCGCACAGGGAGTAGATGATCTGGGTGCCGACACGCTGATGGGTCGATCGCCTCTCAGGCAATCTTCGCTTTGCGGATGGCTGGTCGTCTGTCATGGCTTTCTCAGCGCCTCCCTGCATGCCCGCCTGGCCGCGGCCGGCCCCTTCCGATTGCCCGTGAGCAGCAGGGCCCGGGCCTCTTCCGAACCGAGACGCTTGAGGGCCAGAGCGGAGCCGATCCGGAGCTTGTCGTACCGCGCCCGCCGGAAGAACCGTTTCTTGAGCAATAAGGGCTTCAGAAAGGGGATGAGATGGGAGTCTCCGTTGTCGCCGAGGGCCTCGAAGATCCGGTTGATCTCATCTTGCCCCTTGAGCGAAAAATCCTTTTGCTCGACTCGCTTCTTGAGCGCCTCGCACACCCGCCTCGGATTTTTGTTCTTGAATAAAGAGGAGAGGACGGTGAGGCGGATCGTCTTGTCCTCGTCGTCCAGAAGGGAAAAGAGGGAGTCCACGTCGATCTGCTCATCCTGGAGAAGGGCGTTCACCGCCTCGCGGCGCACGCGGCGTTCTCTGTGACTCAGCTTCGTCTTGATCGCCCCTTGAGCCTCCTCCCCCCCGATCCTGCCCATGATGAAGAGGATGTTTCGGACGAGGAACCATCGATGGTCTTTCAGGAAGGGGCTCATCTCGACCACGGCCCCGGGCCCGAGATCGGCCAGCGTTTCGCAGATGATACGCCTGTAAAGACGGCTTTCGGTCCTTCCCAAGGTTTTGCACAGTGAAGCGATATTACCTTTGCGCATTGTAGCGACCGTGGCCAGGACCTTTCGGAGCTCGACCGGGTCGAACTTGCTGATATGCTGGTCGATTTTCGTGAGGAGCTTTTCATCTCCGAGCCGCGCGGCGACATCGTCGAGGAGCGGGGCCTTCCACGGGTGGGCCTCGGTGCATGTGGCCCGCATTTTTTTCAGATCTTCCAGAATGCTCCTTAGCAGATGCGCCTTCGCGGCCGTGAAGCACTCGTGGAACTGTTCTTCCAGGACCTTGACCAGCCGGGGAAAATGTTCCTTGTCGGTCTCGTTCCAAGTGGTTTCGATGATGAGCTCGGTCATGATCGCATTGACATCCCGGGCGCTCTCTCTTTCAATGAGGCGGTCGAGATAATCCCTCTCCACTTCGGTGAGCTCGGCGACTGCGCGGTCCGTGATCAGCGGGGTGGCGTCCTCGTCCTCACCCTCCCCGTTCTCCTCGTAGGCGGCCAGCCCGCCGCCTCCGGCCGTCGGCTCCTCCTCTTCCTCGGCGTCGGAATCATCTCCGTTCTCCCCTTCTTCGTCCCCCCCGCCTTCCTCTGGCCCAAAGCGCACGATCTGTCCGAGGATCTCCTCATAGTCCCCCGGGATTGTCTCGTATTCCTGGAACAGGCCCTCGTCGGAGGCTATGAAGTGGATGTTGGGAAAATTTCTCTCCCAGATCGATGTGACGATGTCATAGTTCTCCAGCCCGTAGACGCGTGCGTCGCTGATGATGGATATGAGCTCTTTGATCTCTTCCAGGGCGAGGCCGGTGGTGAAGTTCATCCGCTGAATGCCGTCGTTGAAGAAGATAAAGGCGAAGTTCTCTTCCGAAGGCTTCTCTTCGAAGATGACCTCCTCTTCATAGAGGAGCTGGTATTGTTCCACCTTGATCCGGAGCTCATCGCTGAACGCGAAGAACTCGTTGAAGGCGTTCATCAGGGTCTCCAGCCCCTGCCTGTAGATCGGGTTGTTTTCAGGGTAGAGAGCGAAGGACTTGATCGTCTTGATCAATTGCTTGACCAGATTTCCGGCCTTTGCGGTCACTGTGTCCGGAGGATTCATGTGGGTCTCATAATTTTTCAGGATCGCCCGCAGGAGCACGACATGCCCTGCCCCTTCACCATGAAATTATTGCCGCCACGTACCCTTCATGTCAACCGCACTTGCCCACCTGTTCCGGTTTTGTTGAAAGCAGTGAATTTTTCTGATACATTTCCGGGCGGTTTTCGAAACCCCTTTTTTTATCGGAGTTTTAAATGAATGAATCCGCATTCCCTTACATCTCGGTCGTGGTGCCGGTTTACAACGAAGAGGAGAGCCTCGTTACTCTTGTGGAGGAGATACAGGCGGCCCTGAAGAAGATACCCAGGCCGGCCGAGATGATCTTCGTGGACGACGGGAGCACGGACCGGAGCGTTGAAGTGCTGGAGAATCTGCGCCGGGAGGACGGGCGTATAAGGATCATCCGCTTCAAATCGAATGCAGGCCAGTCGGCGGCCTTCGAAGCAGGGTTCAGGGCGGTCCGGGGTGAAGTGATCGCCACACTCGACGCGGACCTCCAGAACGACCCTGCCGACATTCCCACACTCCTGGAGATGATCGGCGACTACGATGTGATATGCGGCTGGCGAAAGGACCGCCAGGACCCCTGGATCCGGCTCGTATCGACCAAGGTGGCGAACTTCGTGCGCAACATGGTGAGCCGCGAGGATTATCACGACAGCGCCTGCAGCCTGCGGGTCTTCCGGGCCGACTGTCTCGACCGGGTCAAGCTCTTCAACGGGAGCCACCGGTTTCTGTCCACCCTAATGTCCATGGAGGGATTCAGGGTGTGCGAGGTCCCGGTCAATCACCGGCCCCGCCGCTACGGGGAGGCAAAGTACGGGATAAGCAACCGTGCCTTCCGAGCCTTTCACGACCTGCTGGCCGTGCGTTGGATGAAGAGTCGGGCCCTTCGGTACGAGATCTCGGAAGAGGAAGCTATCGACTGATGTCGATAGCTTGATTGCATAGGAAATCCAATTTTTTCCGGTAAGGATTATAACGCAGAGACGTAGCGGCACAGAGATAGCAAAACCCATGGAGATTATGAAAAAGGATTTTTTCAACCACAGAGGACACAGAGGTCACAGAGAGAAAATGAAAACAATCAGACTCTTGCTTTCTCTGTGCTCTCTGTGTCCTCTGTGGTGAATTCATATAACGAAAAGTCTGAAATGTCAGAGAGAAAAAATCCGCCCGCTGGAATATGGAGGAATGACACGGGAGGTTCGATCGGCCCGGCCCTCGGGAGGCGCGATGCCCTGTTGGTCCTGGCGCTGTGCGCCATCCTGTTCCTCCCCGGGATCGGAGGCCGGGACCTCTGGGCACCGGACGAGGTCCGGTACGCCGAGGTGGCCCGGGAGATGGTCATCCTCGAAAGCTTTCTCATTCCCCAGATCAACGGCACGGACTACACCCACAAGCCGCCCCTCTTTTTCTGGCTCGTCATCCTGTTTGCTCAAGTAGCCGGAGGAGTCGGCCCTGTGGCCGTTCGCGCCATCGCCGCGCTATCCGCTGCCGGTACGGTACTCCTCACCTTCTGGATGGGGAGGCGGTGGGCTGGCCCGCGAACCGGCCTGTGGGCCGGCGCGATCCTGGCCACGTCGGTGGAGTTCTGGTGGCTGGCCGGACACGGCGCCATGGACACGCTGCTCGCCTTCCTCGTCACCGCCGCCGTGTGGGCCTTCACGGCCGGGTACCACAGCCCATCCGGCCGAAACCGCTACTACCTCGGCTTTGCCCTCTTCTCCGGCCTGGCGGTCCTGGCCAAGGGCCCTGTGGGCCTGATCATTCCCGCACTGACGGCGGCGGCTTACGCCGTCTCCAGGGACGGCCTCCGGGCCCTCCGGGCGCCCCGGGCGGCCTGGACCGGAGCGGCCGCTCTTCTCTTCGTGGGGCTTTGGCTGGGCCCGGTCTACATCTGGGGGGAGTCGGATTATCTTCGTGAAATCCTCTATCGCCAGAACATCGAGCGGATCGCCGTGCCGTGGGGACATGTGAGGCCCTGGTACTACTACCTCTGGAACTTCCCTCTCGATTTTCTGCCCTGGGCGATTTTTCTGCCCGGTGCCTGTGTCTGGTTCCTCCGGAGGAATTCGGAGGGCGGGACCCGAGGGCTGGGTGGGGTGGATCAGGACGTGCTGCCGCGAATGGCCGCCTCCTGGTTTCTCATCACCCTGCTTTTCTTCTCACTGCTCTCCACAAAGCGGGAAAAGTATTTGCTCCCTTGCTATCCCGCTGCGGCCCTGCTCCTTGCATACTATCTTACGGCCGCTGCCGACCAGGCCGGGAGGAAGGGGCTGCGTTGGCTGAGCGTGCCGGGAGGTATATTCTTCTCCCTTCTGGGACTGGTGGGGCTCGTTGTTGCGGGAGCTGGGCTGGTTTCGCCGGAACGAATCGCTTCGCTTTTCCCCCGGGAGGGGGAAGCCGTCGTCTCGGTCATATCGATGAATCCGCTGCTCGGCGTGCCCGGCCTGACGATTCTCGGGGCTGGAATCGTCGGCGCGGCGGCCCTGGGGCTCTGGGCGGCAACTCGCGGGAGCGTGGGGAAGCTGGCGGGGGCCTTGGTGGTGGCCGTGGCCGTTGTGGGGATCATGACAAGGGGTGTCATCCTTCCCCGAATCAATCCCCTGAAATCCGCCAGATCCTTTTCCGCCGTCGTGGCCCGGGAGGCCGGAGAGTCGGGCCGCATAGGAATCTACAAGAGCCTTTATGAAGGAGCCTACAATTACTACACAGGGCGGATCCATCTCGATGTGATCCCGGACCCCGAGGCGGCCGCAGCGTACCTGGACCAGGAGGTGCGCTCCCTTCTCATCGTCCGGGACAGGCATCTCGAGCAAATACTGTCCGTCCTCGACACACCCCCCGTGGTGGCACACAAGGGCCGGATCGGCGGCAAGAGGATGGTGGCCCTGCTGAGCGTCGGGCCGGGCTCGGGCGAAGAAATAGGGGGCCCTGTCGAGGAGGGGGAGAAATGATTTCCTGTCTGGCAAGATTATGCGACCGTCCCGGGCTGGCCACCGCGGCCGCGGCTCTTATCTCGGCCATGCTCCTTTTCAGCCTGGTCCGATCCACCCCCGTCGGAGCCGAGATAGCCTTCATCCCGATCCCCTATGTATCCTCCGTCCCGAACGAGGGGCCCTCTTACGGCGTGATGCCGGTGCTCATGATGCACGAGGGCGATGTGACAACCGGGATCTTTGCACCGGCGATCGACTACAACGAGGCCCTGGGCGTTTCCTTTGCTTTCCGTTACTTCGGCTATCCCCGCAGCGGCAGGACCTATGCTTTCAAGGCGGGCCAGTCCACCGAGGACCAGAGCGATTATTACGCCTGGTTCGAGGACCCCGGAATTCTGGGGGGCAGGATGGCCATGCGGGTTGAGCTGACCTACATCAACGACCGGGTACGCCGATTCTATGGCTTCGGGTCCAACAGCTCAGAGGATGACGAGACGAACTTCACCCAGGGGGAGATCGGCTTCGTGGGGTGGGTCGGATACAATATCATCCCCACATTTCAAGCCCGCTGGACGGAGCGGTTTCGCTTCATCCGCATCGGGCGTGGAGTCCTGGACGAGGTCCCGCCCGTCTGGGAGCTCTTCCCGGACGCGCCGGGACTGGACGAGCCCTTCATCTCGGCCCATCGCCTCACCTTGATCTATGACACGCGGGATTCCGTCGAATCGCCGACCGAAGGGGAGTACATAGGCGGTTTCTTCGAGATCTCTGATGAACGCCTCGGGAGCGAGACCTCGTTTCGCCGGTACGGCGTGGATCTGCGCAAGCTCATCCCGTCGCCCCGGCGCAAGCTCATCCTGGTCTTCCGGGCGCTTCTCGAGGTGCTCAACGGGGACCGGATCCCCTTCTACGAGCAGAGCACCCTGGGAGGGGACAGTGACCTTCGAGGATTCGGCCTGGCCCGCTTCGTGGACAAGAACAAATTTATCGTCAGCGTCGAGGGGCGCTACCGCGTCCTGGAGCTTCACTGGTTCGGCCTGCTCAGCGAGATCGAGCTCGCCCCCTTCGTCGATATGGGGCAGGTCTTCCGGTCCTTTCAGCTCTTCGAGTTCGAACACTTCCAGTTCGTGGGGGGGGCCGGATTCAGGGCGGTCGTACACCCCCGCGTCGTGGCCAGCGTGGACGCCGGCATGGGGCGCGAAGGAATCAACGTCTTTGCCACCCTGGGATACCCGTTTTAATCCGAATCCGGCATGCCGGATTCGGATTAAAACCTGCTCGTCCTCGTCTTTGACGAGGACGAAAACAAATGATTTATTTATTTCCCTTTTTTTTATTGCGGCTCGGCTGTGTTAGGGAGAGTGATATAGACAATTACGTGCATTTGTAGGGGCTTGATTCATCAAGCCCTGAATTGTAGGGGCGGCATTTATGACGCTCCTACAATAGCCTCTCCGCCGCCTCCAAAACCTCTTCGGCCGTGATCGAGGTCATGCAGATAGGATCATCGCAGCTCCGCTTCGTACAGGGCGAGCAGTGGAGGTCGTGGCGGATCACGATGGAGCGGCCGAAGTAGGGGCCGTAGATCCGCGGGTCTTTGGGCCCGTAGAGGGCGACCGTGGGAACACCGGCGGCGCAGGCCATGTGGAGAGGGCCGGTGTCTCCGCCGATGAAGAGCGAGGCCCTTGAGAACAGGGCCGTGAGCTCTGGGAGCGCCAGGGGCGGGAGCACGGCCGGCACTCCGCCCGCGCTCCGTTGGATCGCCCTCGCGAGGGCCTCCTCCCCAGGGCCGCAGGTGAGCACGACCCTCACATCGCCGCGTCCCTCGAGGCGCCCGGCCACCTCCCCGTATCGTGCCCCCGGCCATCTCTTGAACGCCCCAAAGGCGCTCGTGCCCCCGTGGATGACGACCACCTTGCGATCTCCGACCCCATGCTTGTTAAGGAGTTCGTCCACCCGGTCACGCTCCTCTTGTGACGAAGGGAGGATGGGCTCGGCCCCGGCCGTATCGATCCCCAGCGGGGCGAGGAGCGAGAGGTGTTGGGCGACCCTGTGCACGGCGTCCTCCGGGGGGATGATGTGGATATTGGTGAAGAGAAAATTCCCCTCCCGGCAGTGGCCCGGGCCGAATCCAATGCGTGCGCGGGCGCCCGAGAGACGTGTGAAGAATCCGCTCTTGAGGTTCCCCTGGAAGTCGATGGCAAGGTCATAGCGGCATTGCCTCAGCTCCCTGGCCAGCCCGGTCGCCTCCCGCGTGGTCGGACTCACCTCCCCGGACCGGCGAATACCCTTCTGCCAGCGACGCCGCTCGAAAACATGTACGGCCTGGAGCATGGGGTGCCCATCCAGAATGCCCCGGGCCTTGTCCTCCACAACCCACCCGATACGGGCCTCGGGAAAATGGCTTCGAAGGGCCGTGAGGGCCGGAAGGGTGTTCACCACGTCGCCGATCGCGCTCAGGCGCACGATCAGGATGCGGTCGATCTGGGAGGGTGTTTTCATGTCGAGGTCGCTTCGGGTTGCTCTTAAAAGACGCATTGTGTCGCGTTCATACGTTAGGAGACGGGTGGGTGAAAGTCAATCGCCGGGCACGGCACGAAAAAGCCGTTGTATTAATCTCGCATAGATAATAATATTGAATAATTAGGCCCCGTAATCCTGGGGCCATGGAACAAGGGAGCAGAACAGGACAAATGCGCACCAAGATCCCCCCCGGATTCGATCGGGTCGTCCTGGGCAGGACCACCCTGGTCATCCGCTCGGACTACAAGGACCGTCTTCTTCCGACGGCCTCGTCCGGCATGGATGCAATGGCCCGGGCTTCCGGGCCGGAGACGCACGCCTACCGCGGCCGGTCCCGCACCCTCTCCATCCCGGTCCCGGGGTCGGGGGATGAGCGGATGGTGGTGCGGCGGGCCGAGCGGGGTGGACTGGTGCGCCTGCTTCTGAGGGATCTCCATTTCGGCCCGGATCGCCCTCTCCGGGAGCTCGAGGTGAGCGAGCAGGCACGAAAGGCCGGGGTATCGAGCCCCGCCGTGCTGATCGCCGCGTCCGAGCGAGTCCTGCCGGGTCTGTACAGGGGATGGGTCTGCACGGTCGAGGTCCGGGATAGTGAGGACCTGCTCTCCTGGATCTCCTCAAGGCCCCCTGCACCCGGCCGGGAGGATCTGCGAAAGAAGCGCACTGTGATACGGGCCACCGCCGATCTGATCGGCGCCATGCACCGTGCCGGTCTGGTCCACGCTGATTTACATCTAAAAAATATTTTGTTACAAAATGACGACGAAACCGCACCCAGGCTCCATCTCATCGACCTGGATCGGTCGCGCATTCGGGCGAGGCTCTCTCCGGCGCAGCGCTTGAAGAATCTCGAGCGGCTCGATCGCTACATAGAGAAGTGGGTCCGGAGCGCCGGATGCATCACGGTACGCGACCGAATCCGCTTTCTGAGACGGTATTTCGAGGACAGTCGTAAAGAGATGCACCAGGGAGTGCGCTTTCTTGTGAGGCGGCGCTGGAGGCGCCGGCTTCACCGGCTCTGGTGGCGGCTTTTGGGGCGATGAGAAGAGAATTAACGCAGAGTCGCAGAGACGCAGAGAGAAGAGAAACCAAGGGGAATACGGAAAAAGTTATGGAAGTTGCGAGGAGCGATAGCGACGAAGCAATCCCCCGAACTCAACCTGCCAGGGTGCTCAGTGGATTGCTTCGTCGCTATCGCGCCTCGCAACTTCCAAGT